>JBASYJ010000182.1:0-18686 GCA_049277435.1 Prolixibacteraceae bacterium
GAACAGATTGAAGGGATCAGAAAAAGCAGTAAGCTGGCCGGGCAAACACTGGAATATATTGCACCATTTGTAAAAGCAGGAGTTTCAACCGCATTTCTGGATCAGAAAATTGAAGCCTATATGCGTGAAAACGGAGCAATTCCTGCAACATTGGGTTATGCTGGCTATCCAAAATCGAGTTGTATATCTCTTAATGAAGTCGTTTGTCACGGAATTCCTTCTGAAGATACCATTCTGAAAGATGGAGATATCCTGAACATTGATGTAACAACCATCTTGAATAGCTATTATGGCGACACCAGTAAAATGTTTACCATCGGTGAAGTTTCAGCCAAAGCGCTCGAATTGATTGAGGTTACCAAACATTGCCTGAATTTGGGTATTCAACAGGTCAGGCCTGGAAACCAGTTTGGCAACATCGGTTTTGCAATCAGTAAGTATGCCAAAGCAAAAGGATATGGTGTTGTTTATGAATTTTGCGGCCATGGTGTAGGAATTGATTTCCATGAAGAACCACAAATTGATCATACTTCGCGCCGGAATACCGGTCCGCTGATGAAACCGGGAATGACATTTACCATCGAACCGATGATTAATGAAGGACGCGCCGGAACAGTCGTCGATAAAACTGACAAATGGACCGCACGGACCATCGATAAAAAATTATCGGCCCAATTCGAACATACAATTTTAATCACCGAAACCGGTTATGAAGTTTTAACTGATGTGACCGGCGAATATTAGAGTATTTTTGAGAAAATTTAAGAATACCAGAAAAAGCCTGCGGATTGACCCTGCAGTCTTTTGTTTTTGATAAAAACCGCCGCACCGAAACAATGTCCAACAAAACCAAACTCTGTGCCAACAGTTTCGTCTGTAAAATTCGACCAAAAAGGACTATTGGTGCATTATTCTGCAAAAATTATTTATCCTGAATCTAAATTAACTGGTAAAAAAACACGACTTTTTTCTGACTAAAATTTGTATCTGTTTTGTATACTGACATATATGCAGATACTTACATACTTCCTTTGTGTCCAGGCATTTTTTAGCCTAGCTGATAAAAATCAACTCCACCAATCTGTAGAAAAAATAAAACCTATTTTTCATTCACATTTGCGTATGGTTGAAAAAGGGAAGATTTAAGTTATGAACCATATAAAATTTTAGCAGATGAAAAAGATGAAGTCAAAATGGAAAGTGGCACTGCTTTCTTTGTTGGTAATCTGGGGATGTTCGAAGAGGTACGATGAAGAACAACAAAGGCTTAAAGATACTCCCCTGGCACAATCGGCAAAAACAACCAGTGTAGTTTTGGGTGGCACCAGCACCTATGTGGTTTTTGCGTGGAATGATCTCGGGATGCATTGTCTGAATCCTTCATATGACAAACTGGTAATTTTACCTCCTTACAACAACCTGAAAGTACAGGTCGTAAAAAGAGGCAAAGTTCCAACTGTTGTAACATCAGGATTAACTGTCTCTTACTCAATCGACAACAACACCTATTCAGCCGGGAAACAAGATTATGGCCAGTTTTGGACTTATGCCCAGCAACTCTTTGGAGTTACACTGGCGCCAAATATTGGATTGACCGGAAATGGCTTATCCGGAAAAATGAAAGCTGAGACCGGATATTTCAGTGCAGAAGGTATCCCTGTGGTGCCAGTTTATGATTCCGGAATTAAAGATCCATACCAACAGGCAACAATTACAGTAAAAGATGCTTCAGGGAAAATTGTGGCAACAACAAAAACTGTCATACCAACATCTGATGAAATAAACTGTGCCAAATGCCATGGAGCCAATGCATTCGACGACATTCTGGCAAAACATGATCAGGCTCACGGAACAAAACTGATGACAAGCAAACCTGTTCTTTGCGCGGGATGTCACGGTTCACCGGCACTAGGCTCAACAACTCCGGGTAGTTCCGGCAAATTTCTATCTCAGGCAATACATGGTTCCCATGCAACAAAAGGCGCCAGCTGTTATGATTGTCACCCGGGTGCGACCACCAAATGCAGCCGCAGTGCACGCCATACTTCGGCAAACGGTAATTGCACCACCTGTCATGGCGACATGGCGAATGTAGCCTCTACAATAGCAGCCGGAAGAATGCCTTGGGCTGATGAGCCAAATTGTGTAAGCTGTCATAAAAACGTAGACGGAGTGGATACCGGAACCGAACTTTTCAGAAACGGACATGGACACGGGAATTTATTTTGCTCTGCCTGCCACGGCAGTCCGCATGCCATGATCCCTTCGCTGAACGTTAAAGATAATTATCAGGCCATGCAATATCAGGGTTCCAACAATCCGGTGAAATCAATAGGAAGTTGTGGTGTTTGCCACAAAAGTTCACGTGGCGGCGACGCTACCATTCAGGATTTTACTGAAAAACATGCCGGTGCTTCGCCACGGAACAAAACTTCGTGTCACACTTGTCACACCGAGATTTCTCCACAGACTACCAAATGGCCACATTCTTTCCAATGGAAGAATTCAGGTGGAAACAGTAAGGGAGTATAAATCTTAAAAATATAAAAACAAAGAAGGCAGCCCGATTGAGCTGCCTTCTTTTATATCTGAGGATTCCGGTTTCTAAGCCAGAATTTCTTTTACCTGGTTGTAAACATTTACAGCAGTAAATCCAAGTTTTTCATCAAGTACGGTGTATGGAGCAGAGAATCCGAAAGATTCCATACCGAATACTTTTCCGTCAGCGCCTACCAATCCTTCCAGATTAACAGGTAATCCGGCGGTCATACCGAACTTTTTAACTCCTGAAGGAAGTACACTTTGCTGGTATTCTTTGCTTTGGTTTCGGAATAATCCTTCAGAAGGAACAGAAACGATCCGGCATTTGATGCCTTCTTTTTCAAGTAAAACCGCACCTTCAACCAAAGTAGCCACCTCGGAACCACTGGCCAGAAGAATTACATCCGGAATACCTTCAGAATCAGTAACAATATATGCACCTTTTTCAGCCTGAAGAGCTTCTTCATAGCGGCTTCCTTTCGATGGCAGATTTTTGATATTCTGACGTGAAAGGATTAAAGCTGTTGGCGTATCAATATTTTCAAGAGCAAGTTTCCAGGCTACTGTAGCTTCTTCGCTATCAGCCGGACGAAGTACCAGCGTTGAGTTTTTGCCGTGGTGGTTTTTCAGTTTTTCCATCAGGCGAATCTGTGCTTCCTGCTCAACAGGCTGGTGAGTCGGACCATCCTCTCCTACGCGGAAAGCATCATGAGTCCAGACATATTTTACAGGCAACTGCATCAAGGCAGCCATACGAACAGCTGGTTTCATGTAATCGGAGAATACAAAGAAAGTTCCGCAAACCGGAATAATACCGCCATGCAAAGCCATTCCGTTCATGATACAAGCCATCGTCAATTCACAAACTCCGGCCTGAAAGAATGATCCGGAGAAATCACCTTTGGTGAATGCCTTGGTTTTTTTCAGGAATCCGTCGGTTTTATCAGAGTTTGAAAGATCGGCTGAAGAAACGACCATATTTTCAACTTTTCCGGCAAAAGCAGCCAAAACAGTACTACCAGCAGCACGTGTTGCCGTACCTGCTTTTTGTTCAATTTTACTGAAGTCGAATGCAGGAACTTCTTTGCTGAAGAAACCAGCCAGTTTAGCAGCTAATTCAGGATTCGATTTTTCCCAGGCTGCAGCTTTCGCTTTTTTCTCAGCAGCCAAGGCAATCAGTTCTTTTTTGCGGGTATCAAACATTGCCTGAACATCATCAAAAATCACGAATGGATTTTTTGGGTCTCCCCCCAGATTCAGAATAGATTTTTCGAAAGAAGCTCCGGCTTCACCCAATGGCATACCGTGTGTTTCGCAACGACGTTCGTAATTCGAACCATCTTCTTTCATGGCACCTTTTCCCATGATTGTTTTACCAATGATCAGGGTTGGTTTTTCTTTTTCAGCCTGGGCATCTTTCAATGCTTTGCGAATCTGGTCAGCGTCATTTCCATCGATGGTAACAACTTTCCAGCCCCAGGCTTCGTATTTTTTAGCAGTATCTTCGCTGGTAACATCTTTTGTTTCAGTCGAAAGCTGAATGTCATTCGAATCGTAGAACATGATCAGGTTGCTCAATCCCAGGTAACCGGCAATACGTCCGCCACCCTGCGAGATTTCTTCCTGAACACCACCATCAGAAATGAATGTGTATGTTTTGTGCTCCATCACTTCGCCAAAACGTTCTACCATAAAGCGTTCTGCAATAGCAGCACCGATAGCCATAACATGACCCTGTCCGAGTGGACCGGATGTATTTTCTACTCCTCTGGCAGGTTCAACTTCAGGATGGCCCGGTGTTGGACTTCCCCACTGACGGAAATTTGAAAGTTCTTCCAGGCTGTAATTACCAGACATGGCAAGAATGGAATATAACATGGGTGACATGTGGCCCGGATCGAGGAAGAAGCGATCGCGGTTAATCCAGGTCATGTCGCTTGGATCGTAATTTAGAAATTCTGAATACAGTACAGTTACAAAATCGGCACCACCCATGGCACCACCCGGATGACCGGATTTGGCTTTTTCAACCATCGCTGCCGACAGAATCCGAACATTATCAGCTGCTTTTGTTACGAGATTTTTTTCCATTTTAATTAATTTGACAGTAGATTATAGTTTTACTTTTAAAATTCAGATAGTTAATTGCAGGAATAATACATTTCCGAAGCAAAAAAATTACCCTGCAAATATAGCAAATACACCATATTTTGCAGGGTAATAAATAAATGTTTAACGGACATTTATCATTTGGCCGGAAGAATTCGAACCATGATAACTCCTTCAATGGCAGAGATCATGTCTTTAATACTTTCAGGAACTGCTCCGTCAATATCGATAATGTTGTAGGCAATTTCTGCCTTATTTTTATTCAGCATATTCGAAATATTCAACCCTTCGTGCGCAAGCAACGAAGAAATCTGGCTGACCATCTTCGGAATATTCTTATTGGCAATTACAATTCGGGTACCACCATTCCGTTCCATTTCAGCCGCTGGAAAATTCACTGAATTCACAATATTTCCATTTTCCAGATAATCGATTACCTGATTAACTGCCATGATCGCGCAATTGGTTTCAGATTCTTCAGTTGATGCTCCAAGATGAGGAATCGCAATGATATTTTTAACGTTGATCAATTCATCTTCAGGAAAATCGGTGATGTATTTCCCAACTTTTCCTGATTCAAGTGCTTCAAGAATGTCCTGATTATTTACCAGACCTCCGCGGGAAAAATTCAGAATCTTCACCCCGGTTTTCATCATCTTCAGCTTGTCCCGGTTAATGAAACCTTTAGTTTCAGGCATCTGAGGAATATGCAAGGTTACAAAATCAGCATTGGCAAGTAATGACTCCAGGCCTTCGGCTTTTTTTACATTCCGGCTTAATTTCCAGGCATGAGAAACTGAAATGTAAGGATCGTAACCCAGAACTTCCATTCCAAGGGCCTGAGCAGCATTGGCAACGATAACCCCAATTGCACCAAGTCCAATCACAGCAAGCGTTTTACCACGAATTTCCGTTCCCCCAAAATTTGATTTTCCTTTTTCAACAATTCCGGGAACTTCGGCTCCTTTTCCTTTTAAAGTTTTTGCCCATTCGATTGAACCTGCAATGTCGCGCGAAGCTAAAAGCATTCCGGCTAAAACAATTTCCTTTACTGCATGAGCATTTGCTCCGGGAGTGTTGTAAACAACGATGCCTTTTTCGGTACATTTATCGATTGGAATATTATTTACCCCGGCTCCTGCACGGGCAATAGCCAACAGGCTTGAAGGCAATTCCATATCATGCATGGCCTGACTACGAACGATAATTGCATCCGGGTTTGAAAACTCACTCGCGATTTCGTATTTATCAAGCGGAAAAATTTTCAATCCTTGTGGATCAATTTTATTTAAAGTCTGGATTTTAAACATGTTACACTGATTTAAGGGGATTATTTTTACGAATTTGACTTACAATTAAAGTATGACAAAGATCACAATTTTATTTATAAGTCGAACTTCTTTTTTTGAAAAAAAGGCAAATCCGGACTAAAATTCATAATAGTTTAGCATTGTAAAAAACGACTGGAAATGATCAATTTCGCAATAAATAAATCCGAAAAACGACAGTCAAATTCATTTTGCAGCTATTGATACCTATCAATCGCATTCTGTTTTTTTCAACAGGTATATTTTATTCCTTTGCAACTTAAAAAATTGGTTTATGAATTTTAGATCGTTAACTCCTCGGGTTCCCAGGAATTACCTGTTACTCATAGCAGCCTTGGTTTGGACCCTTGCAGGAGGGATGTTACTTCTTCGCGGGTATCTGTTTTCGGAGGCTTATCCTGAATACAAAATCCTGAAAATTACAGCTTGTCTGGTTGGAGGAATCCTTTTTTTCCTCCTTTTATTTCAGAAAATATCCCGTAAACACGTGAACCGGATTCAGAATTTGGTTCCGGACCGACCATGCGCGTTCTCTTTCTTCAACTTTAAAAGTTACCTGATGATGGGTTTTATGATTTCAGGAGGCATATTTCTCCGGAAGTCAGGAGTGGTTTCTGCAGAATACCTGGCTCTGATTTACATCACCATGGGAATTCCGTTGCTGATGTCGTCATTTCGGTTTTATGCGAACTTCTTCAGGATAAAAATAAGCTAAAATAACGAACAACTTTTCAGGGTTATTCCAACCGGGCAATTTTTCAGGAATTATGCTGAGAAAATTTCATTTTCCGCTGCGCCACCGATGCAGCGGATTAATTTCAGAATAAAGATTTTTGTTTACAAACCTGACATCGGCAATCGAATAAAAGGCATTCGGATTGTAGGTCCGGATGATCTCCACGATTTGCGACAATTCTGTTCTTTTTATGATGGAATAAATCACAGAAACTTCCTCAATCGCCCCATGTGCTTCCTGATGCGTAATTCCGAAGCCTGATTTTTTAAGCTTTTCAATGAGTAAAGCGGCATCGGCACGGGTGATGATCTGAAGCTGAACAATTCCAACTGCCACTTTTTCCTCGATAATCATTCCGATATAATTTCCAAGGGCAAAACCAAGTCCGTATGCCACATAACAAACCCAGTTATCCAGGTTTTCAATAATTTTACTGATGGCAATCAACCAGATCAAGACTTCGAAAAAACCCAGAACAGGAGCAATCATTTTCTGTCCTTTGGCTACCATTACAATGCGGATCGTACCAATCGTAACATCCGAAATACGAGCCAATACGATTAAAAGAGGCAGGATGACATAGGTAAATAAATTTCCTTCAAATAAGTCCATAGCGATACCTTTTTTTGTAAAAATACAAAAATGAATCTAACAAATCAGGCAGAAAATCAGGTCTGGCCCGACTTATATGCAAACTTGCGTCTTAAAATTCTGAGGTAAAATGAAATTTAATATCCTTGAATTCAGCCTGAGCCATATCCAGAATAAACGATGAATCGGCCATAAAGACATCACGGCCACGTTTATCGGTAGCCATTTTCTGATGTTTGCGACTTTTAAATTCAGTCAGGGCTTTCGGATTATCGCTTTGAATCCAGCAGGCCTTATACATCTGAAGCGGTTCGAAACGGCATTTGGCATTGTATTCATGCTCCAAACGGTACTGAATAACTTCAAACTGAAGCTGACCGACGGTTCCAATAATTTTCCGGCCATTAAACTGACTGGTAAATAACTGTGCAACACCTTCATCCATCAACTGATCGACTCCTTTATTGAGTTGTTTGGTCTTCATCGGATCGGCATTTTCAACAAAGCGGAACAATTCCGGAGAAAAGCTGGGTAATCCTTTGAAATGAATGTCCTCCCCTTCGCTAATGGTATCGCCAATAATAAAAGATCCATTATCGGGAAAGCCAACAATGTCTCCGGGGAAGGCTTCCTCAATGATCTCTTTCTGTGATGCCATGAATGCGGTAGGACTCGAAATCCGAAATGTTTTTCCGGTCCGAACCTGTTTGTACATGTTATTTCGTATGAATTTTCCGGAACAAACCTTCACAAATGCAATGCGGCTGCGGTGATTTGGATCGATGTTGGCATGAATTTTAAACACGAAACCACTGAATTTATCATCTTCGGGATTGATTTCACGCTCTTCGGTCTGAACACTACGTGGCCAGGGAGCAATTTTTACAAAAGCATCCAGCAATTCCTGAATACCAAAATTATAGAGTGCACTTCCGAAAAAGACAGGCGCAAGGTTTCCTGCCAGATATTCCTGGTGGTCGAAAGGCGGATAAACGCCATACACCAGTTCCAGATCGTCCCGAAGTTTTTTGGCATCATCGCCAATGTGTTTTTCGAGATCAGAACTATTCAGGTCATCAAACGAAATACCTGGTTCAATATCCTGAACACTGGCCTTGAAAAGGTTCAGACTTTTGTCGAATATGTTGTAAACCCCTTTAAACTCCGGCCCGTTGTTAATTGGCCAGCTTAAAGGATTGATGTTGATTTGCAGTTGCCGTTCAATATCGTCGAGTAATTCGAAGGTATCCTGAGTCGGCCGGTCGAGTTTGTTGATGAAAACAATAACCGGAGTTTTACGCATCCGGCATACATTCATCAGTTTTTCAGTCTGAGGTTCAACCCCCTTGGCGGCATCAATCACAATAATTACACTGTCAACGGCCGTTAAGGTTCTAAACGTATCTTCCTGAAAATCCTGGTGACCGGGAGTATCCAGAATATTAACCTTGTAACCGTCGTATTCGAAACCCATAACCGAAGTTGCAACCGAAATTCCTCGCTGACGTTCGATTTCCATAAAATCGGAGGTTGCCCCTTTTTTTATTTTATTGCTTTTTACCGCACCTGCAACATGAATTGCTCCTCCAAATAACAACAATTTCTCAGTCAGGGTAGTTTTTCCGGCATCCGGGTGACTCACAATGGCAAAGGTTCTTCTTCTGCGTATTTCTTTCTGATTACTCATCGCACCAATTTTTTTGAAGCTGCAAAAATAGAACTTTTCCTGACACGAATTGTAGGATTGATGGATTGATTGACTGAATGATGAAATACCTGAAAAGAAAACTTTCTAATTTTTCAGCACTTTTCGCATTCTGATTGATGATTTGATGGCTTTCGAGATGGCCAGCCAATAGTTACGGTGAAATTCCTGACTTTCAGGTCCAAGGATTTCAAAATAGGATTTAGGTGAATCTTCAGGTGCAAATTTCAGCTTTTTACCTTCTTTATACAGTGCCGGAACTTCAGGATGAAACTGAACAGCAAACACATTGGGGTAAATCCGGTGCTGCACACCTTCAATAACTTCCAGATCCATGGAAGTTGCAGTAACAATCAGGTCTTTTCCCAGTTCGTCGATCGACTGGTGATGGCTGCTTAAAACAACCGGATTCATAATCTTTTTAACCTGTACTTTTTTCAGGAAAAATGGATGAGCGGTATATTCGATCGGATGAAAATTGATTCCCATTAAAAGTGTGTCTTTCGAAATTTCCTGCCAGTAATTTCGGTGAAGCTGTTCCTTTTTCAATTTCAGGATATCTTCAGGATTTTCACGTTTGTATGTTTGGGCCGGAATATCCTGGGTAAGCGTTCCTCCTGTAGCAACATTCATACTTTGCATCCCCAGACAGAAACCGCTCACAAAATAGTCGGGCCGCTGGTTCAGAAAAGGAATAAAATCTTTAGCCTGATTTCCGCCCAGCAAATGAAAAAGGAAACTTAGTTCAAACAAATGCCGGTTCGGATCGGTAACTTCGGAATACAGATTTTTTTGTTTGTAGATTTCGGGCTGAATATCAGGCCCGCCAAAAAAGAATATTCCTACCGAACAGTCGAACAATTTTTTAAATGATTTAGACCATTCGTTTTCCTGGAAAATATGGTTGGGGCTTTCTTCTCCATCTACTTTTTGTAAATGGAATCCGCGCATTTCAGGTTTTTGGATCAAAGCAATTGATTTTGAAAAATCGTAATTTTCTTCTGAAGAATAGACCCCAACAAACTCGGTATTTGCAAGCTCCAGAATTTTATTTTCCAAAAGGAAATGAATGGTTTCCAGATTCTGAACCGTTGGATGTGCCAGCAAAATATAGGTTTGTTTCGGTTTATATTCAGTTTCCAGAAAATTCTGACTGAAACCTGTTTTGAAAAGTATGACTAAAAGGAGTGTAAAAATTAATTTTCCGGAGTTATTCATGGAATAAGATTTAGCTGTTTGGTAGATTTCGGACAAATTGCAGCTGAAGTCTAAAAGAATTCAGTTATAGCATTTTCAGACAAACAAATTTACAATTTAATCCTGCAATAATTTTCTATCGAATTTAACGTTTTTCAAGCTGAGAACTAAATTAGTTTTTCGGTTTGTTTTATTTGCTATTTTTAAAACTTCGAATTTAAGACCAAAAAAAGTCGATTATGTCGTTTAAAATATTCATAGCCAACACCTTTGGGTTAATTAAACCTACTGCAAAAATTGAAGCAGCTCACGAAGCATTACTACAGGATTACCGCCAGTTCTGCGATTTTGAGCAATCCAGCCTGTTAAAAGAATATCAGGACCTGGAAATGCTGGTAAATTCTGCCACATTCAAACAGAAGAGAAAAGAACTTCAACTGTTAACTTTAAAAGGCAGCAAGGAAGAAGCACAATTGAAAGACCTGAAAAAACTGGAGCGAAACGGCAAATTGCAGAAATATTATTCAACCTTAAAATCGGAAGATTTAAAACGATTCATTGAATTAAAAAAACTGAATGATTCTGCCGACAACAAATTTTTAGCACAATTCGAGAAATCTTCAGCCTATAAAAACTACCTGCGGATGAAAGATTCTGCAGAACGAAAAAAACTGGAAGAACTTCAGCAAATAACTTCATCAGCAGAATTTAAAGCCCGAGTAGCTTACCTCGAAGACAAACAAAAATGGGAAAAGACCGAAGAATCTGTTCAGGAAAAGCGTTTTGCCGAACTGCAAAAGATGCCTCAGCTGATCAATTATCTGAAATACAAAAATTCTAATGCCTTTGATTTTTTCAAAAAATGGGACATTGTTTTTGAAGACCGTTTTGATTCGCAAAAACTTGATCCGGAAAAATGGATCACAAAATCGCACTGGGCCAATCAAACACTCGGACAAAATTTTTCGCAGCCGGGCGATTTACATGCCTTTACCGATGGTAAAAATATTGTTACCGATGGTAAATCGTTAAAAATTGAGGTTCGCAAAGAAAAAGCCACCGGAATGCAATGGCGGATTCCATTTGGTTTTGTGCCACAGGATTTTGAATATACTTCAGGAATTATTTCGACTGCGGCTAACGAATGGTGGAACCACGGAATTCTGGAAGCAAAAGTAAAATATTCACCTTCGGCCGACATGGTCGATGCCATTTATTTACTGGGCGAAGAAACATCTCCGCAAATTAATCTGCTTGAAATGGGCGCCAAAAATCGTCTGGGCACCCTCACCAAATCAAATGGCGGGATTCATGCCGATTGCGAAAGTATTTCAGGATTAAAAACCGGTGAATTCTATATTTTCAGGCTCGAATGGACTTCGAATGCACTCATCTGGAAAATCAACGGCAGAGAAATGCTGAAAATCGATCTGCATATTCCTTCACATACTTTGCACCTGAATGCGGCTTCGATCTTGGTGAACGAACCAAACGGAAGTCTGCCTCATCGTTTCGAAATTGATTGGGTGAGATTTTATCAGCATCACAAGGCATAAAGCAGAGGGCAGGGAGCAGAGGGCAAAGGGTAGAGAGCTGTGAGCAAAGAGCAAAAAGCTTAAGTTACTTTAACATATCACATTAAAGAAGCGAACCAAAATTATGTATTTTTGGTAATCCCATTACAAACCAGATCTCTGCATGAGTTTTCGACTTCTCTTTTCGCTGTATTTAATCTGTTTGTCAGTCATTTCAGGCTTTTCACAAGGAATTCGTGGACGAATTACCAATGATCTTGGCGAACCTGTTGCTTTTGCCAATATCTACGTTCCCCAATTATCCACAGGAACGTCTACCAATACCGATGGATATTATGAACTGAAACTTCCGGAAGGAAACTGGAAGGTTTTGTTTCAGTACCTGGGATATCAAACCGAGTCGAGGGAACTCAGTATCATCAAAAAAACACTGGAAATCAACATCGGGTTAAGCACTCAGAATTACCGGATTCCGGAGATAAAAGTACTGGCTTCGGGCGAAGATCCTGCCTATTACATCATGCGGCGGGCCATTGCCCTGGCTCCATATTACCAGAAACAGGTTTCGAAATATTCTTGCAAAGTTTACCTGAAAGGTTCGGGCGTACTTGAAAACATTCCGCTTCTGCTCAGGAAGCAAATGAAAAAAAGCGGTGTCAAAGAAAACCAGCCCTTTGTTCTGGAAACGCTTAGTCAGATCGATTTTGAACTGCCTGACCAGGTCAAACAAAAAGTTTTGGCCATGCGGTCATCCGGGAAACAAAACAACACATCGCCCATGGGAATGATTACCAATAACCTGTATGATGCTGAAAAATACGACGTTGTTTCGCCGGTTGGTAAAAATGCAATGAAAGCCTATAATTTCAGGCTCGATGGTGTTTTTGAAGATCAGGGCCGGACAATTAATAAAATTCGGGTAACTCCTAAAATAAAGGGGAATGATGTATTTTCAGGATACATCTACATTGCCGATTTATTCTGGAACATTCATTCTGCCGATCTTTTTCTGCATGTTCCGATGACTGATATTCAGGTCCATCAGGTATATGCCGAAGTAAATAAAAATACCTGGATGCCGGTAAGTCTCGATTTCGATATGAATTTCTCCGGTTTGGGCCTGAAGATGAAATACCGCTATGTGGCTTCAATCAGCGATTACAAAACGACTCTGAATCCGGCTTTGGATCACACGTTTCTGGATAAGGTTAAGGAAATGCAAAATGCAGATCTGCAAATTACCGACAAGATAATCACTGAAAATAAGGAATTTCAGGCTAAAGAAGCGACAAAAGCACAGCAACGCATGAATATCCTGATGGAAAAACCCGATCTGAATAACCGGGAAACAAAGAAACTGAACCGGCTGATCGAATCAGAAGCCAAACGAAACAGTCCGCCTGAACCGCTTGAAATAAAGTCGGCTTTTCAGGTGAGCCAGAAACAGGTGAACAACGATACGGCTTACTGGGCAAAATTACGGCCGATTCCGCTAACCGAAAAAGAGCGGTCGAGCTTTGCTGAAAAAGATTCGTTTATCCGGGTTTCCGCTACTCCGGAATACCAGGATTCGATTCGCGATTCGAAACGAAAATTCAGGATAAAACATTTGCTGGTGGGCAAAACGTACGATTATTCCATCGATTCAATCCGTTCCTACAAACGATTTTCGATCCCGAACCTGACCGATCCCGGTTCGCTTTCGTTTAATTCGGTTGACGGATTACGGGTCGAGTTACCATTCAGTTATCAGCAATCCGACAGCACCGGCCGGATGTTGAGAATAAATCCACTCCTCGCCTATGCGTTTGCGCGAAAAAAACCGGATGCAACCCTGGCCATTCAGAAACGAACCGATGGACTTACCAACAGCTGGATTGGTTTGGAAGGCGGCAGTACCACGCTGGATTACAACCAAAGTCATGGCCTTTCGACCATTACCAATGATTTTTATACCCTTTGGCTGAAAGAAAATTACAAACGATTTTTCAGGCGCGATTACCTGAAATTAATGGCGGGCCGAGATCTGGCCAACGGCTTGAACCTGAATGCGGGAATAAGCTACAGCGACAATAGTCCGCTGCGAAATCATTCCACCTACTCTTTCATTAAATACGACAACAAGGAAATCATGCCGAATATTCCGGTGAACAACAGCCTGGCCGACTGGCAGCTGCAAAACCACCAGTCGCTGATTGGTCAGTTGGTTTTGGAATACACGCCGTACAACCGGTACCGCATCCGGAATGGGGTAAAAAATTATGCCGGAAGCAAATATCCGAGCTATATGGTGAGCTACAGGGGCGGATTTTCAGGCATTCTCGGAAGCGATTCGCGGTTCGATCAGGCAACGATCGGAATCAGGCAAAAAATCGATTTCGGAATCGAAGATCATTTTAGCTATAAAATCACTGCAGGTTCATTCCTGAATTCATCCAAAATCTATTTTGAGGATTTTCAGCATTTCAATAATCAGTCGACCGGTTTTCTGTTTTCATCCTACGAAAACAGTTTCCGGCTTTTACCTTTTTACGGGAATTCAACATCCAAACGATTTCTGGAAGTTCACACCAACTGGGAAACCAGACGTTTAATTCTGAAACAGCTGCCTGTTTTCCGAAATTCATCAATTTCAGAAAACCTATTCGTGAATTATCTGACTACACCCGCAACAATTAATTATGTGGAAACAGGCTACGGAATAAAAAACCTGTTTTTACTCCTGAATATTGAAGCAGTGGCTGGTTTCGAAAACGGAAAATTCAGCTCCGCTGGCTTCAGGTTCAGTTTAAATATGCCCTGATTATCTTTCATTTTCCATATTTTTATCAACTAAATTCTCCTCCCTGAAAAACTGTTTTGGGTAGCAAAAAACAAAGGACAAAAAAGCCTGATTTGTCTACCAATCGATAAATATTACCTTTGTTAGAGCGCCTAAACCACAAACAATGAATACTAAACAGAAAAAGCTATTCGCTTCGTATAGCAATTTAAAACTCTCATTTTTTATTCTAGGCATTGGATCAACCATTTGGTTTTTACTCCGTGTTATCCCCAAACCCAGCAGGGCAACATACCCCTGCATGCGGGCATCGGCTCCCTTCATGTCGGCATTTGTAATTTATTTAATCGGCCTGGCATCCACCATCTGGATTTTCAGGAATAACCGGGGCAAATTATTTTTCCTGAAAGGTGCACTTGCGCTCGTTTTTGTGGTGTCGCTTTTAATCTCGTTTCAGGTAACTTCTCCCGAAGCAAAATTCGAACTGGTTGACACGTCCTATTTTCAGCCAAATAAACCAATTGGGATTGCACATGGAATTTTCCCCGGAAGGGTTGCCTGGATTTACAATCCGCTGGCGACAAACAAGGACATGACCAACAAACAATTTGACTATTGGGCAAGCGACAAAAACTGCAACGAAACGATCGTGGATTCCATGTTGATTTCAGGAATCCGGAGAATTGGCGGGAAAGCGAATATCAAAGAAGCCTGGAACGAAATTTTTAAATACTACAACAGCAACCATGGAAAAGGTTCGGTTGGTTACAAACCGGGCGAAAAGTTTGCGGTGAAAATAAATACTACCAATTCCTGCTGCGGCAATGTTGGTTACAATCGCATCGATGCATCACCGCAGTTGGTGATTTGTCTGCTCAGGCAGCTAATCGACGTAGTTGGTGTGGCCCAGGAAGACATCTGGCTGGGAGACAATTACAGGAAGTTTCGTGACGAATACTTTAATCCGTGTTATTCCGAATTTCCAAATGTGCATTATGTCGATGGAAACGGCGGAAACGGTCGTGAAAAAACCGTTCCGTCAGCCGATCAGGTTCTGAAATTTTCGGATGGCAAGGAAACAGCTTCGCTTCCACAGCACTACCTCGATGCGTCTTATCTAATCAACATGCCCTGCCTGAAAACGCACAACGAAGGCGGCATCACGCTGGCAGCAAAAAACCATCAGGGCTCGATTCTCCACAGTGGCGACGATCCTGCAAATCAATCGGCCTATTACATGCATTATTGCCTTCCGGCAAACAAACCGGGATTAAAACAATACCGCCACATGGTGGATTACATGGGACATCAGGAACTGGGCGGGAAAACGCTGCTTTATCTGGTTGATGGACTCTGGGCCGGAAAAAGCTGGGAAGGCTGGCTCGAAAAATGGCAGATGGCCCCATTTAACGGTGATTATCCGTCCTCCCTGTTTTTATCGCAGGATGCGGTGGCCATCGAATCGGTTTGCTATGATTTTCTACTGACCGAATACGCCTCGAAACCATCCGGCGAAAAGTACCCCTACATGATTGGTGCCGATGATTACATGCTTCAGGCTGCCGATCCCGCCAACTGGCCAACTGGCGTATCTTACGATCCTGAAAATGATGGTTCAATGATGAAAAGCCTGGGCGTTTACGAACACTGGAATAACGCGGCAGACAAACAATACAGCCGGAATCTGGAAACCGGCAACGGCATCGAGCTGATCAGTTATACCGCTCTTGCAACGGATAATTACCAGAGTGAAATCACCACCAATCGTCCGGAACGGAAACTGGTCAACTACAGCTTATACCCCAATCCCTTTTCCAAAAGCATCCGCATCGATGTAAATGAAGATCAGGATTTAAGCCTGAACATTTTTAATTTAAAGGGACAACAGGTTTTTAAGGCGACAATAAACAAAACCTATATCTGGAAAGGAACTTCACAAAACGGGGCAGAATTGCCGAAAGGAATTTATCTGATCCGGCTTTCGGAAAAGAATTCAGGAAACCTGCTATGGACTGAAAAAATCATTTTTAACAAATCCGAATAAATTACCGGATTCAGGAATATAAATTCAATTCACATCAAATTTCAAATTCAGGAATGAGCATGACCTCCGGAAAATTTATCTGATGATTTCAGTGGTGATTATTTTGTTTACCGCCTGCCAGAAAGAAACTCCGTTAAACGAAGAATTCAGTTTCCCTTCACAGATTATTCATAAAATTATCGTCGACAGTCGGGGAACAAAATGGATAGCCACTGATCAGGGACTGGTAAGTTTCGATGGGAAAAAATGGAAAACCTATCCCGCTGAACAGGCTTTAAATTAAGGAAAACTGGCAAATCTAGCCACCGAACTTTTAGGAGATCCGAATAAATCCGGATCGCTTCGAATACCCGATTGTCGACTTTTGATAAAGTGTCGAATGCCCAGACGACCACCTGCAACAATGGCACCGAAAACGGATTATTATCGGATACGGTCCATGCAATTGCCATCGATCAGAATGAAATCAAGTTTATCGGAACTTCCAAAGGTTTGTCGATCCTGAAGCAGAATAAATGGAACCGGTTTTTGGGCAGGACCGGTGAAGAAATACGTTCGAAATACAGAATCAGTGAATTGCTGTTTCCGGAAGTGGGTTTGTTTATGCTGCAACAGAAGGCGGAGGGATGTCGAAATTTAAATTTACCGACACAATTTCAGGAACAACTACTGTGAGTTTACCCTGGTCAAATGGATTGGGATCGAACACCGTTTATGCAGTCCTGATAAATCCGGATAATTCGCAATGGTATGGAACCAGTGGTGGAACGGCCTTTCATCGCAGCGAATTCACCAAATCGGACTGGACCGGCTATACAAGTGCAGATGGATTGATTTGTGATACCGTGTATGCCATTGCAAAAGATCCTTCAGGAAACATCTGGCTTGGAACACATTTGGGGTAAGCAAACTGAACGACACAAACTGGGAAAATATGTTTTGGTTGAAGTTACCGACGATATGCTATCGGATGATCATGCCATTCCAACTCAAAGCTGGTGGGACGACGATTGCCTGGAAGTTATAATTAACGAAGATCGTTCAGGCTAAAAAGAAAAATGGGTTTTGAAGATCCGCTGTCAGTTGAAATCCGGTCCATTTCCGGAGCAATTTTAAAAACCTGCACGTTGACGAATCAGGATCAAGTCCTTGATATTGGAAATTTAGCCCCCGGAATTTATCTACTGACTGTTTCCTCCGGAAAAACAATTCAGGCGCAGAAATTCATCAGGGAATAGAAAAACTTTATTGCTGAATTACAATCCCTTCGGTAGTAAATGAGATGCCTTGCTGGCCCAAAGTCCCAATCATGACAGCCTGAAAATAAGGCCGTTGAGCACCAGCCCGGGCAGCCCATTCCACAACAAAATTAGCTCCCAAACCTCCGGTATCATCTTTATTTTCAACAACAAACTCAACCGACTCCATCGGTTTTACAAGCAGTGTTGATGTATTATACCGGCGGATCTTCATCCCCGCGGAATTATAATAATCGATTGAAAACAGGTAGAGACTGTCTTTAAATGAAGTATTCCGGACACTCAAAGTGGCAGTCAACGGGAAAGTGTGTTTGGAGTCGACGTAATAAATATCGCTGTAAATCGGAATGTAAACCTGTTCCGTTTGTTCAAAGGCTGACTGATCGGTACTGACTGTATGAAAGTTCGAATGATGCGTGGTTTCAGGGATTTTTCCTGAAGAACATGAACCTAAAAGAATAAGAACCAGAATGGGAAAAAAGCCAATTTTCATAGTCTTCATTTTTAATATGACGAAACCGGAAGAATTAGTAATCGAACTAATTTAAGGATTTTAAATCAATCGGGCACAACGGTTGATTCATCCGGCAATAAAAAAAGCTCTTCCGGAAAACCAAAAGAGCTTTTATCGTATTTCGAAAAATATTTCTTTATAATCCGAGTAAAATTTCCTCCGGATTTCTTCCTGAAGTCAGCAGTCGTTCCGGATTCTCCAGCAATTCTTTCACCTTGACCAGGAATCCAACCGAATCTTTTCCGTCGATGACGCGGTGATCGTAGGACAAGGCAATGTACATCATCGGGCGAATAACCACCTGACCATTCACTGCCACCGGACGATCGAGAATGTTGTGCATCC
>JBASYJ010000183.1:0-6058 GCA_049277435.1 Prolixibacteraceae bacterium
GGCAAATTATTGCCTTTCGATTAATCCAAGACGCTCGGGAAATAACCTGAGCGTCTTTTCAAATCTAAGTTTCATCATTAAAATCAAACAGCCATGAATAATAGCTATCAGGAATTGTCCTGGTTTAAACTGTCGCTTTTACATTTTCTATATGAAAGCCATCCGGAGTTAACTGAAAATACAGACTTGCTGAATGCCCGCAGCGACCTTGCTTCAAAGACTTATTCAGAAGCAATAAAAAACGGGCACACCCAGCAGGAAGCTGAAGACCTGGCACTCAAAGACCTGTATCACGGTCTTCATTTTTCGAAGCACGACACATTGGTTACTATCCACTGGAATGAATTCTCCAGAGTTATTCCGATGGGGTTGGCTAAAGAGTTTGCCATACGAATACTTCCCCAGATCGAAAGCATTTTCTCAAAATACAAATTGACAGATGACTTTGCTTTTAGCCCGGAGTTTAGTGGATTATACAACGAGTTGACCGGGACAATCTCAATCTGGCTGGAAGACCATGAGCTTCAATAAAGAAAAACACCTTCGGGCCAATATTGAGGCAATAAAACTTGTCTTTCAGCTTGAAAGGGAGAAACGAAGCCCGACAATTGAAGAACAGGAAGCCCTGAAACGATATTCCGGGTTCGGGGCTTTAAAATGTATTCTCAACCCGGCTGAAAGCCTGTCTGACATTGCTTACTGGCCAAACTCGGAAGTTGGGTTGTTCCCTTTGGTGACCGAATTACATGATGTGCTGAAATGGAATTCCCGGTCGGAGCAAGAGTACAAACAATACGCGGGCAGCCTGAAAAATTCCATCATGACCGCCTTTTATACGCCTCCTGAAATCGTACAGGTTCTTGCTGAAACGTTAAAACAAAACCACCTATCTCCCGGAAGCTTTCTTGACCCTTCAGCCGGATTGGGAGTATTTATCTCATCATTTAAAAATCAGAATGAGGGGCTCTCGGTAACAGGTTTTGAAAAGGATCTGCTAACCGGCAAGATACTATCCAAGATTTATCCGGAAGATAAAATCAGGGTTGCCGGGTTTGAAGAGATTGAAAGCCGACACAATAACCATTTCGATGTGGTTTCTTCCAACATCCCGTTTGGAGATGTAGCAACTTTTGATGCTACATTTTTAAAAAACAGGGACAAGGTAAAACAACAGGCTTCCCGAAGTATCCACAATTATTTCTTCCTAAAGGGGATGGAAATGCTTCGCGAAGGCGGGCTTCTGGCATTTATCACATCGCAGGGAGTAATGAACTCACCACAGAACGAAGCGGTGCGCCAACGACTGATGGATAATGCCCATTTGGTTTCAGCAGTTCGCTTACCCAATAACCTTTTCAGCGAATATGCCGGAACCGAGGTGGGCAGCGATTTGATTATCCTTCAGAAAGATTCAGCGAAAAACCGGTTAACACCCAAAGAGAAAGATTTTATCCGAAGCGAGAAGCTTTCCAGTGGAGTATTCAACAACAACTATTTCAACAATCTGCAACGAGTGGTGCACACCGAAGGATTTGTTGATACCGATCCGTATGGAAAACCAGCACAGATTTTTATTCACAAAGACGGAATCCGGGGAATTGCTTCGGATATGCGCAAAATGCTTGAAACAGATTTCAGGCAAAAGCTCGATGTTGATTTATTTCAGCAAACCGCTTCCGGCAAAAAATCAATAACGGTATCAGTACCCGACAAAATTGAGAACAGGATAAACCAAACAGAACCGGTACTCACTTTATACGATCTCTTTGGCTTTAGCCAGGAGGAACGTAGCCAGCAAAGTCCCAACCGGAAAAGGAATACCACAAAACCCCAGGCTCAACAACTAAACCTGTTTGAGCAACCAACCCTGTTAAACGGGAAACAAACCAAAGAAATCGTCTCCTCAAAACCTGACATCAGAGCATTTCACGGGGAATTATACAATCACCATAAAACAGGTTCACTGGTAAAAGACCAAAACCAGCTTGGATTCCTAAAAGAACGTGACGGAGAAACGGCAACATTTGAACAGTTGAAACTGAACCCAGGACAGGAATCAAAAGCCTTACTTTTTATTCAAATCAGGGACACTTACCATCAATTGTACAACAATGAAGCCGTCAGTTTTAAGGAAGATGCGGCAAACCGCAACCTTCTGAACAGTTATTATGATGATTTTATCAGGAGGTATGGAAATCTGAACGACCCCAGAAACCTTGGATTGCTGAAAATGGATTCCGGAGCGAACGAAGTATTGGCGCTGGAGCGGGGTGTAAACGGGGAACTGGTAAAAGCCGATATTTTCCATCAGCCGGTTGCTTTTAACGCCAAAGAACTGGAGCGGGTGGAAACCTCAGAAGAAGCGCTTGCCGCCTCGCTGAATAGGTATGGAGAAGTAAGAATGGACTACATGTTGTCCCTGCTGGAAGAAAAAAGCCGGGAAGAACTGGTTCTGGAACTTCACGGAAGGATATATTTTAACCCGCTCATCCGGAATTATGAAGTAGCCGACAAATTTATTGCCGGAAATGTAGTCGAAAAAGTCAGTGACATTGAAGGTTATCTTTCACGGCAACCCAATGATATCACCGCACAGGAATCACTTAAAGCATTGCAAAATGCCATTCCCCACCCCATCCCTTTTGAAGAACTGGACTTCAATTTTGGGGAACGCTGGATTCCGACAAACATTTATAGCCAGTACGCTTCACACCTGTTTAAAACGGGTGTCGATATTCATTATTCGGAGTCCGTTGATGAATTTTCGGTAAGAGCTCAGTTTACCAATGCCAATATCTACGAGAAGTATGCTGTGAAATCGCAAAGCCGCCTGTACGACGGAATTGCGTTGATGAAACATGCACTCCTGAATACAACACCCGACATCACCAAAAACATTGTTGTTGATGACAAAGAGGTAAAAGTCAGGGACGGCGAGGCCATCCAACTGGCAAACAGCAAAATAGACGAAATACGAAACGGCTTTACCGACTGGTTGAATGAACAAAACCCGGCATTCAAACAAAACCTGTCCGGTTTATACAACTCAACCTACAACTGTTATGTGCGCCCCAAATACGATGGCTCACACCAAACCTTTCCCGGCCTTGACCTGAAAGCGTTGGGTATCCCCAGCTTATATTTCAGCCAGAAAGATGCCATCTGGATGCTGAAACAAAACGGTGGCGGTATATGCGACCACGAAGTGGGTTCAGGCAAAACGCTGATTATGTGCTGCGCCGCTTATGAAATGAAACGGTTGCAACTGGCCAATAAGCCCATGATCGTTGGACTGAAAGCCAATATCCACGAAATCTCCCAAACTTTCAAAACTGCTTATCCTCATGCCAAAATCCTGTATCCGGGGAAACAGGACTTTAGCCCTGACAAACGAATGAAAATCTTCAATGAAATCAAAAACAACTCCTGGGATGCGGTTATCCTGACCCACGATCAATTTGGGATGATACCGCAGTCGCCTGAAGTGCAAAAACAGATTTTGCAGGCAGAGCTTGACAGCGTGGAAGAAAATCTTGATATCGTAAGAAAACAAGGCGGCGAAGTTTCGCGGGGAATGCTGAAAGGCTTGATAAAACGACAGCAAAACCTTGAAGTGACTCTGAAATCCATCACCTACAATATTGAAAACCGGAAAGATGACGTGGTTGACTTTAAAATGATGGGTATAGACCATTTGTTTATTGATGAAAGCCACCGGTTTAAAAACCTGATGTTCAACACCCGTCACGACAGGGTTGCCGGAATGGGAAACCCGCAGGGCAGCCAGAGGGCCCTCAATATGCTGTTTGCCATTCGGACTATTCAGGAGCGAACCGGTAAAGATTTGGGAGCAACTTTTTTGTCGGGAACAACCATTTCCAATTCGTTGACCGAGTTATTCCTTCTGTTTAAATACCTCCGCCCTAAAGAAATAGAACGCCAGCAGATTAAAACCTTCGATGCCTGGGCTGCCGTTTATGCAAAAAAGACAACGGATTACGAATTTTCGGTAACCAACGAGATTGTCCAGAAAGAACGATTCCGGTATTTTATCAAGGTTCCGGAACTGGCCGCTTTTTACAATGAAATTACCGATTACCGGACTGCAAAAGACATTGGAATTGACCGTCCTGAAAAAACTGAAATCCTGCATAACATACCCCCGACCCCACAGCAGGAACAGTTTATTCAAAAACTGGTTGTATTTGCAAAAAATGGTGATGCAACAATCCTTGGACGGGCACCGCTCTCGGAACAGGAAGAAAAAGCAAAAATGCTGATTGCAACCGACTATGCCCGAAAAATGTCTCTGGATATGCGGATGATAAGCCCACATTACGATGACCATGTGGATAATAAATCTTCGCATTGTGCTGCGCAGATAGCTTCGTATTACAGACAGTACAGCGATTATAAAGGAACCCAGTTTGTTTTTTCTGATCTGGGGACTTACAAGCCCGGCGAGTGGACACCTTACAGCGAAATAAAACGGAAGCTGATTGAAGACCATCGTATCCCGGCTCACGAAATTCGGTTCATTCAGGAGGCCAAAACAGAGAATGCGCGAAAAAACATTATTGATGCGATGAACGAAGGCCGTATCCGCGTACTGTTTGGCTCGACGGATATGCTGGGGACTGGTGTTAATGCCCAGAAACGGGCGATAGCCATTCACCATTTGGATTCCCCCTGGCGGCCATCGGATTTGGAACAACGTGAAGGACGAGCCATCCGGAAAGGCAACGAGATTGCCAAGTTCTTTGCGGATAATAAGGTGGATGTGATTATTTATGCGGTTGAGAAAAGTCTGGATTCGTATAAATTCAACCTGTTGCATAACAAGCAACTTTTCATCCGCCAGTTAAAAAATAACAGCCTTGGGAAAAGGACCATCGACGAGGGCAGTATGGATGAGAAATCGGGCATGAACTTTTCGGAGTATGTTGCCATTCTTTCCGGCAATACTGATTTATTGGAAAAGGCTAAACTGGAAAAACAGATTACTGCGCTTGAAAGCGAACGACAGGCTTTTAACCGGAGTAAATCATCTGCCGGTTTCCGGTTGGAAGATATTCAGCAAAGCATTGACAAAAATTCAGAGACGGTTTCGCGAATGCAAAAAGACTGGGATTCGCTTGTGAGCAGGATTAAGAAAGATGAATTAGGGAACATTCTTAACCCGGTTCAGTTGGACGGGATAAAAGGCTCAGACCCAAAAGATATTGGAGTAAAACTGAATGAAATCAGCGAAAGCGCCCGAACCAATGAAGAATACAGAAAAATCGGGAGCCTGTATGGGTTTCATCTCCTTGTTAAGACCGAAGCGAGCATGAAAGATGGTTTTGATTTTAAAGAAAACCGCTTTTTTGTGGAAGGAGAAAGTGAAATCACATACACTTACAACAATGGCCACATTGCCAAAGAACCTAAATTAGCGGCAACCAGTTTTTTGAAGGCTCTGGAACGTATTCCATTTTTAATTGACAATCAGGCACGGCTTACAGAGAAAGCGGCGAACGATATTCCTGTCCTCAAGGAAGTTGTGAACAGCCTGTGGCGAAAGGAAGATGAACTCCGAAAATTTAAAAGTGATTTGGCTGTGTTGGAGAGGAAGATTCAGATGACAATTGGAGAGAATTCTGCACTTGGAAATACGAAAAATAATCAAGCTGTTTCACAGAATTTCAAATCGGAAACGGGAAGAAAAGTTGCTGAAGTGGCAGAAGTAAGAAATCACTATGGACTATAAAGTTAAAACAACGTAACTTGTTTGTGCTTGAAATTAATCCACAAACGACTTGAAGCCATTTTGGATAAATTTGTGAACATCAGATTCCATATAGTAAGTTTTCTTTCCAATCCTCTTGTACGGGAGTTTCCCAAGACTCCTAAAACGCTGTAGGGTGCGTTTGCTAACTTTCAGAAGAAGGCATAAATCCTGGTTATCCAACAGAGTCTCATCATTTATTACAATGTCTTTCTTATCCAGCCGGTCAAGCTTTTTATGAATCAGCTCGAATTGACTGAGGAGCCGTTGCATCCATGAATCAAAATATTT
>JBASYJ010000184.1:0-5506 GCA_049277435.1 Prolixibacteraceae bacterium
AACTCTCAGAGAAATATTATCTATTAGCAATTAAAAGTTGGATTGATTTATATGGTGACAATAACGTCGAATTGATTTCTGAATATCTGGCCTATTCTTCATTTCTTATTTCGCAGAAAGAATTTGAAAAAGCATTGGTTTATTCACAAAAAGCCAATGCAATTGTCATGAAATTTTATGGCGAGAAAAGTATTACCTATGCTGATGTTCAATCCAGTTTTGGAGATTATTTCTATATGAAGACTCTGGAAGTCAGGCAAATGGATGAATTTAGAATTCAACGTAAAAAAGACCTTAAAGAAGCGATTCAATATTATCAGAATTCAATCGTTGCACTAACAGACTCTTTTGACAATCCAAATCCATTGGTAAATCCGCCTTTAACTAATATTCTCTCAGAGATTCAGATGGTGGATGAATTAAAGAAAAAGGCTATTGTGATGGAAAAACTGGCCGATATTTATTCATCTGAGTTTGATCAGGAAAATTCGATTATGTATTATAAAGCCGGATTAAATGCTCTTTCCCGTGCAGTTGATCTCATTCATCGCTTACAAATTGGATTTGAAAATGAAGACAGCAAATATTTTTTAGCTCAAAATCAACAATCAACTTTTTATGATGCTATAAAAATTTCCTATAAGCTTTACAAACAAACCCGGAAAGTTGAATATATTGAAAAAGCATTTGAATTCAGTGAACGAAGTAAGTCTTCTAACTTATTAGCTTCAGTAAAAGAGATGAAAGCCAAAGAATTTGGAGGTATTCCGGATGCTTTAATTAGCCGTGAAAATGATTTGAAAAGTTATATCGCAACTTATACTTCATTATTAATTTCTGAGATTCATGCCGAAAAACCCGACTCGCCCAAAGTAAATTTGTTTAATTCCAAGATATTCAAGTATAACGAAGAATATAACAAACTGATTGATTCTTTTGAAAAAGATTATCCCAATTATTATGCTTTTAAATACGAAAGTAAAGTAGTTGGTATTAATGAAATACAATCGAAGTTAAGTGGCCGTCAGGCTTTGGTTGAATACTATACCATTGAACCTGATGAAAATAATGATGTTGGTGAACTTTATCGATTTGTTATTACAAAAGATTCTGTAAACCTTTCGATGGAAAAGATAAATCGCAGCTATGTCGAAGATATTCAAACGGTGTTTGATTTTTTAACAAATCCGAATTACTTATACACCCGAAAGAAAGATTATGTGGATTATTCAGTCGCAAGTTATCGGTTGTATGAAAAGTTATTAAAGCCTGTTGTTTCAAAAATTAGTGGTAAAGATATTACTGTAATCCCTCACGATAAACTTTCATATATTCCATTTGATGCTCTTTTGACTGAATTACCCGACACCAGCATAATGAATTTCAGAAATTTGAATTATTTAATTCGCGACTATGCTATTAATTATTCCTATTCTGCCACATTGCTTTATGATTTTTTCGAACCTGTTTATTCGAATTCAAAAAAGATCCTTGCCTTTGCTCCGGAATATGCTTCAACCATTGCAAGAACTGATCCCGAAAGTTTGAAGAAACATTATTTTAGTCCCTTGTCTGCTGCAGCCCATGAGGTGAACCTGATTTCTGAACATATTCATTCTGAAACATATATTGGATCATTTGCTCAGGAAACATCCTTTAAACAGAATGCTTCTAAATATTCTATTCTGCATTTGGCTATGCATACAATTATTAATGACAGTCTGCCTATGTATTCAAAATTGGTATTCTCTGCACCAGATGAAAATGCTTCAGATGATGGTTTCCTGAATACCTATGAAATCTATAATATGAAATTGAACGCCAGACTTGCTGTTTTAAGTGCATGCGAAACAGGTACCGGAAAACTGCTGAAAGGTGAAGGTGTAATGAGTATGGCAAGAGGATTTATTTATGCTGGATGTCCTTCAATAGTTATGACCTTGTGGCAGGTTGAAGATAAGGCTGGTTCAAAAATTATGGGTGACTTTTATAATTATTTATCGAAAGGTAAAAGAAAAGATATCGCATTAAGAATGGCAAAATTAAATCACCTTAAGACTTCTGATCCGTTAACTGCACACCCACACTATTGGTTGGGTTATGTTAGTATTGGAGATCCTGAACCATTGTTTTCAGGAAAAGATTTATATTTTGTTTTGGTAATTATCATTATCGCAGCTTTGTTTAGTTTAGATTGGTATTTCCGAAAAAATAACCGCACAAAAACTAACATCAAAAGTCGGAAATAATTTGGATTATAGATAAATGCCCCGGAATTTATCTATAACTTATACTGATGCCTATGTATCATCAAATGTTAAAATTGTTCACAACTTAATTTCCGAAGGAGGCCTGTAGGTCTCCTTTTTTTATACCTTTGAATCCCTGCAAAAAAAAACTTTGATGCAGCGAATAAACAACCGAAAGATTACAATCCTTAAGTTAAGATGGCACCGGAAAAAAAGAACTACCAGCAGCAAAATAAAATGACCATTGAGCAAATCAACGCTCAATACGGAAAAATACCACCTCAGGCAATTGAAGTGGAAGAAGCTGTTCTGGGAGCTTTGATGCTCGAACGCGACGCCTACATTTCGGTTGCCGATATCATTGATACCAAAAGTTTTTACAAGGAAGAACACCAAAAAATATTCGAGGTTATCAAATACCTTTCGACCCACGAAAAACCGGTCGATTTGCTGATGGTAACCCAGGAACTCCGGAACAAAGACCTGCTTGAAGCGGTTGGTGGTCCGTTGATGATCACTCAATTAACCTCACGTGTTGCTTCGGCCGCCCACATCGAATTTCACTCGCGCATCATTGCACAGAAATTCATGCAGCGCGAAATGATCCGGGTTTCTTCTGAAATTCAGACCAAAGCCTACGACGACACCATCGATGTGGACGATTTGATTGATTTTTCGGAAACTGCACTTTTTCAGGTTGCCGAAGGAAATATCAAGAAAGAAACCTTACCCATCAAACCCTTGTTGCGCGAAGCGGCAATTCTGATCGAAGCGGCATCGCACCGTGAAGATGGACTTAGCGGTGTACCAAGTGGATTTACTGCGATGGACCGGATTACCTCGGGCTGGCAAAAAACCGACTTAATTATTGTTGCAGCCCGACCTTCGATGGGGAAAACAGCCTATGTCCTTTCAATGGCCCGGAATATGGCTGTCGACCATAAAGTCCCGGTTGCAGTTTTTTCACTCGAAATGTCATCCATTCAGTTGGTTAACCGTTTAATTGCTTCGGAAACAGAATTAGGTTCCGAAAAAATTAAAAACGGCCGGTTGCAAGGTTGGGAATGGGACCATTTCCACCGAAAACTGGCTGTGCTCGACGATGCCCCTTTGTTTATCGACGATACACCGGCGCTCTCCATTTTCGAATTCAGGGCCAAATGCCGCCGCCTGAAAATGCAGCACAACATTGGAGCGGTAATCGTCGATTACCTGCAGCTGATGACTGCCGGGGGAGATAACCGGGGAAGCCGCGAACAGGAGGTAAGTATGATTTCACGATCGTTGAAGGCAATCGGAAAAGAACTGGACATTCCGGTAATCGCACTTTCGCAGTTGAACCGTTCGGTTGAATCGCGCGAAGGAAAACGTCCGCAACTTTCCGACCTTCGTGAGTCGGGAGCCATCGAGCAGGATGCCGATATCGTGTTGTTTATTCACCGTCCGGAATATTACGGGATTACAGAAGACGAAGATGGCAATTCGCTGCTTGGAGTGGCCGAAATCATCATCGCCAAACACCGAAACGGTGCTGTGGGCGATGTTAAACTTTCATTTAAAAAGAATCTCGCGAAGTTTGCCGATATGGAAAATATTATTCCGGAGGAAATTGGAGGCGGACAATACGGACATAAACTACAATCCAAAATGAATGAAGATTCCGGCGATCCGTTCAGCGGTAAAAACGGAGGCATTCCGGTAAATTCTTCGTTCGATCAGGAAAAATTCAGCCATTATGAAAATTCAGGAGGTGAACATATTCCATTCTGATAAAAAAGCGAAGTGGCTATTGAGCCTGATCTTCCTTTTGCTGATTAAAACTGCGGGTGCCGCCTTCATTTTAATCCCGATGGACGAAAAGCAGACCAACCATTTAAAAGCTTACGGGATAACCTATTGGGTTCTGGATCAGGGAACAGAAGTGAAATGGTTGCTCAACTACCGGGGTGGAAGTTTTCTGATTCAGAACCAGCAAGCCATTGCCAGTGAATGCCTGGTACGCGGCGTAAGTTACGAAATCCTTGCCGATGGTCAGGCCAACAACCTACTGTCCGGAATTGCCCGCGAAGACGTCAATCAGGATGCTGTAAGTATGCAGAAAGCGCCCAAAATTGCGGTTTATTCTCCACCCAACAAACAACCCTGGGACGATGCGGTGACACTGGTTTTAACCTATGCTGAAATTAAATTCGATGTGATTTATGATGAAGAAATCCTGAATGGAAAACTAAAAGATTACGACTGGCTTCACCTTCATCACGAGGATTTTACCGGGCAATTCGGAAAATTTTTTCAGGCTTACCAGCATGTTCCGTGGTATCAGGAAGAAGTCCGTATAAATAAAGAACTGGCACAACGGATGGGATTCATGAAAGTTTCGGAAATGAAACGGGTGATCACCCGCGAAATTCATAAATACATCGAAAACGGAGGTTTCCTGTTTGCCATGTGTGCCGCTACCGACACTTACGACATTTCGCAGGCTGCACAAGGTGTGGACATTTGTGAATCGATGTTCGATGGTGATGCCGCAGATCCGGATATGAACAATAAACTGAATTTTAATTCAACTTTGGCTTTCCAGAATTTCACGATCAACCGCAATCCGTACGAATATAAATTTTCGGACATCGATGTTTCGACCACCCGAAAAGTACCCAGGGAACAGGATTATTTTACGCTCTTCCAGTTCTCGGCCAAATGGGACCCGGTACCAACTATGCTTTGTCAGAATCATGTCAGCATGGTGAACGGATTTATGGGGCAAACCACAGCTTTCGATAAAAAACTGGTGAAGTCAAATGTGCTGATTATGGGAGAGAATAAAGCCGCCGGAGAAGTCAGGTACATTCATGGAGAAACCGGGAAAGGATTCTGGACTTTTTATGGCGGACACGATCCGGAAGACTATCAGCATTTTGTTGGTGATCCGGTAACTGACCTGAATTTGCACCCAAATTCTCCCGGATACAGACTTATTCTGAACAATGTGTTGTTCCCTGCAGCCAAGAAAAAGAAACAAAAGACCTGATTTCAGATCTCAGGATAAATTCAATCGAGTAGATGGCTCCGCCAGTAATTAGCTGACGGAGTGCGCCTCTCACACCACTGACATGAAGTCGCTTATTATCTGTTTAACGTTCATTGAATGATTAAACCTTGTGTTCCATCACAAGTAGCCTATGGACACGTGCATACCGGGCAACTGGTTTGTGCGAAGCTGTCCGGACAATATAGCCTGTAAAGGATTTCTGCGA
>JBASYJ010000185.1:0-11690 GCA_049277435.1 Prolixibacteraceae bacterium
GCAGCAACAAATTAAAACCCCCTTTTATGTTTGATGTAGGATTAACCACGTTTATGATTTTAGCCACGAGTATGGTCATGCTCATGACCCCCGGTCTGGCTTTTTTTTATGGAGGATTAGGAAGTAGGAAACACATTCTCAGCATCATGATGCAGAGTTTTGTATCCATGGGACTGACAACCTTGTTGTGGTTCTTTTTTGGATACTCCCTGTGTTTCAGTGGTAACGCGACTGATGGAACCGATTTTTTCGGGATTATCGGAAATCTGGATAAAGCATTTTTCCAGGGAATTTCACCAAAAACCGTTTTCTCTGCCGAGCGGAATTTTCCGGAGTTCGTATTTATTGCCTATCAGATGATGTTTGCGATCATTACACCAGCCTTGATTACCGGTGCATTTATTAACCGAATCTCATTCAAGTCGTACATCTGGTTTTTAATATTCTGGCAAATATTTGTTTATTACCCGTTTGTACACATGGTATGGGGCGGAGGTCTTTTAGCCATGTGGGGAGTACTCGATTTTGCAGGCGGAATTGTGGTTCATGCCACAGCGGGCTTTGCAGCACTTGCTTCGGTATATTTTGTTGGCGCCCGAAAAGAAAAGAAACACATGCCAAATAATATTCCGCTGGTTGCGGTTGGTACGGCTTTACTTTGGTTTGGCTGGTATGGTTTTAACGCCGGAAGCGAACTGGCAGTAAACGATATTACTGTTGCAGCTTTCCTGAATACCGATATGGCAGCATCGTTTGGTGCGATTACCTGGCTGATCATTGAATGGAACACCGGCAAGAAAAAACCTACCTTCATTGGTCTGATGACCGGCGCTGTTGCCGGATTGGCAACTATTACTCCGGCCGCTGGTTATGTTACCATTCAATCGGCTGCGATCATTGGAATAATTGCTGGAATCGGCTGTTACCTGGCCGTAAAGTTTAAAGATTTAAAAGGCTGGGACGATGCCCTTGACGTTTGGGGCGTTCACGGAATGGGTGGTGTAATTGGAACCATTTGTCTGGGACTGTTCGCAACCACGACAATTAATCCCAATGGAGTGGATGGATTATTCTATGGTGGTGGAGCAGGTTTGCTTCTGAAGGAAATTGCAGCAATTCTGTTTGCTGTCGTTTATGCATTCTTCTTTACCGTATTTATCCTGAAGGTGATCAACCGTTTTATTCCGGTCAAAGCTTCATTAAGGGAAGAAAAAGAAGGTTTGGATATCAGCTACCACGGCGAAGTCGCCCGTGATATTGCCTAACAAAATAGGATATCAATAAAAAAAACCTGAAGATCATTCTTCAGGTTTTTTTTATTTTATTAGGCTTCAAGCATCGCCTGATATTCATCGGCGCTAAGCAGATCGTCGAGTTCGGCAAGATCCGAAACCGATATTTTAATCAGCCAGCCGGCACCATACGGATCTTTATTCACCAATTCGGGTGATGATTCCAGTTCCGGATTTACTTCTTTAACTTCGCCTCCAACAGGCATAAACAGATCTGAAACCGTTTTAACTGCTTCAATGGTTCCGAAAGTTTCACCTTTTGCAAGTGTTTCGCCTTCAGTCTCAATTTCAACAAAAACGATATCGCCCAATTCGCCCTGTGCGAAAGAGGTAATTCCAACTGTTGCAACATCACCTTCCACACTGATCCATTCGTGTTCGTTGGTGTACTTTAAATTTTGAGGAAGCTTCATATTATTTGTTTTATTCGGTTATTTTCTGATTCAAAAGTAATACAAATTTTTTATTCAAACCTTTAACAAAAGTCAGTGTTAGAATTATTCAATGAAGTTTTATTAATTTGCATTTCAAATAACCATTTTCATGTTTCAGACTAAAATTTCAAAATTGTCATCCATTCAGGAAACAGCCAGATTGTTGTTGGATCATTTTCCTGAAGATCGGGTTTTTGCCTTGTATGGTTCGATGGGCGCAGGTAAAACAACCCTGATAAAAGCCATTTGTCACGAGTTGGATTCACCTGATTATGTTACCAGTCCGACCTTTGCATTGATCAACGAATACACCACAACAAAAGGCGCGGTGATTTATCATTTTGATTTTTACCGAATTAAAAAGATTGAAGAAGCCTTTGATCTGGGATATGAAGACTATATTTACAGTGGAAATTATTGTTTTATCGAATGGCCTGAGATGATTGAATCGTTGTTGCCCGAAGGAATTGTGGAGGTGAGAATCAGGGAAGGAGAGCATGGAGTCAGGCTGCTTGAAGCTCAAAAAGTATAATCTTTTTAATTGTTCTGCGTATACAAAACTTCAGGAATCGAAATTTCAAATTATGACTCAAAAGGATAAATTATCAGAACACCCTACCTCCGGTTCTCCATTTTTAATGCCAAAGGAAGAAATGCTTGAAATTCCGCGGAAGGGAAAAAAAATCAGGATTGGAATTCCTTCAGATAAGGAAAAAGTAGAATATCGTGTTCCTCTGACTCCTCAGGCAGTAGAGTTACTTGTTTCGTATGGTCACGAAATCCTGATCGAGAAAGAAGCCGGTCTGGCAGCCAGTTATACCGACGAGGAATACCGGCTGGCAGGGGCTCTGGTTATGCCCGACCGAAAAGAAATATTCGAATGTGACCTGATTCTGCGTGTTTCACCTTTTGATGAAACTGAAATTGACCAACTTAAAGGGCATCAGACTTTAATTTCCAATCTTCAGATCAATGCGCATTGCCCCAGTTCAATCAGTAAATTGCTGCAAAAGAAAGTTACCAACATTGCCTACGAGTATCTTGAAGAGGAAGATGGAAGCAAACCGGTTGTTCAACTGATGAGCCAGATTTCAGGAAGTACCGCAATTGTGCTGATCAATGAATACATGAGCAAATCGCGTGAAGGAAAAGGTGTTTTACTTGGAAGTGTTACCGGAATTTCGCCTGCCGAACTGGTGATTCTGGGTTCGGGAACCGCTGCTGAATTTGCTGCCCGTGCAGCACTTGGAATGGGAGCCATTGTTAAAGTTTTCGACGAAAACATCAACTCTCTGCGCAAACTCGAGGAAAAACTTCCACAGCGGATATTTACTTCGATTTACTATCCCAAAGTAATTAAAAAAGCCCTAAAATCAGCTGATGCGGTTTTGGGTGCATTGCCTGTCGGTACTTTCCCATCATTCAGGATTACCGAAGAAATGATTCAGAAAATGAAACCGGGATCAGTCATCGTGGATTTGAATGTCAGTCAGGGTGGCTGTTTCGAAACTTCGCGCTGTACCGATCTCAATAACCCAACTTTTGTTGAACATGGTGTGGTTCATTATTGTGTGCCTAATGTACCAGCCATTGTTGCCCGGACAGCTTCCATCGCCTTAAGCAATGTGCTGATTCCGATCCTGATCGCCGTGGGTGAAATTGGCGGAATTGACAACTACATTAAAAATTCGAAGAGTTTCCGGAAAGGTGTTTATGTATACAATGGCATTTTAACCAATTCGACACTCGCTTCAAAATTTAATCTTCCGTATACCAACCTCGAATTGCTGTTGTCTGTTTATTAGAGGCTAATTCTAAAATCCATCAGCTGAATCTGACGGCAAAGGATACTGCTATTCTGATCAATATGTCAATATTCTTTGCCGTCACATTTATGTGACGGAATATAGAGATTAATCTTCAACCAGAATTGTCATCGATATTCCCGGAACCTGAATGTGGGTTCCTTGCGCAAATATCCGGCTGTCTGGATTAATGTTTCCTTCCTGAGCAATAATTCTCCATCTGGAATCCATAGGCAAAGGGAAACTGTTCTCGGTGCGGTTTCCGTTAAATATCATCAGGATTGTTTTCCAGCTGTCGTTATTCGCATGATTAATCAGGCTGTAGGAAACCACACCCATCTGGTATTCCGAAGAAAAAACAAGATGATTACGGATCTGGTCAGCTGATGTCATCCGGAACGCCGGATGATTTTTCCTGAGTTGGATAAGTGTTTTATAGTATTGAAATACATCGATATAGGTATGTTTCCGGCTCCATTGAATCTGGTTGATCCGGTCGTCAGATTTGTACGAATTGTGATCTCCGAGTTTGGTGCGGGCCATTTCAACTCCGGCATGCAGGAAAGGTATTCCCTGAGAAGTCAGCACCAGGGCCCCACCCAGCATCACCATCTTTCTGATTTCTTCGTCGCTGGCTTCCGGACAACTTAGTACCATCTTGTCGTACAGCGTATAATTGTCGTGGCACGAAGCATAATTGATGCACTGTGAAGGGCGGATTGCCCAGGGCGATTTCGATTGTTCCACATAACCGTAAACAATTTGCGGATGAAAACAGGCACCAACAATCCCAAATTTTATGTTTTCTTCCTGAACGGTTTTTCCGCTGATAAATCCTTTGCTTTGTGCATTAAAATTGTCGCCTTTAATTCCATCACGGAAATCGTCGTTAAACGCGGCGATCCGGTAAAGCCTCGACACGTTGTTTTTAACAGCCCGCCAGGTTTCGGGCAACGGACTTTTATCGGCAGCCCAACCTTCGCCGTAGAGCAGGATGGTGGGTGAAATGGTGTCCATCTTTGCCCGGATCTGGTTCATCGTTTCCAGATCATAGATTCCCATCAGGTCGAATCGAAAACCGTCGAGATGAAACTCGGTAGCCCAGTAATAAAGCGAATCGAGGATGTATTTCCGGACCATGCCCCGTTCGGTCGCGATTTCGTTTCCGCAGCCACTGGCATTCGAAAATGTACCGTTCGATTTCTGGCGGTAATAATATCCGGGTACCGTCTGGTTAAAATTCGATCGGCGGGTATGAGCGGTGTGGTTGTAAACCACGTCCAGAACCACGCCGATTCCAGCCTTGTGAAGCGCCTGAACCAGCATTTTTAATTCTTTTATTCGCGCTGTAGAATTCGGATCGGATGAAAAACTCCCTTCCGGAGCATTAAAGTTTTGCGGATCATAACCCCAGTTGTACGATTCGTCGGGGGCATGTTCGTCGACGGTCAGGAAATCGAATACCGGCAGCAAATGCACGTGCGTTACCCCCAGCTCCCTAATGTGGTCGATTCCGGTTTTTAAACCTTCCGGAGAAACAGTTCCGGTTTCGGTAAAGGCCAGGTATTTGCCTTTATTTTTCATTCCTGAAGAGGGTGCGATCGAAAAATCCCGGACACTGAGCTCGTATATCACCGAATCGGTGGCGTGTTCCGATGGAATGCGTTTATCTTCGTTCCAGCCTTCAGGATTGGTTAGCTCCGGATCAAAAATTAATCCCCGCTGACCGTTAATTCCAACAGCACGGGCATCAACTCCGGGAGTTTCATTCATCCAGATACCGTCGTTAACTTTTATGGTATAATAATAACCGTTTAAATCATTCTGAAGTGAAATGAGCCAGGTTCCGTTATCTGATTTCTCAAACTGATCAATCCGGATAGGTGAACCACCAAAACCTTGTTTGTAAATGCGCAATTCGACCTGGTTTGCCGTAGGAGCCCAAATGCGGATTTTAGTTTCGGTTTTGGTGTACGAAACGCCCAGATCGTCTTCCGCATAATGAGGGTAGGTCGAAAAATCAACGTCATTAAATTTCCATTCTCTCATCAACATTCAGCGTTTAATTATTAATTGTAATCCTGAAATAAAACAGTTTTCCGGCCGTCGGCTATAAACAAATTTTACTCCTGAAACCTGACTCAGGTTACCAGACTTTTACGAAGTTTTACAGGTTTCGACCGCCAAATTCGTCCATTTATTTCAGTGACATGGATCTGGGCCCAGTAAAACGATTTGATGGTTTTGTCGTATTGGTGCAGGTTTGCAGTTTCTATGCGAAGGGTATGTTCATCGTCCGGATCCAGAAAGAGGGGATAAATCTGCCGGCCACTGATTCCGTTCAGCTTGAATTTTCGTTTGCTCCATATTTTCCTGAATTCCAGGACCGGAGCATGAAATTCAACTTCGTTTTTACCCAGGTTTCGGATGGTCATGGTCAAAACCTGTGGCCGGTAAAGTTTGTCTTTTTCAAGTTCAATTTCGAGCAGCGATTTATTGAAGATTCGCGAAAAGGGCCTGATGTGATGTTTTTGGGAATACCTGTAAACCTCCCGGCCAAAGACAAGAATCAATAAAAAGATCAGAATGTAAATGATTTGGATGAGGGTATCCTTCTCCAACCCGGATAAATCCTGCGACCGGAGTAAAAGTGGAAAACTAAGAAATACGAGAAAAATACCCTTCTTCATTGATTCACTGAATAAAAGCCCAAAAATAGAAAAAGTCCTGCGATTAATGCAGGACTTTTATTATTTCCGGAGCGGTATGTTAAATGTGAAAGGGATTCCATCTCTTTTTTAGAAAGATAGATTCCCTTATACTTAGTCAGGGCTTGACTCAAAGTCAAACCCTGACTGTCAAATTCTGAATACTTTTTCAGGCTTTAAAAGTGCAGCACTTCCTTGATCTTTTTATAACCTGTTTTGCTGACCTTTAGTTTTGTTTTATTCTGATCTTTCAGGATTACGATGTACGATTCTTTTTCGTATTGCTGAATTTCGGCAATGTTGTCGACCTGAACGATATAGGAACGATGAATGCGGATGAAATTTTTCGGGTCGAGGTTGGTTTCGAAATACTTCATCGTTTTTTGTTTCATGTGTCGCCCGTCGTTGGTATAAATCATCACATAATCGTCGAGCGATTCGATGTATCGGATTTTATCCACGGTAATAATGTGAATTTTATGCCGGTCTTTTACCACCACACGGTCGATAAAAGTTTCACCCGGATGGAAATTCGATAGTTCTTCGAGCTTTTCGGAATTGTCTTCAGCAGTTAAAATCCGGTGCTGAACTTTCTCGATGGCCGAAAGCATCCGCTCCTTCGAGAATGGTTTCAGCAAATAATCCACCGCGTTCAGTTCGAAAGCTTTCAGTGCATACTGGTCGTAAGCCGTGGTGAAAATGATCTGTGGTTTGTAATCGAGAAGTTCAATCATTTCGAAACCGGTGATTTTGGGCATCTGGATATCCAGAAAAACCAGGCCGGGCTTTTTCTCGTTGATGGCTTTTACCCCGTCGAAACCGTTTTCGCATTCTCCTATTATTTCAATATCGGGATGATCTTTTAAATACGAACGTAAAAGGTTACGGGCCAGTTCTTCGTCTTCAATAATGAGGGTTTGTAATTTTTCGCTCATAACTGGTTGTTTTTTTGTGGTATGGTTAATTGAATTTCAAAGCTAGTTTTCAAATCCTTGATTTTCATTAAATCAGGCTGATTGTATATAATTTCGAGTCGTTTCCGAATATTCTGCAATCCGATTCCTTCGCCTTTTCGTTTGAGTGTGCTGGCATCATAATCGTTTGAAATTGTTATTTTCAGAATATTGCCATCGCAAACGCAGGTTGTTTTAATCGTAACCTGGTCGGTGGTCTCGTAAACTCCGTATTTTATGGCATTCTCGAATAAAGGTTGCAAAATCATGTTCGGAATTTCGGCTTCCAGGCAATGAGCACTGATGTCAAATTCAGCATTCAGTTTTTTCCCGAACCTGATTTTTTCGATGCTCAGGTAAAGTTTTATATTCTCGAGTTCGCGCGAAAAAGAAACCATTTCCTTTTCGTTGTGCATCAGCGAATACCGCATAAAACTTGAAAGGTTGATCACCATCTCTTGTGCCTTTTCTGGATTACTGACAGTAAGTGATGAAATTGAATTCAGGCTGTTGAATAAAAAATGAGGGTTGATCTGTGATTTCAGGGCCTGCAATTCGGCTTCGCGGATGAGTGATTTATATTCACTTTCCTTTTTTATTTTTTCCTTCAGGCTTTGGTAATAATTAACCGCATAAAAGAAAACCAGGAAGATGGCATACATCAGGTACCCGGCAAAAATTTTGGAAGGAAGGCCTTTTGTCAGGAAATCGTTCCCTTCAGTAATAAATGGTTTATAAATGGCATAACTGAGGTAAACCCAAATTCCGCAAAGTATAGAAGCTGCTATAAAATGAAACAGCAACAGGCGTCCGATTGTCACTTCTTCGAGACTGTTGTAGCGAATGCTGTACCAGATACTTGAACCCAGAAGTGGATATAAAATGTAATTGGTTCCTGTATCGAGTAAGGAAAAAACAAAGGGAACATCGTACCAAAAAACCTGCAGAACGATATTAATGAGCGCAATAACAGCCCAGAACATGGCATAGGAAATGAGTAGCCGGTAGTTATGGGTTAAGGGGTGCTTCATTGGTTTAGAAATGTTTTATTTCGATTCCGCCGAAGATTGAAACACCTTTGATTACCAATGTTTTTGAAGGATCATAATAACGGTCGCTGTAGGTTTCGCCGCGTTTATCGGTAAAAGCGCCGAAAATGGTGGTCACCTCGTTCCGAACATTCCAGTCCATCGGGATTTTGAAGCCGCAGCCACCAAATATGCTGACACAATCGATCACCGCACCGCCCGGACGCAGACTTGCCTTGCGCAAATCGAATTCAATGCCTCCAAAAATCGAAGTCGCTTTCCCGCCGGCCAGATGTTGCGAGTTGACGAAAATTTCCCGTCCGCCAAAAATTACAAAATCATCGAATGTATTCATTGAACCACCTTCAGGAATCTGGATTTCAGGATCGTTCATGCCCGGTACCGAATGCTGGCTCCGCTGTTTGAACAATATGGCAATTCCGATGGCAACCAGAATTAACGGCCAGTAAATTCTTCGGATTTCTCTTGGTACAGTTATCAGTTCGGGAACCATAAAGAATGCTCCGATCACGATCAGTATTGTTCCCGCAGTCCGGTTGCCTCCGATGAGCGAAAGTACACCTATGCCAACTAAAAGCATTTGCCACGAAATGAGCATATCCGCCACCGATTCAGGAATCAAATTCAACCTTTCTAAAATCAGAATTACTCCCAGTACGATCAGGATGATTCCGAAGTAAAATCGCTTATCACTTTTTCTTTGTTCCATCTTATGCATTTTACGAAGTTGCAAATGTAATTTTTATGTGTTCTATTTAGTTGCCAGATCGGTAAACAATCTGTTCTAATCGGCCAAATCCATTAAAAACCTGTGTTAAAATAATTTTGTCAGAATAATAATCCCAATTATAATTAATAAAACCGGAAAAAAAACAACCATCAGTATGCCTGGAATGATCAGAAAATGTGGAATTATCATCATAACAATCAATACAAGTAACAGGGCTCCAAAAAATCGACGGCCGGCCAGTAATACAACACCGGCCAGAATAATCAGCAACGGTAAAATTGCCCCGGCCGACCAGTGGGCCATATTACTGAAAAAATGACCGATACCTGCAAAGAAATCGCCAATGCCGGGTAGATTTATGTCCCAGCCACTTTTTTTCAGGATCCACAATATTCCGACAATAATCAGAACGTATGCCCAAAATGATCCTGAATGTCTTTGTTGTTCGCAATGCCTTTCCATGTGATGCTATTTTTGATGATGTAAAAATAAATCACCTGCAACAACTGGCACACCGGCTATCGGTCAGTAAAAGTTTAAAATCGGTGAATGGATTTATTCTGAGAAATTGCGGATAGAAACAAACTGTTTTCGTTCCTGTTGCCTAAAGGTGAACGGCAAAGCATACCAGAGAAATCCCCAAATAGCATTTTCTTTTGCCATCACATTTATGTGATTTGGAATATCATCTTCGTTCTCATTGCCTAAAGGCGAACGGCAAATCATACCAACGGATTTCCAAATATCAATATCCTTTGCCGTCACATTTATGTGACGGACTTATGTTTGTCTTTACTGAACCTGCGGGCAACGACACTGATGTAAAACAACTGGAAGGCATGATAAATCATCACCGGAACCAATACGATTCCACCGGTGCTGCTGCCGGCAAAAAGTACACTGGCCATAACAGATCCATGAACCAGCGATTTTTTCGAAGCGCAGAAAAGCACGGTAATTGCATCTTCACGATTAAATTTCATCAGTCGGTTGATAGTTTTGGTCAGGTTGAAAACGACGAAAAACAAGGAAATAACACTGGCTGAAAGGATGATCAGGTCGATCCAGCTGATCCCATGAAAAATGCCATTCAGGAATGAATCGCTGAAACTGCGGTAAACGATGCTCAGAATCACCGATTTATCGAACATGCTCAGCCACCGTTTATTCCGGAAGGCCCAGGCTCCCCAGAAGCGGTGAAGCAGCAATCCGGTGATAACCGGAATCAGAATCTGGATCACCAGATCGGTCAGCACCTGGCTAAAGGCAAATGCTTCGTCGTGTTTTTCCAGAAAAATTCCCATCCAGAAAGGGGTGATTAAAATTCCAATCACTCCTGAAATACTGGCATTGAAGATGGCACTCGGAATGTTTCCTTCGGCAATGGAAACCATCACCACCGAAGAGGAGACCGTTGAGGGCAATGCCGCCAGGAAGAAAACCGCCAGCCAGAGCACTTCGTTTTCGGTCCCTTTCAGGAATGGCCTGAAAAGCAATACCAGAATCGGAAAAACGACAAACGTGATGGCCTGGATCAGCAGGTGCAAACGCCAGTTTTTCAGGTCGTTTACCAGTTTCTCCGGGCTCAGCCGTAATCCGTAGAAAAAGAAAAGCAGCATAATTCCGTAGCGAATCAGCACTTTCAGGCTAAAAAAACTTCCGGCGCCGCCAATTCCGGGTATCAGCCAGGCCAGGGTGATCATCCCGATAATGCCTGCGATAAATCCGTCGGGCAGGTATTTTTTTATGTTTGCCGGTATTATTTTGTTCATGTTCGATTCCGGATGAGGTGTTGAATTTCTTTTCGTGCAATTTTAACGCTGGCTGTTTCCGGGAAATGATCCAGAAAATAAATGGTTTTGGGTGTTTCGTATGCCGGTAATTGTTCTGCCAGTTTCTGTTCCAGCAGGGCTGTTTCAAATGGTTTTCCCTCAATGACCAGCACCAGTTTTTCGCCCAGTTTTTCATCCTGAACCGAAGAAATCACAAATCGGGAAGTAATAGAATTTTCCAGTTTCTTCTCAATCGTTTCCGGCGAAAATTTTATTCCTCCTGAAATGATCACCGAATCTGCCCGTCCCATAATTTTAAACTGCTGATCGGATTGGATTTCAGCCAGATCGTTAGTTTGCAGCAGTTCTTCAAAATCGAAGAGGTGAATTTGCAGACATTCAGAATCGCTGAACGTAACCGAAATGCCGGGAAGACATCGATACCATTCGGATTTTCTTACTCCGGAAAGTTCCCGAATGGCAATGTGCGACGCGGTTTCGGTCATTCCGTAGGTGGAAACAACCCGGTTCGAAAATTGGGCGATTTGTGATTCCAGCTCACCTGAAATGGCAGAACCACCGATTAACAGATTCCGGATGTTTTGCAGTTTTTCTTTTCCTGAAGCCTGTTCCAGAATTTTAACAAATTGATTTGGAACCAGTGCTCCCAGGTCAAAAATTTCTGAATTCAGAATGCTGAAATCGCTGGCAGGATCGATTGTTATCAGGTTCATTTGGCCAACGATGGCGCGGACAACCATCATTTTCCCGGCAATGTAGCGGCAAGGCAAACTGAGCAGGAGCCGGTCATCCGGTTTTAATCCAAAATATCCGATGGTTCGTTCGGCACTTTTTTGCATCACCCGTTTGGGTAATTCAATGGTTTTTGGTTCGCCGGTACTTCCTGAGGTTTGTGCCGGAATAAAATTCGAGTCAGAAAACCAATC
>JBASYJ010000186.1:0-6738 GCA_049277435.1 Prolixibacteraceae bacterium
CATTTCAACAAACGGCCCGAATTGTATGGATACAACGAAATTCAAAGTTTGCAAAAACTAGGTGCTACAATCCTCGGATTCACTGAAGGACATTGGTCGTTTAACCCGAAAGTAACCCGCGAAAGTAATCGCGAAGATGTCAAAAACGGACTGATCCAGTTGTCGGGATTTATTCAGGCCGAAAATCTGGATTTGCTTATTCTGGACGAAATCCTGATTTCGGTGCGTGACGGCATTTTGGCCGAGGAGGAACTGATCGAATTTATCGCTCAAAAACCAGCACATTTGGAACTGGTACTCACCGGACGAGGGGCCAGTGACGGATTAATTGAAGTGGCAGACTACGTAAGCTACATTCAAAAAGTAAAACACCCGTTTGACCGGAAAATTTATAGCCGGGAAGGAATTGAATTCTAATGGCAAACAAAAGAGCTGTAAATTCATCACCGAATAATGCTCAAGGCAGGATGCTGAAACATGTTAAACATGACGTTACGTCAATTTGTTGATTCGACACTAGTTATCAAAATTTTCTGTTTAAATATGATTCGAATTTCGCATTTATTATTTCAGGTTCAATTAATTATTCTTTTCAATACATTACTAACCGGACAATTCAGAAACATTGATGGTGTAACTAATCCAATTCCAGTTTTACCAGTCCAAACTGGTTGAAGTCGAAAAGCATGAGGCATTTGTTGCTATAACTGCCCAGGATAACCTGGATGCAGGCGTTGGCCATGTAAACGCCTAAAATTCCGGGCACAACGCCCATCACACCATTCTCATTACAGCCCGGCACATCTTCCGGATTTGGTGGTTCAGGATAAATATCCCTCAGATTTTTGCCTCCATTGTAGTTAAACACAGCCAGTTGCGCTTCGTAATTAAAAATGCTGCCATACACGAGCGGTTTCCCTAATTCCACGCAGGTATCATTAACCAGGTAGCGGGTGGGGAAATGATCGGAACCATCCACAACCAGATCGAACCGGGAAATCAGTTGCATGCTGTTTTTCTTGTTCAGCATATCGTTATAAACCTGAAATTGTACATTGGGATTCTGAGCTTTCAAAATCGTAGCCGCAGTTTCTGCCTTGGGTTTCCCGACATCCGTAGTTGAATACAAAACCTGGCGGTGCAAATTATGAAGTTCTACCTTGTCAAAATCAATGATGCCGATTGTTCCAACGCCCGCCCCGCATAAGTATTGCAGTACCGGGCAACCCAGGCCACCGGCGCCGACTACCAACACTTTGGCATTTTTCAGTTTTTGCTGTCCTTCAAGTCCAAATCCGGGAAGCATCAACTGGCGGTGGTACCGGTTTAATTCTTCTTTTGTAAACGTTGTCATGCTAGATAAACGATTTGTCCCAGTCTTTCCAAACCGGTTCATAATTTATACTTGAAATGTATTCGGCCATTTGATGTGAACTTCGCTCATCCGAAATAGCAAATTGTTCCAGCGATTCGGGATCGACTGCATAACCGCCCGGATTGGTCTTTGAACCTGCACTCATGCTGGTTACCCCCAACCTGATGATATTGTTCCTGAATTGTTCCGATTCGCGGGTTGATATCGACAGTTCAACATCTTCGTACATCAACCGGTAAGCACAGATTAACTGCACCATATCCCTGTCGGAAACAACCACATTGGGCGGCGGCACTCCCTCGGCCGGGCGGATACGTGGAAATGAAACCGAATATTTGGTCTGCCAGTATTTTTTTTGCAGATAATCCAGGTGCAGCGCACAAAAGAACGAATCGGTACGCCAATCTTCGAGTCCCAGCAAAACGCCAACCCCAATCTTATGCAACCCGGCTTTTCCGGCCCTGTCGGGCGTTTCGAGGCGATAATCGAAATTGGCTTTCCTGCCTTTGGGGTGATATTCAGGATATTTTTCCTGATTGTATGTTTCCTGATAAACCAAAACGGCATAAATTCCGGCTTGCCTTAGTTCCTCGTATTCGTCCTGATCAAGGGGCTGTACTTCGATTGAAATATTTGCAAAGTGAGGTTTTATAATTTCGATGGCATTTTTAAAATAATCGACATGAACTACCTGTTTGGCTTCGCCGGTTACCAGCAGGATATGATTGAACCCCTGTTTCTTTATCTCGGCAATTTCCAGCGAAATCTCGTCAGGGGTAAGCGTTTTGCGCTTGATTTTGTTGTCAAAATTAAACCCGCAATACGTGCAGAAATTCGTGCATACATTGCTCAGATAAATCGGGGCATACATTTGAATGGTATTTCCGAAGCGCTTTTGGGTGAGCCGGTGGCTTAACTGCGCCATTTCTTCCAGATAAGGCGCCGCTGCCGGAGAAATTAAGGCTTTAAAATCTTCCAGGGTGCGGTGATGTGAAGAAAGGGCCATTTCCACATCATGCGACGATTTGGCATAGATGGATTCCTGAACCTCATCCCAGTTGTACCGGTCAAATATTCCTTTAAAACTCATTTGCTGATAATTAATCTAAAAATGTAGTAAGCGGACTACTGGCTTCGGCCACTCGTTTCGTTGTCGCCAATCTTGATTCAAAAGCTATTCTTCCGGCTTCTACGGCTAAGCGGAAAGCCCTGGCCATTTCCACCGGATTTCCGGCAACGGCAATGGCCGTGTTCACAAGCACGGCATCGGCCCCAATTTCCATAGCTTTTGCTGCGTCCGACGGGGAACCAATTCCTGCATCAACAATGACCGGAACATTACTTTGCTCGATGATGATCTCCAGAAAGTCGATAGATTTCAGGCCTTTGTTACTGCCAATGGGAGCGCCAAGAGGCATGACGGCGGCGGTTCCGGCATTTTCAAGCCGTTTGCACAAAACAGGGTCGGCATGAATATACGGCAAAACTACAAAGCCAAGCCTGGCCAGTTCTTCGCAGGCAATCAACGTTTCAACAGGGTCGGGCATTAAATATCTGGGATCGGGGTGGATTTCGAGTTTTAACCAGTTTGTTTCCAAGGCTTCCCGGGCAAGCTGTGCCGCAAAAACAGCTTCTTTGGCATTGCGGGCTCCTGAAGTGTTTGGCAACAGGTTGATGTGCGGGTGCTGCAAATGAGCAAGTAACCCATCGGTATTGGTTTCCATGTCAATACGTTTTAAGGCTACTGTAACCAATTCGGAACCTGATGCCAGCACTGCATCTTCCATGAGTTTCGGGGAGCCGAATTTGCCAGTTCCCAGGAACAGGCGCGAATGAAATTCTTTACCGGCAATTTTCAATTTTTTCATTGAGCAAAAGATTAAGATTTTGTATCAACTCTTTTTTGTTTGGATGCGTGGTGATGGCGCCCGAAACCGCGACCCCAAAAACACCGGTTCTCCTGATTGCGGCCACATCGGCGTGGGTTATTCCCCCGATGGCATAAACCGGAACTTGCTTTTCTCCTGAAAGGACTGCTTTCATGATCAGGGCTATTCCATCCAAACCAAGCACGGGGCTTAATTTTTCTTTGGTCGGCGTAAACCGGAACGGCCCCAGGCCAATGTAATCGCACTTCTCATCGATGCGCTTCAGCACGTCGTTTATGGTGTTGGCCGTGCCGCCAATGATTTTATTTTCGCCTAATATGCTTCGGGCTTCTGCGATAGAAGTGTCTGACAATCCCAGATGTACGCCGTCAGCATCAGCTATTTTCGCAATGTCCACACGATCGTTCAGGACGAAAGTGGCGTGATAGTCCGAGCACATTCGTTTTACCTGAACGGCTAAATCGACAAGCTCGCCGTCTTCAGCATTTTTAAAGCGCAACTGAACCCACCGGCACCCGGCCTCGAGCGCGCTTTGAATGTTTTCGGTTTGTTCCTGAACCGTTTTACCTTGTGATATGTATTGCAGTTTGTGCATCATGCGTTCCGATTAAAGTTTGGTTACTGGATAAAAATTGCTCGACGTACATTTTGGCGTTACGGCACGCGGCGATTAGATCATCTCCTTTCGCCAGGTTTGCCACAATGGCCGCCGACAAAACGCATCCCGAGCCATGTTTGGGGAATACCACTTTCCCCGCCGGAAGTATTTTTTCAACCGTATTCTGTCCGAAAAGAGTATCAACACCGGGTTCTTCCTTGCTGTGGCCGCCTTTCAACAGAACATGGCAGTATTTTGCCAGATGTTGCGCTGCCTCCGTTGGGTTACCAGTTCCTGCCAGAAAAATAGCCTCTTCGGTGTTAGGCGTGATCAGGAAGCAGTTTTCAAGTGCCGAGAACAATTGTTCCCGTTCAAAATGGCTGTGAAACTGAAAGCCTGCACTCGCCCGCACGATCGGGTCCCAGATTATCCGGCACCCGGGCTGCGACTGTTTCAAGGCTTTGACGACCACTTCCAGCACGTCCAAATTCTCGATCAGACCTATTTTAACCACCGAAAACTCAAACCTTTTTTCCAGAACGGCGATTTGTTTCAGGATTTCGTCTGCATCAACCCACCTCAAGCCTTCGAACAGGATATCGTTCTGGAAAGTAAGGGCGCTCAGCACACCCATTCCGCAAACGTGGTTTGCTTCAAAGGTCTTGATGTCTGCCAGGATTCCGGCACCTCCTGATGGGTCAAACCCGGCGATGCTCAGTACAAAGTTGGTTATTTCAGCCATCTCTCTTTTATTCGTTTAAATTTGCCGACAGGATTTTCGTTTTGCCATACAGCTCCAAGCAAGGCAATTCCTGAAAATCCCAGTTTTTTGACGATTTCAATTTTGTCTTCATCCATTCCGCCAAGGGCAATTATTTTTTCTTTTCTGTCTTTCAAAAACAGCTTCAACTCGTCCGGATTGAACCGGCTTTTGTAGCCTTCTTTGGAAATGCTGTCGAACACGGGGCTCAGGAAACCGTAGTCAAACTGCAGTTCAGACTTTTGTATTTCTTCCGGCGAATGAAATGAAACACTTAACGTCCCGACAGTCGCTTTTCCCTCGTAAACAGCCGGAACATGAATTCCTTTCAGCCCATATTCAGCCGCTAGGTGATAATGGGAGTGAAGAACAATTCTCCCCCGGTATTTCTCTGGAATATTTTCAATAAATGCCCTCATCTCATTTTCCTGAAATTCTTTCTTCCGGAGATGGAAAACCTCCAGACCTTCTTCGAAGATTTGGCTGATGATTTCATGCTCATCTTTTACCGGCGCCGGATTGGAAATCAGGATGATCATTTTACAGGTATATTTCAGTTCCAACCGATTTGAACTCTTCCGATTTTTCTTTCATGCCCTGTTCGGCAAAATCCCGGACTTCCTGCGTGATTTTCATGGAGCAGAAATTGGGTCCGCACATGGAGCAGAAATGGGCTACTTTTGCCCCTTCAACAGGCAGCGTTTCATCATGAAATTCGCGGGCTGTTTCCGGATCGAGCGACAGGTTGAACTGGTCTTCCCACCGGAATTCGAAACGCGCCTTACTCAACGCATTGTCGCGGTACTGTGCCCCAGGGTGCCCTTTCGCCAGATCGGCAGCATGGGCGGCAATTTTATAAGCAATTATCCCGTCTTTCACATCTTTTTTATTGGGCAATCCCAGATGCTCTTTGGGCGTGACATAACAAAGCATGGCCGTGCCATACCAACCGATCATGGCAGCCCCAATGGCCGAAGTAATGTGGTCGTATCCAGGCGCAATGTCGGTGGTTAACGGACCGAGGGTATAAAACGGGGCCTCGTGGCATTCCTTAAGCTGCTTGTCCATATTTTCTTTGATCAGGTGCATGGGCACGTGGCCGGGTCCTTCAATAATGGTTTGCACATTGTGCTTCCAGGCAATTTTGGTGAGTTCGCCCAATGTTTCCAGTTCGCCGAATTGGGCTGCATCGTTGGCATCGGCAATACAACCCGGGCGCAGCCCGTCGCCCAGCGAAAAGGCCACATCGTAGGCTTTCATGATTTCGCATATGTCTTCGAAATGGGTGTACAGAAAATTCTCCCGGTGATGGGCCAGGCACCATTTGGCCAGAATGCTCCCGCCACGCGAAACGATACCGGTTACCCGTTTGGCTGTTAGCGGAACATAGCGCAGCAACACCCCCGCGTGTATGGTGAAGTAATCAACTCCCTGTTCTGCTTGCTCAATTAAAGTATCACGGAAAATCTCCCAGGTTAGATCCTCAGCCTTGCCGTTTACTTTTTCCAACGCCTGATAAATCGGTACCGTACCTACAGGTACGGGGCAGTTCCGGATGATCCATTCCCGCGTTTCGTGAATATTTTCACCGGTCGACAAATCCATCAGGGTATCGCCACCTAAACGGCAGCTCCAAACGGCTTTTTCAACTTCCTCTTCTATTCCTGAGGACAAAGCAGAATTGCCAATGTTGGTATTGATCTTCACCAGAAAGTTACGGCCGACAATCATCGGCTCGCTTTCGGGATGGTTAATGTTGGCCGGAAGGATGGCCCGCCCGGCCGCAATTTCATCGCGGACAAATTCGGGGGTAATGCATCCTTTAGGCGTGTTCGCCCCGAAGCTGTACCCTTCGTGCTGTTGTGTTAATTGCCTGCTGAGTTGCTGTCCCAGACGATCAATCCGCTGGTTTTCGCGGATGGCAACGTATTCCATTTCAGGGGTAATGATGCCCTGTTTCGCATAGTACATTTGCGAAACATTTCTTCCGGATTTGGCCTTCAATGGTTTTTTCAGATGTTGAAACCGCAAAACATCGAGTCGGGTATCGGTTAATCGCTGGCGGCAATATTCTGAGGTGAAATCGTTGAGTTGTTCCACATCGCCGCGCTGCAAA
>JBASYJ010000187.1:0-12221 GCA_049277435.1 Prolixibacteraceae bacterium
AATAAAGCTCCGCAGGCCAATGCCGGTGCAGACCAATCTGCCAACGAAAGCGCCACTGTTACGCTCGATGGTTCTGCTTCTTCCGATCCCGATGGCGATGTGCTGACCTACAAATGGACCAGTGTGCCGGGAATTACACTTTCTTCAGAAACCGATGCAAATCCAACTTTTACCGCTCCTGAAGTCAGTGCCGATACCCAATATACTTTCTCACTGGTGGTCAGCGACGGATCGTCTGATTCGCCGGCCGATGAAGTTGTGATAACTGTTTTACAGGTAAATAAAATTCCGCAAGCCAATGCAGGAAATATTCAATCGGTTGACGAAGGCGCAACAGTCACTTTAAATGGTTCTACTTCAACTGATCCTGATGGAGATGCCCTGACGTATAAATGGACGGCTCCTTCAGGAATAACACTTAGCTCCGAAACTGCAGAAAAACCAACTTTTACCGCTCCGGAAGTCAGCGCAGATACAGAATATACCTTTTTACTGATTGTTAATGATGGTTTTGCTGAATCGTTACCTGATGATGTGGTGATTAAAGTTTTAAATGTCGATCATGCGCCGTATGTGAAGAATCCTATTCAGGATATTTCAGTGGATAAACGCGCACCAGACCAAATTCTCGATTTGAAAACTGTTTTTGCAGATGATGATTTTGGCGATGTTTTGACTTTTAGCGTTTCTTCGAATACAAATACAGCGGTTGTACTGGCAAACATTTCAGGATCTGACTTGACATTAAGTTTTTCAACTGAAAACATCGGGTTAGCCGAAGTCGAAATTACTGCAAGTTCCAACGGGAAAGAGGTTAAATCAAAATTTAAGGTCGAAGTAAACATTCCAACAGGTATCTTTCCTGAAAGAGAATCTGCAGAGATTATAATTTATCCGAATCCAACAAAAGGTGAAGTACAGGTAAAATTTAACCAGATTCCTAAACGCGAAACCTGGATTTCGGTTTATTCAGCTTCAGGAATTTTAATTCACAAATCCCAGGCAAAGGACCGGATGGAAAAACTAAACCTTGCCGGACAATCTGTCGGTATGTATTTTATAAAGATTGATCAGGAAACATCAAAATCTTACCGGTTAATTCTGCAGTAAAGTATCTAGATCTCCGATCAAAATTTAAAATTTCAAGTTCATTGCCACACTTTTAGTTATATTGGGTCCGGAGTCTGAAGGGGACAGGGTGACAAAGTCAAACCACAATTATTCAAACAAAATGATGCTTTTCGAAGTATAAGGAAATGTCTTGCGAAAGCAACTTGCTTGTGGAAACTTTGATACTCTGTTACCCTATTATTTTTCACACATTGGACATAAACTAACTATATCGGAGGTTTATTGGCAATGAAAAAAAAGCTTCGAAGAACCAATTCAATGAAAGTACCAGCTTTTGTTCAGGCATTTATCTCAGCACTGGTCATAACGCTCATTCTATTTATTCTGGACGATCTGCTGGTCAGTTTAGCCGGACTGGAAGAAACAGGTGAAATTATTACGTACATTTGCTACGACATTTTAATTGCCATGGCCTGTTTTTACCTCAGCCGAAAAAATCCTAAAAGTGCCTGGTATATTTTCATTATCTGCAATGCCGCAGGCATCCTTTCTGCAATCAGTGAACCAAATTTCTGGATATCGAACATCTGGATACTTATTTGCAGTGGTTGGTTACTTTCCTTAATCACTTCAATTTTGGGTGCACGAAAAGGAAAACGTAAAGTCCATGCTTTAACCTGAATCATTTTAAAATTCTATTCAACATTTTACTGTTAGAAAAACATAACGATATAATCTATCCTTCCGTTTTCGATCCATCCCGGATAAAAAAAAATTAGCCTTGCCTCTTTTGCCTTATCCCTGAAAACCTATCTGCTTTTCAACTTATCATTGAAATTAGCAGTATGGATTTCAGGGATTTTTATTATATTAAATCAGATAAAAACACACATACAACACTGAATATCTTTTATTTACTAATATGCATATAAGAATTACGTGAAAACATGACACGTTTGTGCCATTGCGCCCCATGGATATGCTCCCTAATTTTATTACACGATAGAACAATAATTTTAACAAACTAAAATCTGAAGGAATGGATAAAATCTCGATTTTTTTGCAATGGGAATACGCACTCTCAATTCGGAGGAGCAGGAATAAGTTGATTTAACGAAATTTATCGCGAAAGGAAATACAGACCAACCGACAAACCTGATGAAAGACCATCTGGAGAACCAATTGTCGTGGATTGGAATGCTGTTTACAACATGCAAAAAAATCCGAAAATGGCCGATTGCGCCAAAGGTTCCGAACTCTGGCAAAAAACATACAATTTTAATAAAACGTGAATGGCCCTCCTGAATAACCTTCATGACACATGTAATGGAGATCCCAAATCGATTATAAATAGTGTGGCTTTGATGTACGATTTAAAATGCAGGGCGCAGGAATTAATGAAAACTCTGTTTGGAGATGACAGATTAATGGCTGGCCCAGGTTTCGAATATGTAATTTAATTTCCCTTTTCACTTTATTCGGATAATTCCGGTTTTCTGAACTTCCGAATAACATTTGATTTTTATTGCTACTTGTTCAAGAACACTGCAATTGGCGGTTTTACCTGGGTTCAAAATAAACCGGATGAAACTGCTGGTTGCAGCGTTTCTTTTTTATCGACCTGCAATATATATTACACTTCATTTATCGACATCAGTTCATTCGGGTAAACATTTACCTGCACAAACACGTTCTTTCTCAAAAATTCCACAATTTTGCCAAACCTACGATAAGTAACTTTATCCGCCTGCCGAAATTTGTACTCAGGAATTAATTTTAAATGATCGGTTAGTCAAAACAAAATCTAAAATCTACATTAAAAGTAAATTCATTGGTAAAAAAACTTGGTGACGAAATTATTTATCTCAATCATTATATGTATGTTAGCCACAAAAAACAACAGTAGAAGATTTAGAGATAAATTTATTTTGACTTACCAGATGTTTATTGCTTTTTGATTCACCGGGATATAATCCTACTTTTTAATCTGATTGTATTTTAACAGTCAAAAAAATGAAAATTAGAATCAAGTTTTTATGAAAAAATTCGTCGTAATAATCACAATACTTTTATTTGCCGGATACGGGTTTGCGCAGAGTCCGTTTGTCGTTGCCTGGACCGGAAACGGAACCGACCACATGACCATCAATGTTCTGAATGCGAAACTCGGTGGAGTGAACCTTGATACCAATGATGAAATTGCCGTTTTTGATGGTTCCATTTGTGTTGGACTTGCACGACTTTCCAAACCTATGGCAGAACTGAATTTTGATGTTACAATATCGGTTTCAAAAGATGAAGGAACAGGAAACGGTTACACACCCGGACATACCATTGTCTTTAAATACTGGGATAGCAGTGCAGCAAAAGTTATCCCGTCAGTAAGTCCTGTTTATTACAATACTTCAGGAAATCCTATTGCCACCGCACCAACTTTTGCCGTAGGTGAATCGGTTTTTGTTAAACTTACTTCCGAAGTTGCAATCAATCATGCTCCTGTATCCAATGCCGGCCCCGATCAAACCGTGAATGAACTGGCCACTGTTGTTCTCGACGGATCCGGTTCTTCAGACCCGGATGGAAACACAATTACCTATTCGTGGGTTGCGCCTGCCGGAATTACACTAAGTTCGTCATCAGCAGCCAAACCAAGTTTTACCGCTCCGGATGTGAATGCTGATACACCCTACAAATTTTCACTCACAGTCAACGACGGCCAGATCAATTCGTCGATCGATGAGGTAATTATTACGGTCAAACAGGTGAATACCATCCCGGTTGCGCGGGCCGGTTCCGATCAGTCGGTGAGTGAGGGATCAGCTTTTACCTTCGATGGATCAGCATCCTATGATCCGGATGGCGATGCAATTACTTACAAATGGACAGCCCCTTCAGGAATAACCTTAAGTTCAACAACTGTTGCAAAGCCCGGTTTTACTGCTCCTGAAGTGACCACCAACACGCCCTATATTTTTTCATTGGTGGTGAACGACGGAAAAGCAAATTCTGCCGTAGATCAGGTTATTATCACTGTTAATCAAATAAATAAAGCGCCGGTTGCGAATGCTGGCCCTGATGCAAACGCACAGGAGAACAAAACATACCAATTAAACGGAAGTCTCTCGGGCGATCCCGATAATAATCCGGTAAGTTACAGCTGGACAGCACCGGCAGGAATTACACTGAGTTCGGCAAATGTTGCAAATCCAAGCTTTTTAACTCCTGATGTAGTTATCAGTACTGCCTATACATTTTCGCTGGTGGTGAACGACGGCTTTCTGAATTCATCACCCGATCAGGTGGTGATAACCATAATGCCCAACCAGATTCCGGTTGCCAATGCCGGTGCCGACCAAACTGTTTATCAGGGAAAAACGGTCAGCTTAAACGGATCACTTTCGTCCGACGCGAACAACGATCAGCTAAGTTACGCGTGGACCGCTCCTGCCAACATTACCCTTACCAATGCAAACTCGGCGTATCCGCAGTTCGTTTCACCCATGGTCAGCGCTAATACCGATCTTATTTTTAAACTGACAGTAAACGACGGGCAGGTCGACTCGCAGGAAGACCAGGTAATCGTCAGGGTATTGCCGAACCAGGCTCCGGCTGCAAATGCAGGAAATGACTTTTCAGCCAACGAAAGTAGTTCTGTAACTCTGAATGGAACTGCTTCATCCGATCCTGAAAGTAACTCACTGAGTTTTCTATGGACCGCGCCTTCAGGAATAACCCTGCAAAACGCCAACACTGCACAGCCGCAATTTATTGCTCCTGAAGTCAGTCAGGACACTCCATACTCATTTTCACTGACAGTTAACGACGGAACACTCAGTTCTCAATCCGATCAGGTAATTGTAACAGTTAAACAAGTGAATAAAACCCCGGTTGCCAATGCCGGTCCCGATCAGTACATTACCGAAGGTCTTCAGGTTACACTCGATGGTTCATTGTCTTCGGATACCGACAACGATGCATTAACCTACAACTGGTCTGCACCTTCAGGAATAATATTGAGTTCGGCAACAACCCCAAAACCAACATTTACAGCTCCTGACGTAACAAAAGATACCGAATACACGATTAGCCTGACTGTTTCCGATGGAAAAATAGCATCGTTAATTGATCAGGTAAAAATAACTGTCAAAAAAGTGAATCAGAAACCACTTGCCAAAGCAGGTGCCGATTTTTCTGCCAACGAAGGAACAACTGTTTCACTGGACGGATCTGGCTCAACCGATCCGGATAACGACCCGATCAGTTATTTGTGGGTTGCTCCTTCAGGAATCACCTTAAGTTCGGCAACAACCGCAAAACCAACATTTACTGCTCCTGAAGTTCAAACCGATAAAACCTTTGCATTCACTCTTACCGTGAACGATGGATCTGAAAATTCGGTTTCTGATGAAGTTGTGGTGACCGTTAAACAGGTAAATAAAACACCTGTTGCCGATGCTGGTCCGGCCCAATCAGTCAACGAAAAAATTACCTATACACTGGATGGAACGGGATCATCGGACCCGGATGGAGATGCCCTGACTTACAAATGGACTTCGCCTTCAGGAATAATTCTTAGCTCGGAAACAGTAGCCAAACCAACATTTATCACTCCCGAAATTACAGCAAACACCCAATATACCTTTACGCTTGTGGTAAACGACGGCAAGGTGAGTTCGCCAGCCGATCAGGTGGTTATTACGGTAAAAAAAGACAATTATCCGCCTGTGGCAAATGCCGGAGCCGATCAGACGGTTAATGAAGGGGCCTTGGTGACACTCAACGGGAAAGCCTCAACTGATCCTGAAAACGACGCACTGATTTATAAATGGACGGCACCGGCAGAAATAAAACTTAGCTCCGCAACTGCAGCCATTCCAACATTTACAGCTCCTGAAGTATTGAGTGATACCAAATTCAACATTGGACTTGTCGTGAACGATGGAAGTGTTGATTCGAAATCAGACGAACTGGTTATCACCGTTAAACAGGTAAACAAAGCGCCTCTGTTTACCCGGGTGTTCCGGACATTTGCCAATGAACATTTCGAATTTATACTTGAAGCTTTCGATATCGACAACGATCCAACCACCTTTGTGATCGCAAATCTGCCGGATTCATTGAAACTGAAAAAGAAGTCTGCCAGTTCGGCAATCTTATCCGGAATATTTACCGAGGCTAATCTTGGAACTAATCTTTATAACTTAACGCTTTCGGATGCAACACATACCAGCCAGGAAACAATTGCCATTCTGGTAGCGCCAACCGATCATGCACCGTATGTAAAAGATTCGATCAGAAATATTTCGGTAAACAAAAATTCTTCAGATCTCAACATTGATTTGTATACTGTTTTTGCCGACGATGATCAGATGGATACACTTACATTTTCGGTCAGTGAAAACATTAATTCAGCACTTGTAAAAACAAAAATTACAGATTCGAAACTGAACCTGAGTTTTACTCCTGAAAATTTTGGTTATTCAATCATTCAGATTACAGCAAAATCGAACGGTAAAACAGCTACAACAGTTTTTATTCTTGAAGTTAAAAACCTTACCGGATTCAAGCTCCAGGGAAATGATTCCGGCATTCAGGTATTTCCCAATCCTACCAATGGGAATGTTCGTCTGAAATTCAGCAAAATACCGGAAACTGATATTCCGGTGACTATTTTTAACAGCACAGGGAAAGCGATTTTTAAAACTTCAGCAAGTTCTTCAGAGAAAGTTATTGATCTTAAATACTTTCCGGCTGGAATGTACTTTATCCGGGTTGATCAGGATATACCGAAAACATTTAAAGTAATCAGGGAATAGATGCATCAAGTTGATTCAGACTTTATACTTCAGGGAGAGTAAAACATAAATGGCAATTCCGGACATGACTCCAAGAAAATTTGCCAATATATCGTAAATGGAAAATGATCGTCCTCTGTGCATTTCGAGCTGCAAGAATTCCATAAACACACCCCAGCTTACAGTAACCAGAACAATCAGTAACATTCTTGAATAATTGTGCTCCGATTTTATCGCCCAGCAAAAAAGAAGCGAAAAAATGGTGTACATCATCATGTGTATAATTTTATCAGCTCCCCGAAACATAGGTACCCTGGGTAAATCCTGCATCGGAAGCAAAGAAAGAGCAGCAATACAGCCTACATACAAAATCACCATGGCAATCCGGAATGGTTGTCTGACTTTTAAAAGATATGTTATCATAGAAAATAGCTTAATTTTAAATGTGCTGAATTTTGAGATCCGACGGAAAATTTCAACATGATCAAATATCGGTACTTTTCTTTAACAATCATTTCCCGCAATTGATTTTAACAAAACATTTATCGTGAAATTAAACCTAATTCATTCTGTTTTGTCGAATGCAGGTAATAATCTAAACTCATTTCATCCTGAATTATTTTCCGGGTATAAAGAATGAACAAATCCAACTTTAAAATCCAGCAGTCTATTGATTAACGTATTCATAAAATTCATTTCTTTAAGACAAAATATTCAGGTCAAACTACCTACATAAAACACTAATAAACTGTATATTAAAATAACCGGACAAAAATAAAACATACTCATATGAATAAAAGATTATCGTTTTTCAGAAACGTGTGTTCCACTGCTTTTGGTATCAGTCTTATTTTCCTGCTGCTTTTCGGAATGGGTTCCTGCTCGAAGAAGAATAAGAGCGTAATTTCCAAAAAATCCGGTCCGGTTCCGGTGGAGATAAACGTGATAAAACCTTCTTTGATTTTAAATTCAGTCTCAAGTACCGGCTCCATTCTGGCCAATGAAAAAGCGGAAATCCGGCCGGAGATTTCAGGAAGAATTACCAAAATTCTTTTCGAAGAAGGAACAATCGTTCGAAAAAATAAACTGCTGGTAAAAATTAACGACAGTGATCTTCAGGCACAGCTAAAAAGAAATGAAGCACAGGGAATTTTACTGGCCAGCGACGAATCGCAGAAACGTAAATTGCTGGAGTTAAAAGCCATTAGTCAGGACGAATACGATGCAGCCAAAAGTGCGCTTCAGGTGAACCTCGCCGACAAACAATTACTTCAGGCACAAATTGATAAAACCGAAATTTACGCTCCTTTCGACGGGCAGGTTGGGCTCCGGTCCATCAGCGTTGGAAATTACATTGCAAGCAACACCCTGATCGCGACCATTCAACAACTCGATCCGGTAAAAATCGAATTTGACGTACCTGAAAAATACAGCCGTTTTATTCAGCCGGGTATGGATATTAGTTTTGGAACTGATGCTACCGATTCACTTTTTTCGGCTAAAGTTTATGCGGTTGAGTCGGCAATAAGTTCCGAAACCCGGACTCTGAAAGTAAGGGCACGCTGCCCAAATCCATCAAACCAGCTAAAGCCTGGATCTTTTGCCCGGGTAAACATGATTCTCGAAAAATTTCCTGAAGGATTAAAAGTTCCGTCCGAAGCCGTACTTAGCTCCATCGACGGCAACTCGGTTTTCATTTGTAAAAATGGGAAAGCCCGGTTGGTTAAGGTAAAAACAGGTATTCGAACCGACAATGAAATTCAACTGGTCGCAGGTGTTGAGCCGAATGATTCACTGATTGTCACCGGTTTATTGCAATTAAACGATGGATCGGCGGTAATGGTAAAAAATAAGGCTGCGGAAAGTCACTCCGGACAAAAACCCGGAAGTAATTAGATTTCAGGATAAGTTTTGACTTTTAGCTAATTAACAAGTACAACGCATGAATTTTTCAGGAATATTTATCAAACGACCGGTACTGGCCATGGTGATGTCCATTCTGATCGTCTTGTTTGGAATAATCGGATACAATTTTTTAGGGGTTCGCGAATATCCAAGCGTTGACCCGCCGACAGTTACGGTGTCAACTTCGTATCCGGGAGCGAATGCAGATGTCATCGAAAGCCAGATCACCGAACCGCTAGAGGAATCCATCAATGGAATTGCCGGAATCCGGACCCTGACATCGACTTCGCGCGACGGAGGCAGTTCAATTACGGTGGAGTTTCAGATTGGTATCGACATGGAGGCTGCAGCCAATGATGTACGCGACCGGGTGTCGAGGGCTCAGCGCAATTTGCCTCCGGATGTCGATCCTCCCATTGTAGTGAAATCGGATGCCGACTCGAGCCCGGTTTATGTTATGACCGTTCAGAGCGACCACCGCAATTTGATGCAATTGTCGGAACTGGCCAACAACTTCCTGAAAGAGCGGCTTCAAACCATTCCCGGCGTAAGTGACATCAGGATTTATGGCCTGAAGAATTACGCCATCAAATTGTACATCGATCCGGTTAAACTGGCCGGATACAAACTCACTCCGCTTGATGTGCGCGATGCCCTGAACCGCGAAAATGTTGAGTTACCAACCGGACGAATTGAAGGCTATGGTTCGGAACTTTCGGTCAGGACTTTAGGCCGGATGACGACAGCCGAGGAATTCAACAACATGATTATCAAAGAATCTGCCGGAACACTGGTTAAATTCAAGGATATTGGGAATGCAGAGCTCACGGCTGAAAACGAAAAAACAATTTTAAGAGGCGCTGGTGGAATTCAGATGGTCGGACTGGCACTATCACCGCAACCCGGAGCCAACCACATTGCCATCGTCGACGAACTGAAGAACCGGCTGGAACAAATCAAAAAAGATCTTCCGGAAGACATCACAATCGGGATGTCGACCGACACTACCATTACCATCCGGAACGCGATCACCGAAGTTCAGGAAACCATTATCATTTCCTTTTTACTGGTGGTGATGGTTATTTTCCTGTTTCTCCGCGAATGGCGAACAACTTTAATTCCGGTTTTTGCGATCCCGATTTCACTCATCGGTACCTTTTTCCTGATGTACATAGCCGGTTATACCATCAACATTTTAACGCTGCTCAGTATCGTACTGGCAACAGGATTGGTGGTCGACGATGCCATTGTGGTACTCGAAAACATTTACAGCAAGATCGAAAAAGGCATGAATCCCATTGAAGCCGGGATGACCGGATCAAAAGAAATTTTCTTTGCCATCATTTCAACCACAATTACTTTGGCTGCTGTATTTCTTCCGATCATCTTTCTTCAGGGTTTCACCGGAAAATTATTCCGCGAATTTGCCATTGTTATGGCAGGGTCAGTCATTATTTCAGCCTTTGTATCGCTTACACTAACCCCGATGATGAGCGCTCACTGGCTGCGTCACAGCGATCACCACAGCAATTTTTATGGTCGGACCGAAAAATTTTATGTCGCGCTCATTTCAAGTTACAACCGTGCCCTCAGCCGTTTCCTGAAGTTCAGGTGGATGGCATTTATCATGATGGCAATATCCATTGCGCTGATTGCCCTTCTCTGGCCGTTAATTCCATCGGAATTGGCGCCGATGCAGGATAAAAGCCGAATTACGGTCAATGTGACCGGTCCGGAAGGTGTTTCGTACGAAAAAATGGACGAATACATGAAATCACTGAATGTGATTGTTGACACGCTTCCTGAAAAATTATCCTTTATCAGTTTGACCGCTCCCGGATTTGGCAGCTCTTCTTCAACCAATTCAGGATTTATCCGGATAACCCTGACCGAACCCGGAGAACGTACCCGTTCACAATCGGAAATTGCGGATATGCTAACGGGCATTTTCAGGAAAATGACTTTTGCACGAACCATTGTCGCCCAGGAACAAACCATACAGGTTGGCCGAAGCTCCGGTTTACCGGTTCAATATGTCATTCAGGCGCCAACGCTCGAAAAGCTTAAAACAGTTCTTCCTGAATTTATGGAGAAAGCACAGGCTGATCCTGCATTTCAGGTCGTTGATCTGAACCTGAAATTCAACAAACCGGAAATGACCATTTCGATTGACCGCGACCGGGCCCGTACGCTTGGTGTGACCATCCGTGATATTGCTGAAACACTGCAGCTTTTCTTTAGCGGACAGCGAATGGGTTATTTTATCTTCAATGGAAAGCAGTACCAGGTTATTGGACAGGCCAGTCGCAACTACCGCGATGATCCACTCGACCTGAGTACCGTTTATGTACGAAATAAACGTTCAGAACTGGTTCAGCTCGATAATCTGATCCAGGTCAATTACAATTCAAGCCTCCCGCAATTATACCGTTTCAACCGGTATGTTTCGGCCACCGTTTCGGCCAATCCGGCAAAAGGGTACACGCTTGGTCAAAGCATCGAAGCCATGAACAACATCGCATCCGAAGTACTCGACGATTCTTTTTCGACCAGTCTGTCAGGCCCTTCACGCGATTTTGCCGAAAGTTCGAACACACTTTTATTTGCATTCGGACTTGCACTCATATTAATTTACCTGATTCTGGCGGCTCAGTTCGAAAGTTTCCGCGATCCGCTGGTGATCATGTTTACGGTTCCGCTGGCCATTGCCGGAGCCTTGCTTTCGCTGATCCTTTTTGGCCAGACCGTGAATATTTTCAGCCAGATCGGGATGATCATGCTAATCGGGATTGTAACCAAAAACGGTATTCTGATCGTTGAATTTGCAAACCAGAAAAAGGAGGCCGGCGCAGGCCTGATGCAGGCAGCACTGGAGGCCGCAACTCAACGGTTCAGGCCGATTCTGATGACCAGTTTATCGACTGTTTTAGGAGCATTACCCATTGCTTTGTCCTTAGGTGCCGGAGCCAAAAGCCGTGTCTCCATGGGAATTGTCATCATTGGAGGATTAATCTTTGCACTGGTACTGACCTTGTTTGTTATTCCGGCGCTATACACATATTTCTCCGGAAGTTTAAAAAGTCACTCCGGAAACCATGATCAGGAGCAGATTACTGAATAATAGATGCAGGTAGATTGTCACTAACAATAGAAAAGAATGAAACTTCGAACCATCATAATCACCATTTCCCTTTTCGGGGGATTTATCTCGATGGCCCAGGAAACACTGAGTCTGAAAGATGCAGTCGCCTTAGCCCTTCAGCAAAACTATTCCATTTCGATGGCTGAAAACAATTCCAGAATTTCAGGAATTAACAATTCAGCAGGAAATGCCGGTATGTTGCCCAAACTGGATTTAACCGGAACCAGGTCAATTTCTGTAAATAATTCGCATGCCGAATATTTCGATGGCCGGGTGCGCGATGTGGCTGATGCAAAAACAAACAACCA
>JBASYJ010000188.1:0-8397 GCA_049277435.1 Prolixibacteraceae bacterium
GGATCAGCACAGAAAGCATTAAAAAAGCCACTTGGCTTTCAGGTTTGGACAGTGAAGGATCAGTTGGTAAAAGATTTTCCAGGGACATTAAAAATGATGGCCGGACTGGGTTACGAAACCGTCGAGATGTGCTCACCTCCTGGATACGAAAGTTCAGGTTTTGGACCATTAATGAGCTTGAAAGCTAAAGAGATGCAAAAAATTACAGAGGATTCAGGATTAAAACTGATAAGCACGCATTACGGAATGGGCGAACTGAGAGACAACCTGAATGAACGTATGGATTTTGCGTTGGAGTCGGGCCAGAAACAGATGATTTGCTCGAGTTTCTGGCTTCCGAAGGATGCCACCATGAGCGATTGGATGAAAGCGATTGATGAATTGAACGAGATTGGCGCCAAAACAAAAAAAGCCGGAATTCAGATGGGTTTTCACAATCATCATATGGAATTTGAAAAGCTCGAAGGCAAATTGATTTACGATGCGCTCATGGAAAATTTCGATCCTGAACTGGTGAAAATGCAATTTCAGGTCGCAGTTATCAGTATTGGTTATAAAGCTGTTACCTATTTCGAAAAATATCCGGGCCGGTTTATTTCGGCACATCTGGCCGATTGGTCAAAAGCTAATGATAAACAAGTCCCAATTGGTCAGGGCGAGGTTGAATGGAAAGAATTATTTGATGCTGCAGAAAAGTGCGGAGTGGAAAACTATTTCGTTGAAATGGAGCCTGAAACATTTAAGGAAAGTGCCAGCTACATAAAAAAGATCTGATTCATAGTCGAAAATTCCGATTTTGGGGTAAAGTCAGAGTTTACAGAACGGTAGAGATGCATCATTTTGTGTCTCTACTTTATTTTTCTGAAAAATCTTTAAAATCAATTTCAGTATAAATTTTCAATTCAAAGTCAACTGGAATAGGCTAGCTGAATCAATTTGGCTGGAATATCTTCGAGTTCTAATCTGATTTCAGGTTTTGCAGTTTTTAGTGCGGCCCTGGGCATGGCTGGTGATACTGCAGAAAGTGGATTTTGAACAATCGTTGTGCCGCCAAATTCCTTGATCATCTTCAATCCATTTGCTCCATCGGAGTTGGCCCCGGTAAGAATTACACCAATCAGATATTTGGTATAAATCCAGGCCGCCGATTCGAATAATACATCAATGGAAGGTCGCGAGAAATTAAGTTTTTCATCCGCCGAAAGCGCAATGGTGGATTCATCTTCAACCAGCAAATGATAATTTGGAGGAGCAAAATAGATTGTTCCAGGTAAGATTTCCTCATTACTTTCAGCCTCTTTGACCGGCAGATTACAGATTGAATTCAGATACCCCACAAAACCGTCATTGCTATGATCACCGATGTGTAAAACCACAAAAACAGGTAATGGAAAATCTTTTCCGAACGCGGGAAGAATTAGCTTTAAAGCTTCCAATCCTCCATAAGAAGTTCCAATTACAATGGCCTTATACATCAAAACATTTTCTTTTTGAAAATTCGTTGCTTTTCATCGATGACATCAAAATATTTTTCGTGTCGTCCAAATTTAATGCTTTCCTTGGTTCCGAGGCATAAAATTCCGGATGGCACAAGACTTTCGCCAAATAAATCCAGTACATTTTCCTGAAGTGATTTTTCGAAATAGATCAGAACATTCCGGCATAAAATCAGATTCACATCTGCAAAAACACTGTCGGTCACTAGATTATGATCGGCAAATACAATTCGGGATGAAAGTTCTTTGTAAAACATGACCGAACCATACATCGATTTATAGTAATCAGATAACTTATGTTTTCCGCCCGAAAGCAGGTAATTTCGCTCATATTTTTCCACATCAACCTTCTGATAAACACCTTCTTTGGCTATTTCAAGCACTTTCCGGTTAAAATCGGTGGCATAAACCTGACAGCGGTCAAGCAATCCTTCCTCCTTCAGGATAATTGCCAGCGAATAAACTTCTTCGCCGGTTGCGCAACCAGCATGCCAAATCTTAAAAAATGCATAGGTCCGTAATTTGGGAATCACATTTTCGCGCAAGGACTTGTAAAAGTCAGGATCACGAAACATCTCAGTTACATTTATCGAAAGATCATCCAGAAATTCGATGAAGAATTCGCGGTCACGAAGAACTTTATCCTGAAGTTCGGAAACGGTGGAAATGCGACTGGTACCCAAACGGTGCAATACTCTTCTTTTTATGTGCGACTTACTGTAATTTCTGAAGTCGTAGCCGTATCTCAGAAATATAGCTTCGAGCAGCAATTTTATCTCGATATTCAGAAGATCAATATTCGATTCATTGTAGGCACCTGGCATATTCGAAGTTTTTTCTATCTGACAACGACGTCCATCAATATTTGTTTTAATTCATCATGATTAAATGGTTTTGACAGGAAATTGTTCATGCCTGCCGAAAGACAGATCCGCCTATCTTCATCTAAATTATTAGCCGTTAATGCGACAATATATGTCGGTGATAAAATATGTTCATTTTTCTCAAATTTCCGGATCAGCTCAGTCGCCATTAAGCCATCAATATCAGGCATTTGCATATCCATTAAAATAAGATCATACCGGTTCTGCTCATACATATTTAAGGCTTCTCTTCCATTTTTTGCAAAATCGCATTCATACCCCAAATGTTTTAATGTCAATGCTGCAACTTTTTGATTGATCAGATTATCTTCCGCCAGTAATATTTTAATGATTTTTTGAGACACCTCCGGATTTATTTTCGGCGCAGAAACTCCATGATCTTCCTTTAAAGGCAATCTGAACCAGAACTCCGAACCTTTTCCCAATTCGCTTTTAACACCAATTTCGCCATTCATCAGACTCACCAGATTTTTAGATATCGCGAGGCCAAGGCCTGTTCCACCATATTTTCTGCTAATCGAGGTATCGGTTTGCGAGAAATCTTTAAACAACAACATCATTCCTTCTTCAGAGATTCCAATCCCGGTATCAATTGTCCTGAAAAGCAAACGAACGGTCTGCTCACTGCGGTCAAGCAATTCGACTTCAAGTTTAACAGTGCCTTTGTGGGTAAACTTAATCGCGTTGTTTACCAGGTTTAAAATTATCTGACTGATTCTTAACGGATCGCCATTCAGTTTTTCAGGTACTTCAGGTGAAATGATGTAGCTTAATTCGACTTGCTTTTCCTCAGCCCTGAATTTCATCAATTGAAAAGAATTATTAATTAACTCCTTTAAATCAAAACGAATATTTTCAAAGTGAATTTGTCCGGACTCGATTTTTGAGAAATCCAGAATATCGTTTATAATTTGCATCAGGTTTTCTCCTGAAACAGAGATAATATTTAATAATTCCTGTTGCTCGGAATTCAGCAGGGTTTTATGAAGCAGTTTTGTTAGTCCAATTACACCATTGAGCGGTGTGCGGATTTCGTGCGACATATTCGCTAAAAACATAGATTTGGAACGGGTTGCCTCTTCAGCTTTATCGCGGGCGATTTTCAAATTCAAATTGGCTTCCTCCATCTGGCCCAACAAATCGTCAAGTTTCTTCCGTTGCAGGTACAGATCCAGGAAAACCTTAACTTTTCCTTTCAAAATATCCGGGATAACCGGTTTTGGAATAAAATCGACCGCCCCTGTTTCAATACCTTTAATGATATGAAGATCGCTCTGATGAATTGCCGATACAAAAATGACTGGCAAGTACCGGGTCTTTTTACGCTGACGCATCATCTCCAAGGTTTCATATCCGTTCATTTCAGGCATCTGAACATCGAGAATTGCCAGCGCGAATTCCTCTTTCAAGGTGAATTTTAACGCTTCTTCTCCTGAGAAGGCCCGAATGATTTCAATCTCAAAATCTTCAAGAATAGCCTCTAAACTAATGAGGTTTTCAAGCAAATCGTCAACTATAAGTATTTTTGGTTTCATTGATTTATTTTTACTTTTTATACAGCCAAATCTTCAACATCGCAAACAACTTCTCTTCATTCAATGGCTTCGACAAATAATCATTTGCCCCATTTTTCAGTGCATTTTCATGGTCCTCTTTCATCGCTTTTGCTGTGAGGCAAATGATGGGAACATGCCCGATCTCATTCGTCTTCCGGATAATACGCATCGCTTCATATCCATCCATGACCGGCATCATGACATCCATCAGTACCAAATCTATTTCCTTGTTTTCCTGAAGAATATCAATGGCTACCTGCCCGTTTTCCGCCTCAAAAACTTCAATATCGCGCTCTTCAAGCATTTTTCCCAGGGCAAAAACATTCCTGATTTCATCATCAACAATTAGAATCTTTTTTCCTTTAAACAGGTCTTCCCGATCTTCAACCGGTGATTTTACCTTCGTTTCAGGAAAAGACTTTGAAACCTGGTGCAGAAACAAAGTCACCTCATCCATCAAACGTTCGTCGGATTTTAATCCTTTCATGATGATGGTTTTGGTGTAATTATTTAATGTTTTCACATCATCTTTGCTCATATCCTTGCCGGTATACACAATTACTTCGGGCAGTGAAATGTTATTGAGTTTTAGCTTTTCGAGCAACTCTTTTCCGGTATAATCGGGCAAACCAAGATCCAGGATAACGCAATCAAACTTTTCTCCGGATAACATTCTGAAAGCCTCTTCGGCAAAGGCTGCCTCAGCGATTTCGACATCAAGTTCAGACAATAATTCGGTAACTAACCTTCGTGTTGCGCGATCATCTTCAACAATCAAGATCCGTTTTGAACGTGTAACATATTGACCTTCTATCGAATTCAGCGCATCTTCAAACTCAATGGTTTCCAGTGTTTTTAGTTCTCCATGAACCACCAGTTCGTCAAATTCAACCGGACTGATTAAATGTACAGGCAGCTTACTTAACTTCGGAATCGACTTTAATTTCAGATAATTTTCATCATTCGGGTTGGCACATTCGACAGCAAGAAGAATGGCTTTGGGGTTATATTTCTCGGCGAGAAGAATGCCATCACGGATGCCCGAAGCAACAATTACGCGATAATTTTTGGCCCTGGCCTGCTGTAAATATTTCTCAGCCTGAATTTTTGAAGGATGTATGATGAGTACAGTGCTTTCATTGGTTGCATGTTCCCGGTCATCAGGAATAAACAATTCGAAAGTTGACTCGGAAACTGGTTCGACTTTCGCTGTATCTGGCTCAAAAAGCTGAATATTATTTATGCCCGGTTCAGATTTTTTCTCAGAAACCATCAATTCTGAACCGTTTCGTACAGGTAAAAAGATGTAAAACGAAGACCCTTTATTCACCTGGCTTTCGAGTTTCATTTCACCGCCCAGCATCCTGATCAGTTCTTTTGAGATGGACAGTCCAAGACCGGTACCACCGTATTTTCTAGAAATACTTCCATCAGCCTGCTGAAAAGCTTCAAAAATGGCTTCCAGTTTTTCCTCCGGAATGCCTACTCCGGAATCGGTTACACGAATGCAACAGGTATTTGTTGGATTTAAATCGGACTTGGCAAAAACCATCTTTTCAGGAGTTGGCATAAAATCGACAGAAATGCTTCCCTGGCTGGTAAATTTAAACGCATTCGACAATAAATTCCGGATGATTTGCATCAAACGGTAACGATCGGTCTTTAATTTTGAAGGGAAATTTTTATCGACGTGAAGATTCAATGCCAGATTTTTATCTTCGGCTGTCGCTTTAAAGTTCAGCTGGATTTCGTCCTGAATATCGAAAGTTTTCACTTCTTCAATTTCGATTGTCATTTTACCAGCTTCGATCTTCGACAAATCAAGCACTTCGTTGATTAGTACCAATAAATCGGTACCACTTTTATGAATTATTTGGGCTGACTGAACCTGATCAGTTGTTAAATTTCCTTTTTTATTGTTGGCAAGCAGATTCGACAAAATAAGCAGACTGTTTAAAGGAGTGCGCAATTCGTGAGACATATTAGCCAGAAATTCAGATTTGTACTGGCTCGCCTGCTGCAATTCCTTTGCTTTTATCTCCATTTGATCCTGAACAACTGTCAGTTCCTGGTTCGTACGGATAATATTATCTTTCTGAATCTCAAGTTGGCGGGTTCTTTCTTCCAATTCTTCATTGGCTACTCTTAATTCTTCCTGCTGCACCTGAAGTCTCTTTTCGCTTTCAGTCAGTACTTTGGTATGCTCAACCAGCTCCTCGTTGGCTACTCTTAATTCTTCCTGCTGCACCTGAAGTTCACTAGCCTGATCCTGAGTTTTTTGAAGTAACTCTTTGGTTTTATGAACACTCTCTGCCGAATTAAGATTGATCGCAATGATTTCGGAAGCTTGTTTTATAAATTGAAGTTCGATATCAGTAAAAGATTGAACAGAAGATAATTCGAGAACACCCACCAGGAGTTCATTAAAAAGTAGCGGCATCACCAGAATGTGATCCGGCTTATATTCACCTGAAGATGAAAAGGTAGTGTAAGACTTATCCGGAATATCGTTCAGAATAATCATTCGTTTCCCGGAAGCAGCCTGCCCAATGATTCCTTCATTCAATTTAATGCGTCCTTTTAGTTTCTCCGGATCGAAACCTGAAGAACCAACAAGTTTTAGAAAATTATAATCAGGATTATATAAATGAATACTTCCCAGTTGGGAATGTAAAAATTCCATCAAAAACGATAGAGCATGGGTTGAAATATCAGCAAGCTCCAGGTCGCCGCGAAGCTTTTCGTTCAGCAGATTAATTCCTGATTTAAACCAGGAATCCAACTCGGATTTATCGTACGATTCTTTGAGTTTAGCAACCATCACATTCAAGGCGACACTCATTTCATCTTCATTCGAACGGGGAGTAATTGGAGTGCTGTAATCTCCAGTAGCTACCTTTTTGGTATAATCGATCACCTCTCGCAACCCATTCTGTATATCGCGGAAGGAACTGGCCAGAGTCCCAATTTCATTGGTTGTATTGATCGAAATGTTAGTATTTAGGTTCCCTTTGGCTATTATCCCGAATTTCTGCACCATTTCAAGAACCGGAATTGTTATTGACCGGGAAATGAGCATGGATACCAATACTATAACAAGCACCAGAAAAACGACCATCAATGAAATACCAGCAAATAAAAGCTTATTCGCATAAACATTGAGCGATGAAATTGCAACTGCAAACTCCTTGTAAAATTTTCGGATATGATGCAATTCATCATTCTGCGAAAGGTCATTTACAACTACGGAATCGTTTTTATGTGCCTTGATTTCCTCTTTAATCATTGCTCCCAGCAGATAGCCATTCAATGCCGCTTGTTGCGCATCCAAAAAATCTTTCGGCTGCAACCAAACAAAAAGTTTGACCCGGCTTGCCATCAGGTAGGCATTCGAACGATCGTAATTGTACGCCTCCTCATACCTTTGATAAAACCTTTCAATATATTCTTCTTCAGGAAGTTGCAACAATCGGTGAATAATGGCAAAATCGTAGGCCATTTGATTTGCACTTTCAATATCAATTATTGCAGAATCAAGCCACTGTTCATTTCCGGAAATCTGATATTTGAAATAATACTCAGTTCCTTCCTGAAATGTATTGTTATGAACCCTCTCAGCATTGATAATAATGGCAAGAACTTTACTGGTGTTAAAAAAATAATTGGAAATGAATCCCAGAAAAATAAGGCTGACAATTGAAATAGAACTTAAAATACGAAGTTTAACCCGAATATTTAGATTATTGAAATTTAGCATATTACTATTTTTAAGTTACCAAAAATAAGAAATGATTGTATAGTATAGCTAAGTTTTTTCAGAATATTCACGTGAAATTAGAATTATACCACATACGGTACAATCACGATAAAAACCAATCTATCAGGGAATAAATCAGTTTTTACGAATAACCTGACTAAATGTAAAATTAGAATTTTTGAATCTCAGGATGTAAACTCCGGTTTTTATTGCTGAAAGATCAAGTTTAAATTTCTGGTCTCCCATTGCAAGATACATCGGCTCCCAATTTTTTACTTCAGTTCCAAGAATATTGAAAAGCTTAACCTGAAGAAAATCAGATTGTTTTAATTGAATTTCGACAAGAACCGATTCTTTTACCGGATTGGGATAAATTTTGGAGATTGTGAATGATTGATTTTCGGCTATTTCAACTGAAATTGAGGAAGCAGAATTCTCGTTATTTTTATTTGGTATTTGCGCCTGACAAATACCTGAAACAAATAATATCAGGAATAAAGTAAATGTGATTTTCATGGCTAAAACAGATTGCTTTCTGTTTCAAAAGACAAAAATCAGACCATACAGTTGCAGGCCAGGGCAAAAAAAAAGAAGCTGATCATTTAAATCAGCTTCTTTTTGCTTTATGTCGACCGGAAATTACTCAGCAACAGCAATTGCATCAACCGGACAAACTTCTGCACATGAACCGCAATCGGTACAAA
>JBASYJ010000189.1:0-1931 GCA_049277435.1 Prolixibacteraceae bacterium
GCGGGCAACCGTTGTTTCGGACGAAAAAAAACAAACTCATGTTTACCCGAAAATAATGAAATGCAATTCCGTCCGAAAGAAGTTTCTCACATTAATATCATGTTCTCGCGGACGGTTTTCATTTATCCTTAACCCTGGGCGTTGCCCAGGGCTATAATATTCAGGCCTTTCAGGCCGGAAAAATAATACAAAACCGAAACGCAGGGAGGATAACACCATGAACTTACAAAACAACACGATAGTACACCTCGATCTCGACACCTTTTTTGTGTCGGTTGAGCGGCTGATGAATTCAGGATTAGTAGGCAAACCAATTATTATTGGAGGACTTTCGGATCGTGGCGTGGTGGCCAGCTGCAGCTACGAAGCACGTAAATTTGGCGTTCATTCAGCCATGCCCATACGGATGGCGCTGAACCTGTGCCGCGATGCCACCGTGATTCGTGGCGACATGGATCAGTACACCAAATATTCGCGGTTGGTAACCGATGTGATTGCCGACCGTGCGCCGGTGTACGAAAAAGCCTCGATCGACGAGCATTACCTCGACATTTCGGGCATGGACCGTTTTATCGGTTCGTACAAATGGGCGCACGAACTGCGCAGCAAAATAATCAGCGAAACCGGACTGCCCATTTCATTCGGGCTCTCGGTAAATAAAACCGTGTCGAAAATTGCGACCGGAGAAGCCAAACCAAACGGAGAAAAGGAGGTTCCGCGCGATCTGGTACAACCTTTCCTGAACCCGCTTTCGATAAAAAAAATCCCGGGAGTGGGCGACAAAACCTATCATTTGTTGCGCTCGATGGGAGTGGTTACAATTCATACGCTCAGCGGCATTCCTCCGGAAATGATACAAAATGTGCTCGGAAAATCGGGAATTGATATCTGGAAGAAGGCGAATGGAGTCGATTTCACTCCGATAATACCCTATTCTGAAGAAAAATCTATCAGTACGGAACAAACTTTCGAAACCGACACCATTGACATTCAAATGCTTGAACGGTTACTGATTCACATGACGGAAAAGATTGTGTTTAAAATGCGGAAAAAGCAAAAGCTGGCCTCGGTGGTTACGGTAAAAATCCGCTATGCGAATTACGACACGCACACGCTGCAAAAAAAGATTGCCTACACTTCGTTCGACCATACCCTGATCCAAACTGCACTCGAACTGTTCCGGCGATTGTACGAACGGCGCATGCTCATCCGGTTGATTGGCGTCAAACTGGGCGGATTGATTGGCGGTGTTCAGCAACTCGATCTGTTCGACAACAACGAAAAGATGATCAAACTGTACCTGTCGATGGACCAGATCAGGCTTCGGTACGGTGCCGGGGCCATTCACCGCGCTTCGGGAGCGGAAAAGAGCGACAAGGATAAAAGGGCTAAAATCCCAACAAAATGAGGAACTTACTGTCCGTCACATAAATGTGACGGCAAAGGATACTGATATGATCATTTGTTGCAGGATATCCTTTGCCGTTGGCTTAGCCAACGGACATGAAACAAATCGGGTAGGAAGCGGCTCGCACCGCTGTCCTCCCACACCACCGGGCATACTCTCGTACCACGGCGGTTTTCATTAGTTGTTTAACCTGTCGTAATTTAATGCCAGACTAATTCTACTTTAACAGATTAAAAAAAAGTATTTAAATCGTTTATTTTCTTTAGTTTATATTTGTTTTAGTTGTTGATTATTAGTATTTTAGGAGTGTAATAAAAGAACAGGTTTATCGTTCAGAGCAATGTTTAACACCACGTAAAAATAACAATCGATATGGAAAAACACTGGCCTCTGTGCCCCAGAGGCTAAGTGATCACCTTGCCCCATATAGACAGTTTTTTTGCAACCGCACCAAGAAATTTTTTGACAAAGCAGAACATTACACCAGAGGAATAGTGCAAAGCCAATTGCGTAACATAGAACG
>JBASYJ010000190.1:0-3954 GCA_049277435.1 Prolixibacteraceae bacterium
AAATTTCCTGTGGACATTTGGTATAGATGATCACGTTGGCGCGGCGCATTTGCCATTTCGATTCGCGCAGGCGGCCAACAGGCATCAACTGGTCTTTATCAATCGGACGGTTAAAATCGATCAGCAAGATGTTAATCCCGGCACTGACACTGCGGTGCTGGAAAGCATCGTCGAGCAAAATCACATCGGGCAGCTGACTGGTTTCCTGTTTCTGAATTTTCTTTATCGCATGAACCCGTTTTTCGTCAACAACCACCTGAACATCATGAAACTTGGTTTTTATCTGTAGTGGTTCATCTCCGACGGTAGCCGCAAGCGAATTGACCTCAACTTCCTGGTACCCTTTGGTTTTCCGTTTGTATCCGCGGCTGATGGTTGTAATCCTGAACTGTTTCCTCAGAAGTTCGACAAGATATTCGGTATGAGGTGTTTTACCTGTTCCGCCAACCGTAATGTTTCCGATGGAAATAACCGGAATTTCGAATTCGGTTGATTGAAATATTTTGTAATCGTACATCAAATTACGGATCGAAATAATCAATCCGTAAATGGCCGAAACAGGGTAAAGCAGGAGTTTAAACATTTTGGGTTTTTCAGAATATATTCCGGCACGAAATTACTAAAATTTGAGCAGGAACCGAATTATCAACAAGATTCATTGTTCCTTAGCCAGATATGGCAAAGCTTGATTTTCAGGATCAGAATAGGCAGGAAAGAAAAGTTTTCAGGTGAATTAAAGCAGATTAAACACATTCTTCAGGTAAGCATTGACAAGCAGATAGCTTTTTTTGCGGTTGGTAATCCGGTACCGTTTTTTCAGGATCTCTTCAGGCCTGGCTTTTTTTATTTCCTTCAGCAAATGAATGTAATAAGTATAGGCCAGGTAAACGCCCAATCTGACCTGTTTTTTTAATTGGCGAATGCCTTCCATCGATTCCAGAAAGTCCTGTTCAATCTCATCTTCCAATTGCTTTTTGGTTTCTTCCGTGAAATTGGTAAAATCGATGTCTTTAAAATAAGTCCGTCCTTTTTTGTCAAAGTCGTCGCGGGCATCGCGTAAAAAATTCACCTTCTGGAAAGCCTCTCCCAGTTTTCGGGCCGGAGCAACCAGTTCATCGTATTTTGCAGGTTCGTTGTAATAAAACACCCGAAGGCACATCAAACCGACCACTTCGGCCGAACCATAAATGTATGTTTTCAGCAATTCAGGCGAATACACATCGTGGATCAGATCCATTTCCATGCTTAACAGGAATGCCTCAACCAGATCGAGCTCAATTTTGTATTTTCTGACAGCCATTTGAAAACTGTCGATAATAGGATTTATGCTGAATCCACGTTCAATCCCCTTAAATGTTTCCTGACGGAATTCTTCGAATATCGTCCGTTGGTCCTGATCAAAAAAGGTATCCACAATCTCGTCGGCATAACGCACAAAGCCATATATACTGTAAATTCCTTCACGGTATTTCGGACTCAGAACACGCACTCCCATTGAAAATGAGGTGCTGTAATTACGGGTCGTAATCCTGCTGCAATCAAGGTTATTTTTACGATAAATTTCCATGTTCTTTCAAAATTCTTTCGGTAACCAACCGTGAACTGATCACGGTCATTGGCAAACCGGTACCCGGAACCGTTGAGGCCCCGACATAATACAGGTTACTAAATTTTTCATCCTTGTTCTTTGGCCTGAAACCTCCAACCTGATTCAGATCGTGTGCCAAACCCAGGCCGCTGCCCCGGTACAAACCAAACATTTTCTCCCAGTGCTGCGGATTTAAAACAACCTTTACTTCGGTATGTTTATGAAAATCGAAACCGGTCCGGTCGCTCAAATCCTGAATTATTGCATCCGCAATTTCCACATCGTCGCTCCAATCCTTTTTATAGCGCAAATCGGGCACCGGACATAAAATAAATACGGACTCTTTTCCCGGAGGCGCATAATCGGCATTGTGCATCGACTGCAAATTAACGTAATAATATGGTTTGTCGAGCTTAATTTTATTCTTGAATATTTTTCCTGCATATTCCTTAAAATTTCTTCTCAGGAAATAATTGTGGTGATACATATCCGGAACTTTGGTATCCAGACCCAGATAAATGGTTAATGGCGCCAGTGTCCACTTTTTCTTATCCAGTTTTTCTTCTGAAAAGGCTTCGCGTTTCAGGATTGCCCCACGAAACCAGGCCGCATCGGCATTAACGACATACTGGTCGGCTTTCCAAACTTTCCCGGTGCTGTCGGAAAACGATCTGATGTGCCCAAGATGTTCCGAGAATCCGGTAATTTCGGTGTTGTAATGTATTTTTACGCCCCGTTTTTCCAACTCCGGAAGCAAACCTTCAACAATTTTATACATGCCTCCTTTGACATTGTAATATCCATCGTGAACCAACTCGGTGTAATTCAGCAAGGTGTAAACTGCAGGAGTGTCATACGGTGTGGCGCCCAGAAAAAAACCGACCAGCGAGAAAATCACCCGAACCTCGAACGATTCGAAATTCCGTTCCATCTCGCGCCACATGGTGTAAAACATTTTTGGGGCGTGCTTTAGCGGAACAGTGGTTAGTTTCAGTAAATAGGAAGCAAGTGAATCGAAATTACTCTTGATGACAATGTCTTCGGTATCGTGGAAAAGTTGTCCGGCAGCTTTCAGAAATTTTGTGATCTTTTTTTCGAAATCCGGTTCCAGATCCTGAAATTCAATCGCCAGCTTTTTGAGGTCCTTGTAAATCAAATAGCTGCGGGTATCACCCTCGAAATGAACGGAATAAAGCGGATCGAGTTCCACAAATTCAAAAGGCATCGGGATGTCACAAAATTCTATTAATTCCTGAAATTCGTAGCTCATACTGAAAAAAGTCGGAGCCATGTCAAACTTAAATCCATCTTTCTCAAGCAGGTTTAAGCGACCACCGGGACGATGATATTTTTCAACCATTTCCACCCGATAACCTTTGCTTGCCAATCGCAGCGCAGTGGTTAATCCACCCAGACCAGTACCGATAATAAGGACCTTGTTTTGCATTTGTTTAAATTATTCGTCAAAGTATTAAACAAACTTAGGCGAAAATGTTTTAGTAAATTACGAAATTATTCTTGAAATTTATGTTCTTTTTCGCCTCTACAAAACAATTCTTATTCAAAATATCATCTGTGAAGCCTGAAAAGACTAATTTAACAGTTCACAAAAATGGAACTCCAGTGTTTTTTTTTGATCTTTGCCACTCATCAACTACGAACTTGTTCGTTTCATAAAAAACAGCAGCTATGACACGGGCTATCATTATCGGTTCAGGAATTGGCGGACTTGCAACTGCGATCAGGCTTGCCAGGCAGGGTATTCAGGTCGACATTTTTGAATCAGCCGAAAAACCGGGAGGCAAAATTTCGGAACGCAATTTCAATGGTTTCCGGTTCGATGGCGGTCCATCGCTGCTCACCTTGCCCGAACTGGCGCTTGAACTACTTGACGAAGACCTCCAATTTCCAATCAAAAAACTGGAAATAATTACTAAATATTTTTATGCTGACGGAACTCAGCTTGAAGCTTTCAATGATGTTGAAAAACTGGCCGTTGAGATTGAAAAAAAACTGAATATTCCGGCCGAAAAAGTAATAACCTATCTCCGGAAAGCGGCAAAAGTTTATGAACTAACTGCTGGTTTGTTCATTTTTGGTTCGTTCCACCGATTGAAAAATCTGATGAATTTTCAATCCTTAAAAACACTGATTCAATTCAAAAAGTTACAGGCATTCAGCAGTCTTCATCAATTTAATCAGAAGCAGCTGGGCGAAAAAAGGGTAGTTCAGCTCTTCGACCGGTACGCCACTTACAATGGCAGTGACCCGTATCAAACACCTGCCACCCTTAGTGTAATTTCACATCTGGAACACAACCTGGGCGCATACATTCCCGAAAAAGGCATGTTTCAGGTTACCTATTC
>JBASYJ010000191.1:0-5388 GCA_049277435.1 Prolixibacteraceae bacterium
ATGATGTGCAAGCTTTTTGTCTTGAATCTAGCAATTTCCTTGCACTTATCAAAGCAATATCCACTGAAATTAACAAGTAATTTATTGACATTCAGTGGTTAATATCTTTATTCAGCTAACCCTAAATATGACATCAGCGGGTTGAATAGCGGAATCTATTTCATGGAATTAAATTCGGGGAGCAAAAAAGAAGTGCTGAAATTTATGAAACAATAACGGATAAAATTTTCAATATTGATAGAGACGCACAGCTGTGCGTCTGTACAAAAACAGCTACCATTTTATTCATGTCTGAATTTTGGATCTCTTTTTCAATTGTATTTGATGCATCAATTTGCATTGCCGGGTGATGGATAGAGACGCACGGCCGTGCGTCTTTACAGAAAAACATCGATTATTTTTATCTGGATACCTATTTCAATTGTGTTCGATACGTCCGGTGAATTACCGGGTAGGGGATACAGACGCTCGGCTGTGCGTCTTTACAGAATTGAATTTTTCATACAAATTCCCGGATTATCCGAAATATTTGTCTTCTTTCCAATTCCGGATATTGTTCCGGATATACCAGTAAATTTTTTGATATTCGGGTTCATCACGAATAATTCGGTCGTAAAACCGGGTTTGCCAGACGTTCCTTCCCGGTGTTTTCCTGAATTCATTGATTTGTTTGGTTGCTGATGATTTGAAACCGGCAACAAATGATGAAATTGATTTTGGTGCCCGGTAAGCGACACCAACATTGTTGGGTAGAGACTCACGGCCGTGCGTCTCTACATATAATGATGACGATACTTCTTCCGGATTTTCTTTAATCCTTACTATGGCATGAATGTGGTTAGGCATGATCACAAAAATGTCACAAAACAATTCGGTACGGATTGCAAATGATTTTTCCCATTCCTGAAGTACAATTTGTCCCGTATCGGATAATGACATTTGTTCTGATACAATATTTCCCAGCAGGCATTCTCTGAAAGCGGTGCAAATAGTTATAAAATACAATCCCGATAAGTTATATTCAGACCAGCTGGCCCGGGCTGATGGAATCCGGTAATAATCCAGAAATTTATCCAGAGTAAGTGGGTGGAACTGTTTAATAATTAATTCATTTACAATAAAATTAAGGAATCTCCGGGAATATTGATTGAGATCAGAGAATTGAAATTTTTAAAACTAATTGGATTCTTTGCCTGTAGAGACGCACCGCCGTGCGTCATTGTTTTTGAAAAATGTTTGATGTCGGTAGAGACGAATAGCGGTGCGTCTCTGTTTCTGAAAAAAATGATGTCGTTATAGACGCACGGTGGTGCGTCTCTGCTGTTAAAAAGGTTTTGCATCGTATTAATGCACACGGCGGTTTTTCTCCATTTCTGAAAAAAGGTTTGATGTCGATAGAGCCGCACGGCGGTGCGTCTTTACTGGAAATAAAAACACGGTATGGTATAATTACCGATTATTTCTTCAGCCGAAACTGCATTTCGATCGGGTTGTGGTCCGAATTCCTGAAATTCAGATCAAAGGTTTTATTTTGTACCACTTCAACATTGGGTGATACCAGGAAAATATCAATCAGGCAGCGGAAGGTTTTTCCGGGAGTGTAAATTTCATTGTTGTACCGGTTTGTTGGAAGCTTCGGATCAAATGCCCATTTCCAGCCGGCTGGTAGATAATCGCGTGCTATGTTGCTGAGAATAAAAGCATCCGATTGGTAATTTTCACCAAATTGGGTGATCGGAAAATCAGGTGGAGACTGATTCCAGTCGCCTCCAACCACAACATAATTTCCGCTGGAGAATTCAGCGAGTACAAAATCCTTCAGAAACTGCATTTCCTGTTTTTTCAGGTTGCCATCGTCGAAGGCCGAATTGTGAGTGTTGATGAGCACCAGTTCTTTCCCATCATCAGTTGGATAGCGGTTTGCCAGCATGCACCTGCGCAGGTTAAACAGACGGTTTGGCCATCCGAATTTTCCCGGGTACGCATAGCGGAAAGAACTTTCAGGAAGAAACCGGCTTAAACTTAAGATTCCGGAATTGACTTTTCCCATCGGTTCTTTCAGGGGTACCGGAACAAAACCCACGACATAATTCAGCGCCAGTGCCGAATGAAAAGTACTTTGATGCAGCAGGGTATCGAGTTCGCTGAGGTAATAACTCCGTTTCGAATGAAGATCAACCTCCTGAACCAAAATAAAATCAGCGCCGGAATTTCGTTTCAGGAAATGACTGATTGAATCGAGATTCCCGACTGTTCTTTCGTAGCTGCCCCGGGTCATTTTACCGCCATCGTAGAAAAAATCCATGTCGTCGCCCAGTCCGGCGTAACCGATGTTCCACGACAAAACACAGTAAACCGAATCGCAACGGATGGTGTCGGGATTTGAATTCGCTGAAATTTTCTGCTTTTCAGGAGGATTGTACCAGCTGAGTTGCGAATAAAGGATGTATCCGGTAAAAAGCAGAATACAGAATGAAATAAAGTATCCAATGTATTTTAATCCTTTCATTTTGAAAACAAAATTTGGAATACACAATAGAAAGATAGAGCTTTATTTCTTCATAACAGTCAATCCTACTGATATTTATTTATTCTTCATAACCGAATGTGCCCAGATGTTGATGCTTTTAATCTGTTCCGGAGTAAGTGCTGCCTCAGGTCTTTTTTCGAGAAAACCGGCCGGTGGCATGGCACCTTTATTGACCCATTTCGCAATTCGTTTACCTGTTTTAACTTGTTTTTTAAGGTTGAGTTTGTCCCATTCCGAAAAATTCATAAAAATTTTGCCTTTACCACGGCTTTCGTCCGAATGACAGCCTACACACGAGTTTTTAAAAATTCCTGAAACCTGATCGGGAAAAACCGCCAGCGTTTCCTGCTGAGTTTTTTTCTGTGAAAAACCATCAGTAGGAATGAGTGTAAAAACTAAAAAGGCGGAAGCGATTACCACTAAAAAAGATACCCGGTTAAGATTCTTCATAATTTAATTTTTTACAGGTTAATAAGTAAGCCACAGTTTAAACTCCGGAAGTCAGAGATATGCTTTTATTTATGTTGAAGTAATTAACAGCAATTGCCTTTCAATGTTTATATTCAACTGGCATTAGTCTGAATACAGATGCAGAACAAGAATGAAACCTTGCGACTGCAGTATTTTTCAAGGTTTTAACCGGCCTGTCTTTTGTCATTTCCTGAGTTCATCAAATTTTGGTAATTTACAACCTTAAATTTTTTATTCATTCCAATTCTACAGTCATGATTAAAAATCGCATCTTCATTTTGATAAGTATTGTTTTGGTTTCGGCTTGTCAGCCTGTGGCGCAAAAATCTGTTACTCCGGTTCAGGCTGGCATTTCTGAAAGTACGATTGCCGATGCTGTAAAAGGAATCAGCGGCACCAATGCCGAAATGATTGAAAAAGGAGTGAAACATGCCGCATCACTTTGGCGCGAATCTGACGGAACTTCTGAAGATTTTGTGAAGTTCTGTTCTGAAAATTACATCTCGGAACCGGCAAAAAAAGAAGCTGTTTTTACCCGGTTTGCCGAATATTTTGAGTCACTCAATGGTCATTTTAACAAACTCAACCTCGATCTTCAGGAAAATGTTCAGCTGATGAAAGGTGATGTTTTACCCATCGACCCGCTTTTTGCTGCCTACAATCCCGGCGCTCACCTGATCAACGATTTGTACGATAACAAAATCGCTTTCATCGTGGCGCTTAATTTTCCATATTATCCTACTGAAGAAAAGAATGATCTGGGTGCCAACTGGACTCCAACCGAATGGGGATATGCCCGCCTGGGCGACATGTTCCGTTCGCGTGTTCCTGCTGCCCTGGTCCTTCAGGAATCAAAAGTTACAGCCGAATGTGATGCTTACATCGCTGATTACAACATTTATATGGGCAATCTGCTTAACGATGAAAATGAAAAACTTTTTCCGGAGAACATGGTGTTGCTTAGCCATTGGAACCTGCGCGACGAAATAAAAGCCAATTATGCCAACAAGGAACTGGGACTGAAAAAACAGGCCCTGATTTACCAGGTTATGCAGCGGATTGTCGATCAGTCGATCCCGAAAGTCGTGATTAACTCCGGAAATCAGGATTGGAATCCGGTGACCAACGAAGTATTTGTTTCAGGAACAAAGACCGAAAGTGAACCCGAAAACGATGCCCGCTATCAGCAGATTTTAAATACTTTTCATGCTTATCAGGCGGTCGATGCCTATAATCCTGAAATGAATACCGCCATAAAACGCGCTTTTTCGGTGGGAATGCAAATTCCTCAAGCTGAAGTTCAAAAACTGTTCAACGAATTTTTAAGTTCTCCTGAAATTGCCGGAGTGGCTGCCATTATTAAAAAACGATTGGGCCGCGAGCTTCAGCCATGGGACATTTGGTACGATGGTTTTAAAGCCCGCAGTTTTATTCCGGAAGAAAAACTAAATGCCATTACCGAACAGAAATACCCGAATGCTGCTGCACTCGAAGCCGATCTGGGGAATATTCTCCTGAAACTGGGTTTCACCAAAGAACAGGCAGGCTTTATCGCTTCACGCGTTTCGGTTGATCCGGCGCGTGGTTCGGGCCATGCCTGGGGCGCTTCGATGAAAAGTGAAAAAGCTCATCTGCGTACCCGTATTCCAGCTTCAGGAATGAATTACAAAGGCTACAACATTGCCATTCACGAATTCGGACACAATGTGGAACAAACCATTTCGCTGAACGATGTGCCGAATTACATGATCAACGGAGTACCAAATACCGGATTCACCGAAGCGCTTGCTTTTGTTTTTCAGGAACGCGACCTGCTTTTGCTGAACATGAAAGACACCAATCCGGATAAAGATTACCTGAAAACACTCGATATTTTTTGGTCGATGTACGAAATTATGGGTGTGTCGATGGTGGATATGAAAATGTGGCAATGGCTGTATATTAATCCTAACAGCTCGGCCGCCGAATTGCGCGATGCTGTTCTGCAAATCACTAAAGATGTTTGGAATACCTATTATGCCCCGGTTTTTGGCATGCAGGACCAGACCATTCTGGGTGTTTATTCGCACATGGTTAACTCGCCAATGTATCTGCCAAACTACGCATTTGGCGACCTGATTCATTTCCAGCTCGAAGAACATTTTAAAACAAACGAGTTTGCTCCTGAAGTGATGCGTATTTTTGCCCTCGGACAACTAACGCCAAACGAATGGATGAAACAGGCTGTTGGTGCGCCAATTTCGAACGAAGCAATCCTGAAAGCAACCAATGAAGCGATCGAAAAACTGAAATAAACGATTTTCACCACAGATTTCACAGATTCCCACAGATTAAGAAAATCAGGATAATCAGAATACGGTCAGGACATTTCGGTTTGCCCCCTAAAT
>JBASYJ010000192.1:0-15172 GCA_049277435.1 Prolixibacteraceae bacterium
TTATTTCAATTCGTTCAGGCACAAATGCCCGATCCGGATTTTGTTGATAAAGTTGCAGTATCGGAAAGTCAGAATTATCAGAAAAAAGCTTCGTTTGCCGAATCAGGCAATTTTGGAACCTTTGATCTGGTTTATCAACGCCTGCGATTAACGGTCGATCCGGCAGTGAATTACATTTCAGGATCGGTTTATTCGCTGGTTAAATATCAGGAAAACTCAACCGGCCAGATTCAATTCGATCTCGTTGATCAGATGATAGTCGACTCGGTAAAATGCAACGGCGAAAAAACCACTTTTCAGCACGCCGGAGATAAAATCAACATTTCGCTTCTCATGTCAATGCCTGAAAACAGCATCAGTCCGGTAGAAATTTTTTATCACGGATTGCCACCTCAAACCGGATTCGGATCGTTTACCGTGGCTTTGCATCAAAACGAACCGGTACTCTGGACCTTGTCAGAACCATATGGTGCAAAAGACTGGTGGCCGTGCAAGGAAAGTCTGGCCGATAAAATTGATTCGATCGACATTTACATCACTTGTCCTGAAAAATACAAGGCGGCCAGCAATGGCAAACTCATTTCGGATCTTGTCGATCACGGAAGAAGAACCGCTCACTGGAAACACAACTATCCGATTGCAACATACCTGGTTGGGATTGCAGTGGCCCGGTATGAAACCTATTCCGATTTTCTGGAACTTGAAGGGGGCAAACAACTTGAAGTTCTGAATTACATTTATCCGGATTACCTGAGTACGGCAAAAACCAAATCTGCTGAGATTCTCAAAATCCTGGGATTTTATAATTCGAAATTCATTCTTTATCCGTTTGCATCAGAAAAATACGGGCATGCCCAGTTCGATTGGGGTGGGGGAATGGAGCACCAGACGATGAGTTTTATGACTCATCTTGATTTTGAGCTGGTTGCCCACGAAATGGCTCACCAGTGGTTTGGCGATTTTGTCACGCTGGCAAGCTGGCACGACATCTGGCTGAACGAAGGTTTTGCGACTTACCTCACCGGCCTTACGTTCGAAAACCTGCTGGAACCTGCAGCCTGGGCGAGGTGGAAAAAAATCCGACTGGAAGAAATTACAAAATCCTCATCGGGATCGGTTTATGTGGATGATACCACCAACGTGAACCGGATTTTCAACGGCCGCCTGTCGTACTCCAAAGGTGCCTATTTGCTGCACATGCTTCGCTGGGAAATGGGCGACGAAAAATTCTTTTCAGGAATGAAAAACTATCTGACTGATCCCACCATCTCAGGAGGTTTTGCCAGTCAGGAAAAATTTGTGAAACACATGGAACTGGCTGCCGACAGCTCATTCACCGAATTTTTTAATGACTGGTATTATGGCGAAGGATATCCGGTTTATACGCTCAACTATTTTCCCGATTCGGGCAGGGCGAAACTTCGGATCAGCCAGGTGTCCTCTCATTCATCGGTGGGGTTCTTCGAAATGCACGTTCCGGTCCGCATCTGGAGCAACGGAATTTCAAAGGATCTTCGCTTGTTCAATACCGTTCAGGATCAGGAATTTGTAATCTCCGAATTGCCCATCGATTCCATCCAGTTCGATCCTGAAAAATGGCTGATTGCTAAAGCCGATCGGATAACGGCTGCCGATCGCGAAATGATCGTTCATGAAATCCGGATTATTCCCGACCTCGCACAACACCAAATCCGGATTTTACTTGCGGAGATGAAGGGAAATGAAGCTGTACAACTTATTGATTTGAATGGTAAAACGGTCATGACCCAAAAACTAAGAAATACCGATTCAATTTTGGATGCCGGAAACCTTCCAACCGGACTTTACCTGGTAAAAGTGCAATCAGGCCACACTCAAAAAATTGGAAAGATGGTCGTTAATTAGTCTCCCGGGAAGACGGCCTTTCTTTGATTATACCTGAACTTCTTCCTTTACCAGAACAATGTCCTCAAAAGCCTCCCTGTAAAGACTGCTAGACTGCACAACTTCATCGTGCGTTCCCTTTGCCGTTATTTGTCTATTCTCAATCACATAAATAAAATCAGTTTGACGAGCTAACTGAACGCGATGCGTTACGAAAATAATGATCATTTCCTGTTTAAGTTTTTGCAACAAATTTAGTACAAATTGCTCGGTCCGGCGATCCATCGCCGCAGTGGCTTCGTCGAGTAAAAGCAGTTGAGGCCTCAGGTAAAGCGCACGTGCCAGTGCAATCAATTGCTGTTGCCCGCCCGAAAGGTTGACGCTGTTTTCGGAAACAATGGTTGCATAACCTTGCTGAAACCCGTTGACAAAGGAATCGAAACCCGATGCTTTACAAAAAGCGAGTACCTGCTGAACATCGGGATCTTCTTCGAGGCAAATATTCTCTAAAATAGTGCCGTTAAACAATTTTACATGTTGGGTAACCACCCCGATTTGATTTCGCCAGGCCGGGATAGTCAGATCCGACCAATCTGATCCATTAACCAGTATTTTTCCAGACTCGAAGGGATAAAACCGCTGCAAAACTGAAATCAAAGTGCTTTTTCCACAACCGATTTCTCCGAATAGAGTTGTTATTTGTCCTTTTCCAAACAGCATATTTATATCCTTCAACAATAGGCCTTTCCCCGGAAACCTGAAATTCAGGCTTCTAAGTTCAAGTGTCTCGAAGCTTTGAGCCTGAAGCTTGCTGCCTGGGTCTTGTATTTGATATTCAGGATCAGCTGCCGAAAATTCGTACATCCGTTCAAAAGCAACTTTAGCTTCCTGAACCTGGATGTTGGCCATCGCTGTATTGATTACCGAATTAACCAGGCTACCAACAACGGATACAATGGCATCATTTCGCCCACCAGCAACTGCTTGTCAAGAACAAGAAAGGCTGTCCAGCCAATTACCCCGGTAACAAGAACTACACTGCCCAGTTGCGCAAACAGGTTGATTTTATTTCCGAGAATTCCCAGGTCACAAACCTTTTCCTGAAAGAAATGATAAACCGATTGTACTGCTTTTGATAAAAGACTTTCCTTGTTTCCCGACTTAATCACTTTTATTCCCTGAATTGAATCAATATATTTACTTTCGGTTAAGGCATAGGTTTGCATTACTTCCCTTTGTTTAGCTATAACTTTCCGATTATATTTCCATGCCAGCAGACCGAAGACAGGAATCGCAGAAAGGCTGATCAGCCCGGTGGAAAGTGACAGACTAAAAATGTAAACAAGGGATGTAACAATGATCAAAAAATCGATGATGACGTTACTGCTCAGGTTTATTACTACCCGTTGAATCCGTTGTGAGTCATTCAACCGGCCAATCATGTCGCCGGTTGAGGTGCTGTCGAAAAAGCTTTGGGGCAAAAGCATAATTTTTCTGAAGAAAGCAGATACCACCCGCATGTTCATTTCTCTGCTTTGACGGATAATTAAAATTCCACGGATAAAGCCGATACACGCTTTTGCCAGTAAAATCACGACAAATATGACCAGACTTTTATAAAGTAGTTCTTTATTTCCTGAAGGCAGTATTTGATCGATCAGTTTTTGGGTGTAAATAGCAACTGCCAGCCCAAGCGCCGCGATAACCGTGCCCATGAATGCGGCAACCAGGAGTACCGGCACATCCTCTTCAATTAATTCCCGGAACCAGGCGAACATTCTTTTCGATTGATTTTCTTTCCGGATAAATCCCTTTGCTGGTTTTAGCAACAATAAAGCTTTCGATTTCCACACTGCTTCCAGTTCGTCGTCACCGATTTCAATAATTCCAAAGCCCGGATCACCCAGAATAAACTTGTTGTTTCGATATCCATAACAAACCACGTAATGGTCCAATTTACCGTCTTTGAGAATGTGAAGGATTACCGGCAATTCCATTTTCTTCAGATTTTCCAGGTTGGCCTCGTAGGCGTTCGCTTCAAAACCCAGCTTTTGGGCCGATTGGTATAAGCCCAGCAAACTCGTGCCTTGCAGCGTGGTTCCGCTGGCATCGCGCAATTTCTCTTGGGTCGCTTCGCCACCGTGGTATTTCACAATAGTAACCAGGCAAGCTAATCCGCAATGGGATTGACTGTATTGGCGGGTGAAGGTTTTTTTGATGTGTTCTTTGGATTTCATGGGTAGAAATTATGGAACTTTTTTGAAAGTGCACGAAGTATAGCTTTCGTTATTTTGTTTAAGCTTGAACCTGACTTTTTCCTGACTGTTATTTTGAGTCTGACAAACATAATGCGAGAAACACAAACCAAGGACAAACAACAATTTACTCATATGTTCGATTTTTATCATTTTCTTTGAATACTCTATTTGGGATCTTCAGGTTTTTTAAAACAGTTCAAGATTATTTCTGAGTTGGCAACTCTTTCTTTGCGAATTAATTCTTTCTTTGAATTGTATATAAAAATCGAAGGGATATATACTTGACCAAAATGATTTTCAATCTCTTCTAAATCGACATGACCAAACATAAAATTATCTTGGCTGATTAGTATTTGTTTAACAGCAAACTTTTTAATCTTTTCAAGAGAATCAGGGGATATCATTAAAAATAAAAGGTTCTGCATTCTAGCATTGTATTTAAGATAATCAGTAGCTTCCAATTGACAAGCTTCGCAACCAGGACTAAAGATCATAATGATATATCCATCATAATTAGGGAGATTGGCGGTAGTCTGAATGTTATTATACAGGGCTTCGTAAGCAAAATCTGGTATTTTCTGATATTTCGCCTTGTTTTTATGTTTTTTTTGAAATTCGAAAAAAATAAAGCTAATAATTAGGACTGAAATTATGATTGAAGCAGTAATTACAAATTTTCTTTTCATTACATCGCAATCACTATGATTAGAAACTGAAGTAATAACAATCCTACACCGTAAGTAGAAAATACTAACACCACCGATTTGACGTAGTTTAGAGTAGAATTTAAAGTGATTAGCCAACTGGTGAAGAGAATAAAGGATAAATGGAATAGGTTAAATCGTGAAATTGCTTTTAGAATCGTTAATTTCAATTCAGAAGTATCAATAAATGAAACTAATGAACCTGGAAAGAAATACTTAACATCATCTGGCGTGTAGCTTCCATCAATCAGAATCAGCCAAACTGATTTAAACCAAAATGGTATTGATATAAAAAAGAAACCAAGAAAAATGATTTTATACAATAGTAATGTATCAAGTTCAACTCGAACAATTAGAAGGCCGGACTTTATAAGCGCCCAAATTATGGTTGAAACTCCAATTACCCATAACGGTGAAAAGATATATCGTAATAAATCAATCCGGCGAACGTTAGAAAGAAATGCATCAAAGTCGTTTCCTTTATAATCGAATAGATACGTGTTAGAATCCCAAACCAGCTGGGAAAACAGGTAAAGTCCTATGAGGTAAAAAAGCCAGGAAAACAAGAAGATTAACCATGCTTGTTTCTTTAATATGTCTGAAAAATAAGTTTGTAGCATAATTGTTATTTTTTTGAATTTTGAGAACCTCTATCCTGAAATTGTTTTTCAAGTGGCACATCCCTTTCCAATTCTTTTTTAACGTCAGTATCAAGAGGTTTATCCAATAGAATATTATATGTACGCCAGAATTCTTGATTGTAATTTTGCTCGACATTCCATAAGGGTAAGTCTTTTTTCATTGCATTTCGGAGACGGATGCGTTCAATTTCCTTACGTTTAAATATCATGTTGTTAACCAAAAGGGTTGATTGATGTCGGTAATCTACGTCTTTTCCGAACTTAAAGTATTCATCTGATATTGGACCATAAAGATTAATGAGTTTCAGATAGTAATTGTTGTTGAATTCTTGCATTTGGCAATGAATCTTTCCGATTAATAAGCTATCGGTTTCCGGAGTTTTTAATATTGTAAACCTGTAAGATTCTAAAACTGCCCAATCTTTTGATTTTACATATAATCGTATTGTTTTATGGAGGTTTCCAGCTTTACTTTTTTCGCCAAGAAATTTATAATATTCTTGTTTTATGTCTAGTTCATAAACTATTGAGCTATCAATCATCGTAATTTCATTAATTGTTTTTGAATAACAATCATCCTTGAGTAGCTTTTTCAAATGGTTTTTACTTATTTCATTCCTCCAGGAGTATACACTATTTAACGGATTTTTTATTTTCCATATCAATGCTTTTGACAACAAACTGGTTTCAACATTATTGTAGCTGTTCCGGATTTCATGGATTTTAAATTTTGGCTCACGAAAGGCATCCAGGCCAAAATCTTCAATATTAACTGCTGCTTCTGTCAGCCTGCAATTCTTGATTTTTGCGCTCTTACCCACATCGGTAACTAAATCACGGAAGAATGTTTCATAATAGCAAAAACCATAAGGGTAATTTTTACTGTGGTTTTTAATCACTCTCTTTAATACTTCTTCTCCGGATAATTTTTCAGGCAATACCAACACATCTGCCAACTGAATATTTATAGGATCTAATAAAATTTCAAAATATCTGGATGACATTTCATTGATTTTGAACTCTCTGCTTTCATATCCGATTACTGAAACCTTGATCGTTTCATTTACCAGTGAGTCATCAACAATGAATTGAAACTCACCATCGTTATTGGTACATGTTCCAAGCGGATATTTCTTTAATCCAAGGCTGGCATAGACTAACACTTCTTTTGTTTGAGAATCTTTAATAATTCCTTGAATCTTTAAAGGTGCTGAATAGGTTTTATTCATTAATAAGGCAAAGATTTGAATCAGAAACAATCTCCTTATGATAGTTCGTTTTCTCATTTTTAGCATGTTCATTATAACGGTTTAAATTGTAATTGAAGGAGCATAAATAGTAATGCTCCTTCATTTTCTTATTAATCATTCATTTCCATACAATTAAACACATAGGTGTCTACAAGCAATTCATAACTTCCTTGATATCCACTACCTCCACGAACCCAATACTCTAATAAGTCACAATAAGCGCTACCACCATTGACCATTTCCATTTGTTCAAAACTCAATTCTTTCATAACGATTCGTTTTAAAAATTAAATGTTATTTTTACGAACAAATTAGCGCGCTTATGCAGTGTCGTTCATATCACCACATAAGGTCGACCCGTTTTGAAAGATGGAATGGCTCCAACTCTTGGCCGCACCGGCGGTTCGTACCCGGCAGATTTTCGACTCTCGGCAGGGAAATGTAACCCGGTGCGGCCTACTTCACGAATTTATTGATGCTCATCAGAATTTACCTTAGGAATTTTGTTTAAAGGTTGTACGCATTTAAAACCCCAAATCGTTTTTTACCAGAATACACCCAATAGAAAGGCAACGGGGTGGTTCCTAAAATTTGATCCGGAGGAAAAATGAATAGAACTAAATTAAAACAAATATTATGAACAGCGAAATTGATTTACCCCTCCCATTGAACTACTGTTTTAAATGTCAGATAAACAATACGTTGCGCGAAAATTGTAAAATAAATTCTATAACATAACGAATATGGGGTTACCTTTGGTTAAGGAAGAGAATTAAACTATTTAGTGCTTTAACGAATCAGATTGCTATACTCTTCCACCTGAATTGTCATAAGGAAATGTAATCATAAATTTATTTGCAAAAGCCACATAGAAATCCCACTACATTTGATAAGCACTCTTGTTCAAGCAAAAGTTTTTCACCAACTTGTATGCCTAATCGTCAACCTAAACCAACCTGTCATGAAAAAAATCCATTTAATTTTGGTAGTTGTTTTCTGCTTCGGACTTTTGAACTTCACCTTTGCTCAAACTCCGGACGATAAGACCCTTCCCGTTCGCGGGTTTTGCATCGGGGCTCCCGGCTCCAAAGATCTCGATCGGTTCATCAAATTTATTGCCGAAGAACTGGCTCCCCGAAAAGTCAATACCCTGATTCTGCGGGTCGATTACAATTACCGCTACGAAAGTCACCCCGAACTGCGAAACGAATCCACCCTTTCGACCGCCGATGTGAAAAATCTGGTTGAGGTTTGCCGCCTGAACCAGATTCGGATCATTCCGCAAATTAATTTACTCGGGCACCAGTCGTGGGCAAGCAAAAACGAGAAATTGCTCGAAGTTTATCCGCAGTTCGACGAAACCCCTCAGGTGAAAATGCCCGAAAAATACGAATGGCCCAATGCCGACGGACTCTACTGCAAAAGTTATTGCCCGCTGCATCCTGAGGTTCATGCTGTTGTGTTTGACCTGGTTGACGAAATCTGCGATGCCTTTGAAACCGATGCTTTTCATGCCGGAATGGACGAAGTTTTTTACATTGGCGACGACAAATGTCCGCGTTGCTCGGGCCGCGACAAGGCCGAACTGTTTGCCGGCGAAGTAAACCTGATCCGGAATCATCTGGCACAGAAGAACCGTCAACTCTGGATTTGGGGCGACCGGCTGATCGACGGAAAAACCACCGGAATGGGCATGTGGGAAGCCAGCATGAACAACACACACCGGGCGATTGACCTGATAAGTAAAGATGTGATGATCTGTGACTGGCATTACGAACGACCGGATCAGACTGCTGTTTATTTTGCCACCAAAGGATTTAATGTGGTAACCTGTCCGTGGCGGATTCCTGAAATTGCTGTGAAACAAACACAGGATATGTTTCGCTACCGGGTGTCGGTGAGCAACGAAATGAAGGACCGGTTTCAGGGAATGCTTCAAACTGTATGGTCGGGAGCAGGTCAGTTTATGGATGAATATTATGACGTAAAACCTGCCGGTAAAGAAGAGAAATTTTCGCAGGCCAAAACCTTCAAGGCTTTATTTGCGGAGATCGAAGCAGCGTCAAAGCCATAATTCAATCCTTCAGTCCTTCAATCCTTCAACTTTTTCAGTCATGCAGAAACGAATCTTATCCATCGATGTGTTCCGGGCAATCACGATGCTGCTCATGATTTTTGTGAACGATTTCTGGACTCTGACCGGAGTTCCGGCCTGGCTCGGGCACTCCCGGGCTGATCAGGATTTCCTGGGATTTTCGGATGTCATTTTTCCCTGTTTCCTGTTTATTGTTGGTATGGCCATTCCCTATGCCATCCGAAACCGCCTTGCAAAAGGTGATTCAAATCTCCGGATTTTGATTCACATTCTGCTTCGTTCTGTAGCTTTACTTGTGATGGGCGTTTTTACAGTTAATACCGAAGGCGAATTCTGGTCTGCCATGGGTTTGGGTCACGGAGGGTTTAAAATCCTGATGATTGTAGGTTTTTTCCTGATCTGGAATGTGTATCCTAAATCCGAAGGTTGGAAGAAACTGGTATTCCGGGGCATGCAGATTTCCGGAGTTATTTTGCTGGTAGTTCTGGCGGTCACATTCCGTAGTGGGGAGGATGGCTCTGCCTACATGAGTCCGCAATGGTGGGGGATTCTGGGGCTTATCGGCTGGACCTATCTGGTTTCTGCGCCGATTTATTTGTTTGCCCGGAAATCAACACCGGTTTTACTTGGTTTCTGGGCGTTTTTTACGCTCCTGAATATTGCCGATCATGCCAGTTGGTTGCACACACCACTTCCCGGAGGAGGAGCATTTCAGGGTTTTGCCTTTGCCGGAATTGCTGCAAGTTTGCTGCTCGACCAATATTCCAATTCTTCCAAAAGGTTAAAACTGCCGGTCATGTATCTCGGAGCCGGTACTTTATTAATCATTGCCGGCTATATCCTGCACGAATTTTTTATCATTTCGAAAATTCAGGCTACTCCTACCTGGGTGTTTTTGTGCAACGGAATTGCCTTTGGACTTTTTTCGCTGATCTATTTTCTGGTCGATCTGAAAGGAAAAGCAAACTGGTTCAAGCTGATCAAACCAGCCGGAACCAGCACACTCACCTGTTATTTGATTCCATATGTTTATTACAGTCTGGCAATCTATGCATTTACTTTACCGGCATTCCTGAAAACGGGAATAGTCGGTTTGGGTAAATCAATGGTTTATGCGCTGATCATTGTCGGCATCACTGCAATTTTGGGTAAAATAAGTGTGAAGCTGAAGATCTGACGATTGAACAAAAGGAAGTTTATTTTCCCTCAATTAAGCTTGCGCCAACAAATTCCCTGATCCATTCCATCGATCCGTAATCCTTTTGCATATCGTTCATAAACGATTTCGCTTCAGTATTCTGGTTGGTTTCGTACAGTGTTTTCAGGATAAAAGCCCGCAATAGCAAATGCTGCCAGTTGCATTTTAAATCATTTTTTGCTTCCATCAGTTTCAGTGCTTTGCGGTAATAAAGCAGGGCTTCTTTCTTATCACCACCAAAAGCTACCGGCCGGTATAGCAGCGAGTTGCCCTTTTCAATGTATCCCATTGGTTCTTTTGGATCGAGACTGATCGATTTTTCGATGTGATACATGCTTTTTGGTCCGTAAAACGGTGCCTTATAAAATGACAGCGCTATTTTATACCCGTAAAAAGCTCCGTTTAAACCATGCAGCTGAGCATTATTGGGATAATCATCCAGCAATTTATCCAGATATTCATCAGCTTTCTCGACGTAAATTCTTGCCTGATCTTTTCTTTTTGCACCAAGCTGGTAACCAACGAGTCCGTACATGGCTTTCACCATTTCGGTTTGCCAGGCCAGACTGGTTGATTTGGCTTTTTCCATTTCAGCGATTAGCGCGGGCCATGCGGCCATATTTCCTACCCGGTATGTTTCGAAAAAGGCACACCGGTAATAGGCCAGGTCTTTTTTTTGAGCCGTGGCAAACAGAACGGGAATTAGCATTAATACTATTAATCCTGAAATTTTATTCTTCGTCCCTTCCATTCAGTATCTTTTTTAATTCTCCTGTAAATATTGTAAAAAACCACAGCACTAAAACTAAACATCTGTATCGGATGCAGCATAACCGAAAGCAGCATATTCTGACGGCAGGCAAGTGCCACCAGCAATCGGTTAATCACGATTAAAAGTAATACGATTTCCAAAAAGTATAATCCAAAAGTGAACCAAACAAGGAATGGTCCGGATATAACCAGCAGCCAGAAAGCCAGCATAACCAGTCTTCTTCCCCCGAAATATTCGTGCATGTTGCGCGAAAATCCTAAAATTGCTTCTTTCCAACCAGAATACATCCGGCAGAAAATATCCTTATTTCCAAGCAGTACTGCCATGTTTAAACCTGAGGTTTTGATCATTCCGGCCAGACGGATGTCTTCAACATGTTGGTTCCGGACCTGTGAATGCCATTGGTTTTGTTTGTAATTTTCAGCATCGAACATCATAAACTGCCCGTTGGCAGCCGAAAGCGATGGGAATCTGGTGGTTCGTACCAGAATCATCGGAAGCAGACTCTGCAAAATCCAGTTCATAACCGGAACCGAAATCAGCTCTGCAAAAGAATGCATGCGCTGTTGCGGAAAAACCGAAAGCAACGACAGTTTTTTCTCCTGAAAATAAGCCACTGCCCTGGAAACCGCGTCGGTACTCAATTCCACATCGGCATCCAGAAAAATCAGGAATTTACCGCTTGCTTTTTGAGCCAGCTGATGGCAGGCAAAATTTTTTCCAAACCAATCCTCCGGAAGTTTTTCGCCTAAAAACCAGTGAATCCGATCGTCTTCACCGGCAATCCAGGAAACGATTTCTTCGGTATTATCGGTCGAATGGTCATCACAGACAATTACTTCAAAATCGGGGTATTCCAGTTTTTGCAGACCGCTTAATAATTTCCCAATCACCGCTTCTTCGTTTCGGGCGGGAATCAGGATTGAAACTTTAGGAAATGTCACAGGTTTTTTCTCCGGAAGATGGATTGCGGAAATGGAGTTGACCAACGAAACAATCGTCCGGAGTGCGAGAAAAAACAATATGAATCCTGCAAGAATCTCCATTATTCGGTTTGTTTGGAAACACAGTTTTGATAAAATGAATGGTAAGCTTTTTCGATGGCTTCACCGGATCGCTCTCCGGAATAATTTTTCAGGTAAATACGTATTTCGGGGCGGGCCAGGCTAAAGTGATCGACCAAAATTACCGCCAAAGTGATGATGGACTGGTTGTTCCGGTTTTCGGCTATTCGGGTAAATCCTCGTTGAAATGGAAAATTCTGCTGATGATGTGAAATGATATCGCCCGATGGATAAATGGTCACCACATTCAAGGGGTCGGTAAGCAATTCGTTGGCATAATTGAGCGACTCCAGCAATTCGCGGCTGTTTTTACGCACCGAGAATACCCCGCAGCGGGTTAAAAACATTCGTTTTGCCAGTTCCTCTTCAAGCATCATCACATGAAAACGACGCTTCAGAACTTTGTTGCAAATGTACATCGACCAGTATCCGTCGTAATAACTGAAGTGGTTTTGGAGCAAAAGCACCGATTGACCTTCAGGAAAAACATCGTCGGTAATGATGCTGATTTTATGGAAATGAATTTTTTGCAGCACCCTGAAATAGGAACTGTAAAACCACAGCCAGGATTTATGGTATCGGTCTTTGATCATCGGGTTTGATTTTTAATCTGGTACAATTTCCACCAGGGTGTGCGCGGAGATTCGTGATGCTCGAAATGATATCCGAAGAAATAGCACGAAAGCATCGCCCAAAGATGCGAATCTTTTTGTGTGCGCGAACGGTGTGGCATCATCGATTCTGAATGTGGAAGCCGGTGAGGCCGGTAGGTTCCGAAGTAAAACAGCTGAAAAGTTGAAAGTACCGATGGAAGTACCCAAAAGAAGAAAAGATTGAGCTGACTGACCCAATTCTGCAGAATATTGAATGCCACAGCCATGAGGATAATTTGCATCCAGCTGATGTAATTATTCAGGAATGAAAACCACCAACGCCAGAAATTCTGCGAAGCGGTACAGAAATCAGGATCGTCTGCTTCGCCAGGAAACTGGTGGTGGAGTTTGTGTTTCCGGTTGAGTTGGGCATACGAAAGTGGCGCGAAAAACCAGGTACATAAACGACCAATCCAGGCGTTTACAAATTTGTTTTCCGAAACCTGACCGTGCATCGAATCATGTGCGGTGATAAAAAGCCCTGTATATAAATAGGTTTGAATGGCAATATGCAGCAACATTTCCGGCGAAGTGAACGAAAATTCGACGAAAACCAGCAAATAAACCAGATGAGCCAGCCAAAGGAAAATTACAGTCAGTGCAATGATCAGTCCCATAGCGGAGTGTGAATTAGCAGGTTCAGAACCAAAAAGAAAATCACTTGCATGCCCAGCAAAACACCGGCAATGCGGTTGTTTGTTTCAAGTTTCAAAATCCGGATGATCAGAAATAAAAATCCGGAAATCAGAAACCAGTCGGTGTAATTTTTCATCGGAATAGTACTGTCGGTCCAACTCCACATTCCGGTAGCCGTGGCGACAGGTTCCATGATCCAGTCGAAAACGAGCATCGCAGCGGCACCAATTACCGGGAAATACCAGTTGTCGCGTATATTTTTGCTCAGTGAGGTGATGCAATAAATTAATATCAGCCAGTTAAGTCCGATGATTGGCGGTGTATTCCAGAGTTTGAAACCAAGAGCGGTACCGTATTCATAATTGCCGAACAGGCGCTGCGTATTTACTCCAATAATTTCAACAACAAAACCGGCAAGTGCAATTCCTGAAAAAATAATCCAGCTTTTCAGGTTTTGGGGTTCATGAAAGTACAACAGCAAGGCGGCAGCAGCAATCATTCCGAAAGGGGTAAGCCACTGAAAAAGCGGTCGCAGCGGATGGATGGCGAATCCGGCTATTCCTACCAAATACCAGAGAATAATGATGATCCGGGCCACTTTATCAGTCATCAATCGCTTCATTTATTTCGTTTTTTCAGTTGTTCTTTTACCAGTCCGTCAACAATTTTAGCAGAAGACAAACACAGTGGAATTCCACCTCCCGGGTGCACACTTCCGCCCACAAAATACAAACCCCGGATGTCGCTCCTGAAGTTGGCATGCCGGTTAAACGAGGCATAGCGGCTGTTCGAACTCGTTCCATACAAAGAACCGTTCACCGATCCGGTTTGTTTATCGATTTCGGGAGGCGATAGAATTTCTTCGGCAACAATGTTTCCTGAAAGATCTTTCCCAAGCATTTGTTCCAGTTTTTTCAGAATATTCCGGCGTGATTCTTCAATGAATTTATCCCAGTTTTGACCAATATCTTCCGGAGCATTGATCATCACAAACCAGTTTTCAGAACCTTCCGGAGCATCAGTTTTGCTGTATTTGCTACTGATGTAAATATAAACGGTCGGATCGTTATAAACTTCTTTTGTCCGGAATAAATGCCTGAATTCTTCCTCGTAATTTTCGCTGAAGAAAATGTTGTGAATATCCAGTTCCGGAAATAGTCGTTCCATTCCCCAGTAGAAAATCAGGGCTGAAGAGGAGCGTTCTTCCTTTTTGATTTTGGCCAGACGTCTGAAGTCGGGCATCAGCGAAGCATAGAAACGATAAATATCCACATCGCTCACAACAATTTCTGCTGCCTCAAATCCGGTGTCGGCCCACACTCCTGAAATTTTTCCGGGCTCCGTCTTTACTTTTCGTACCGGCTGGTTAAAATGGAAATTGACGCCAAGCCGCAATGCCTGCTGATAAAGCGAATAGGTAACCTGAAACATGCCTTTTTCGGGAATGTATGCGCCCAGGTTGTGTTCCAGATGTGAAATTACGCTAAGGGTGGCAGGTGTTTGATACGGGTCACTGCCGTTGTAAGTCGCATACCGGTCGAAAAGTTGAACGAGTCTTTTTTCGCCCAGATTGCGTACGTTGAATTCGTGCAAACTTTTAAAAGCCTGAAGTTTTCGAAAATTTACAAGGGTTTTCAGCGATTGAAAGTTCATCAGGTTTTTCAGGCGGTGAAACGAACCAAAGATGAACAGAGCGGCAGTCAGTTTGTAAACTTTGGCTGCTTTTTTCAGATAGGAACTTATTTTTGACGCCGGAACTTCCAGTTTTGTCTCCAATTCAGCAGCCAGTTTATCGACATCCGAATAGGCTAAAATCTGTGTTCCATCAGGATAAAAGTATTTGGTAATGGTTTCCAGCTTTTTGACCGGAAAGCGCAGGTCTTCGTCAAGCAGTTCAAGCGCCAGTTCGGGCAAGGTGAGCAGTGAAGGGCCGGCATCGAACCGGAAACCATTGAAATTGCGTTCCGAAATTTTGCCTCCCGGTTTTTCGGCTGATTCAAAAATGTCGACCTGAATACCCTGCCTGGCAAGCCTGATC
>JBASYJ010000193.1:0-12894 GCA_049277435.1 Prolixibacteraceae bacterium
TTTCTCTGTGTTCTCTGTGGTTAAAGAACAAGAATATGTTAGCAAAACGAATTATACCATGCCTGGATATCAAAGACGGTCAGACCGTGAAAGGCATCAACTTTGTCAATATTAAAAGCGTGGGCGACCCGGTTGAACTGGGTGCATTATATGCAGAACAGGGAGCCGACGAATTGGTTTTCCTCGATATTACTGCCACGCACGAAGGACGCAAGACTTTTGTGGAACTGGTGAAACGCATTGCGCGCGAAATCAATATTCCGTTTACCGTGGGCGGAGGAATCAGCGAACTGAAAGATGCCGATGCCTTGTTAAGTGCCGGTGCCGATAAAATCAGCATTAACTCTTCAGCTGTACGCAATCCGAAACTGATCGATGATCTGGCTTTGAACTTTGGGAGCCAGTTTGTGGTTTTAGCCATTGATGCCCGTGGTGACAACCATCATTGGACAGTAACAGTGAATGGTGGCCGGATTCCTACTGATAAGGAATTGTTCTCCTGGGCAAAGGAAGGCGAAAGCCGCGGGGCAGGGGAAATTCTGTTTACCTCGATGAACCACGATGGAACCAAAGCCGGATTTGCAAACAAGGAACTGGCGAAAATGGCCGAAATGTTGCGGATTCCGATCATCGCTTCAGGAGGAGCCGGCAACATGGAGCATTTTGTCGATGTTTTCACCGAAGGAAAAGCCGATGCCGGATTGGCCGCCAGTATTTTCCACTACAAGGAAATTGCGATCCCCGATTTGAAAAGTTATTTGAAAAGTAAAGGAATTGTCATACGATAAAACTTTGTGCATCTTTGCGATTTAGCCACAAAGAACGCAAAGGCGTCAAACCGAAAATAAAGAAAAAACGATAATGGAAAATACTCAATTGGATTTCACAAAACTGAATGGACTTGTTCCGGCAGTTATTCAGGATAATACCACCAACGTGGTTTTAATGTTGGGTTTTATGAATGAGGAAGCCGTGGCCAAAACAGAGGAAACCGGTTTGGTGACCTTTTTCAGCCGTACTAAAAACCGGCTTTGGACCAAAGGCGAAGAATCAGGTAATTTCCTGAATGTGGTGTCGATTGCCGCTGATTGTGACAATGATACACTCTTGATTAAGGTGAATCCGGTTGGGCCGGTTTGCCACACCGGAGCGGATACCTGCTGGAATGAAGAAAACGAAGAAAGCGACATTCAGTTTCTGGAATATCTTCAGGATTTTATCGACCAGCGGAAACAGGAAATGCCCGAAGGTTCCTACACTACTTCACTTTTCACAAAAGGAACACGTACAATTACCCAGAAAGTGGGAGAGGAGGCTGTTGAAACGATTATCGGTGCAATGGCCAATGATGATGAAAACTTCCTTTATGAAGGGGCCGACCTTTTATATCACATGATCGTTTTATTGTCTCATAAAGGTTACCGCATTGAAGATCTGGCAAGAGAGTTGAAGAAAAGACATAAATAGCAAGGACTAATATTCAGTTTTTGCCAACGGGAAAAAGAGGGTTTCAGACGATGAAGTCCTCTTTTTGGTCAATTTAATGTGCCTAAATTGTTAAAACAGCAGTATTTACATAAACTTAACCTCACACATACCGTAAAAGCAAGTTCGATTGGATAATTAGGCTATCTTTGCGCCTTCATTTTTGAACCCTATGCAGAAGATTAGAAACATTGCGATTATTGCCCACGTTGACCATGGAAAAACCACGCTGGTCGACAAGATGATTTACTATTGTAATATCATGAAAGAACACGAGAAGAAACAAGAGTTGATTCTCGATAGCAACGATTTGGAGCGTGAGAGAGGGATTACAATTCTTGCAAAGAATGTATCGGTACAATATGGCGATATAAAAATCAACATCATTGATACTCCTGGTCACGCCGATTTTGGTGGTGAAGTTGAACGGGTTTTGAACATGGCTGATGGAGTTTTACTCCTGGTTGATGCTTTCGAAGGAACCATGCCTCAAACCCGGTTTGTTTTGTCAAAAGCTCTTGCATTGGGTTTGAAACCCATTGTAGTTGTAAATAAAGTTGACAAACCTAATTGTCGTCCGGAAGAAGTTCATGAACAGGTTTTCGACCTGATGTATAGTTTGAATGCGACAGAAGAACAGCTTGATTTTCCAACCGTATACGGTTCGGCCAAACAAGGCTGGATGTCGGACGACTGGAAAGTACCATCAGACAATATTGAAGCATTGCTTAAGGCAATCGTAAAACATATTCCTGGCCCTGTGCCAAATCCGGGAACTCCACAGGTTTTAATTACTTCACTGGATTATTCTTCATACGTTGGCCGTATTGCGATTGGTCGTATTCATCGCGGTGAACTTCGCGAGGGGATGAACGTGACACTGGTTAAACGTGATGGTTCTGTGAAACGTAGCCGCATCAAGGAACTTCATACTTTCACCGGACTGGGTCGTCAGAAAGTTGAGAAAATGATTTCCGGAGATATTTGTGCGATGGTTGGAATCGAAGGATTTGACATTGGTGACAGTGTTTGTGATTACGAAAATCCGGAACCACTGGTACCGATTGCCGTTGACGAACCAACCATGAGCATGACCTTCATGATCAACAATTCGCCGTTCTACGGAAAAGAAGGAAAGTTCGTAACATCACGCCACCTGAAAGACCGTTTGGAAAAAGAATTGGAAAAAAATCTTGCCTTGCGCGTTATGCCTACCGATTCGGCGGATTCGTATATTGTATACGGTCGCGGTGTTCTACACTTGTCGGTATTGATTGAAACAATGCGTCGCGAAGGGTATGAACTCCAGGTTGGACAGCCTCAGGTATTGTATAAAGAAATTGACGGCGAAAGATGTGAACCGATTGAAGAAATGCATGTCGACGTTCCGGATGAATATTCAGGAAAAGTGGTTGAGATGGCTTCGATGCGAAAGGGTGAAATGCAAAATATGGAACGCAAAGGCGACCGTATTCACCTTGAATTTTTAATTCCTTCTCGCGGGATCATTGGAATGCGTACCAACATGTTGACTGCAACCGCCGGTGAAGCGGTTATGAACCACCGTTTTATTGAATATCAACCCTATAAAGGTGCTATTGATAGCCGGAATAACGGTTCGCTGATTGCACTTGAAACAGGTACCGCATTCGCCTATTCAATTAACAAACTTCAGGACCGTGGATCGTTCTTTATTGATCCGCAGCAGGAAATCTATGAAGGACAGGTTATTGGTGAAAATTCTCGTGCCGACGATCTGACCATCAACGTGACCAAACCAAAGAAACTGACCAACATGCGTGCTTCTGGTTCGGACGATAAAGCCCGGATGATTACGCCAATTAAATTCAGTCTGGAAGAAGCCCTGGAATACATTAAAGACGATGAGTTGGTTGAAGTTACCCCGCTTTCAATTCGGATGCGTAAAATAAATCTGAAAGAACACGAGCGTAAAAGATCGGCGAAAAACGCCTAATGCTTTAAACCTGTTGTACCAATACAATTTAACCCTGATTTGAGATTATCGAGTCAGGGTTTTTTATGCCTTAACTTTTCCTGAATGGAATGGTTTTTATGCCCGAAAAGAAGTTTTCAGAATTATTCCGGGCTTTTCTTATTAATTTATTTTCTTCAACATAAATCTGGAAATTAAGTTATTAGACATGTTATTTGACGAAATTTATCAGTAAATTTTCTTGTTGATCCCAATATTTTAAACTTACAATTATGAATGTCATAACCACATGTTTAACCGGAACTGCAACTATACTGACTTGCAGAAAAATCGCTCAGTCGTTTAGCGAGAACATTTACGAACTCTCCTCCATCCGGCGAAATTGGACGCCTGGTTATGCTGATAATCTGAAAGTAAGGATTGAACAGATCATGAATCAGTATTTTACACAGGAATCACTCATGGATCATCTCGAAAAACACAGTCAGTTTTATGATCTGATGATTGCTGCACTAAAAGATGTCTCGATTTTCCGCGCTGAGCTTAAGGTTGATTTTCGTCATGACAAAGATTTTCTGAACAGAGCTTTCGAGGAATTGGGGTATGTTGACTATTACAGTGACGCAAAAAACGGTGATCACTTCAGTTTGTATAAAATGATGGCTACATTCCGAAGAAATATGACTCCGGAAATGCAGCAGATTATTCTTGCCCGTGGCATCAATCCGGTACTGGTTGATCGGCTGATGTCGTACCGAAAGAAATTGGTGGAACTGAAAAATTGTTTTGATATCGCTTTGGGTAAAGAACAATTGGGCGCTGAACTTAAACGTGAAATTAATGCGATTTATTCCGAAGTGAAAGATATCTGCCGCATTGCCAATGCGTATTATGAATTTGATCCATTGCAACGCGACAAATTCAATTTTTACAAAGTTATGATCGGATTAAAGAAATCGGCTCTTAAAGCAGTTTAAGCTTCTTGTTTCTAAAATAAAAAGATCATTGCTGACAGGCTGAATGAACCAGGCTTCAGTAATGATCTTTTTTATCCAATCCAGCAAAAGTTTATCCGAAAACTATTCCTGATCGTCAATTTCCTCTTCTTCCAGTTCTTCGTCCTCGTCGTCAGCCGAATAAACCACATCCAGATCATCGTCTTCGAAAACCTGAGGTTTAGTTACTTCTTTCAGAGGTTTCAGGTTCGATGGGATAGGTTTGTTTACATTATCCTCGAAATACGGAAACACATCGATGATGTTGCAAACTGCGATAGAAGTAGTCTGATAAGGTACCAGAACGTACGACAATCCTTCTTCGAGGCGTTGAAGTGCCTGTTTGATATCGTCGGCAGCAACCAGAAAATAATTGTTGATTTTCTTTTCTTTTCCGGCGTTTTCGTCGATGGTGACAATCGCAATTTTTGCCTTGTACCACCATTCACCTTCTTCGTGCGGAAAGATCTCGATGATGTTTGATTTTTTAATGTTGTCGATAATAAACTCACCACGTACCATGGTCTGCAGTTGCTGAATAATCCGTGTTTCAGCGTCAGTAAAAGTAACCGCATCAACCAGGTATGCTTCACTTACTTTACGCTCACGACCGTCATCGTCAACTTTTACATATTTTACTTTACATTCGAACCAAGTTTGCATAGTTTAATTTTTTTTGATCTGCAAAGATATTTTCCTGGCCCGTATTTTAGCCTGAAAACCAAATAAGTTATTCACAAAATTTGTAGGGAAAAGACAGCCGGGCAATAAAAAAGGATTTCATAAAATATGAAATCCTGAGTTTGTATGAATAATGTTTCAATTAATCATTTAACAAGCGATCGGCCATGGCATTGGCCAGTTCGATACACTGTTCGAATTTGGCTTGTTTGAGGGTACCTTTTTCTTCAACCGGCTCATAAACCAAATCCCATTTAATTTTTTCAGCAAAAACCTGCAGATTTTTAACTCCGCCACCATTCCAGCCAAACGATCCAAAAATTCCAAGCAAATGGTTTTTGATTCCCATGTGTTCGATCTTGGTCAGCAGGGTTTCCACCGAAGGGAAGAGTTCATTGTTGTAGGCTGCACTTCCAACGATAAAGGCTTTGTATTTAAATATATCGCTGATGATGTATGAAGCGTGAGTCTTTGATGCGTCGTAAACACGAATGTTTTTAATACCCCGAACGGCGAGTTGACGTGCAATGGTGTCAGCCATTTTTGCAGTATTTCCATACATCGATCCATAAACAATTACTGCTCCAGGATCGGTGGTGTAACTGCTCCATTTTTCATATTTGTCCAGAATATATTTCGGATTAGATCTCCAGATCGGACCATGTGTGGCAGCCAGCATCTGGACATCCAGAGTATATACTTTTTTCAATGCGCGCTGCGTGTGCGGGCAATATTTACCAACAATATTGGTAAAATATCTCATCAGATCTTCCTCATAAAAAGAAAGATTGATCTCATCGTCGAAAACACCGCCGTCGAGTGTGCCAAAAGAACCAAATGCATCGCCGGTAAAGAGGATTTTCCGGGTTGTTTCGAAAGTAACCATTGTTTCAGGCCAGTGCACCATCGGAATGGTATTAAACGATAGACGATGTTTACCGAGCGGTAATTCCGAATCATCGTAAACTTCGAGAATGTTACTGGTTGTTTTATAATAGTTAGTCACCATATCGAAAGTCTTTTTGTTTCCGACAAGGGTGATGTTTGGGTATTTGGCTACAACAGCTCTTAGCGCTCCTGAATGATCGGGTTCCATGTGGTTGATAATTAAATAATCAACCGGACGACCTTCTGTTAATTCGTCGATTTGTTCCAGGTATTCATCGATAAACGTACGTTCGACAGTATCAATGAGTGCTATTCTTTCGTCAACAATTAAATATGAATTATAGGAAACACCATTCGGAATTGGCCAAAGATTTTCGAAAAGTTGAGTACGTCTGTCGTTAACTCCAAGATAGTAAATGTTTTCAGCTAAATTAACCCGATGCATAATCTGAAGATTTGATTTCATGTTTATTCCAGCGCGAAAATACGCAATTTAGAACAAACAAGGACTGGCAATTTATCATTCAACCCGAAATTAAGAAAAAGGTTACAATTCGCTCAAATGGGCAGATTTAGGGATTTTAAATTTCAGGAATTATGTATCGGTTGGTTTTTTTTTGTAATTAAGAGACTTGCCATTTGTTTGTTTTGATTTGTAATCAGCATTAATTCAAGCTATTCGATTTCATTAAAATCTGTTCAGGTGAAAATTTGTACTTAATCTGTTTGCTTTAAATGAAATGATTATTTTTAGCAAAAAAACCAATCTTTATGGATGTTGTAAAGAAAAGTAAACTTATGTTGTTTCCCCGTCTGAATAAATGGATAATTCTGGTTTTTGTGATTGCTATTTCTGCTACAGGATTTCGAGGATACCAGATCTACCGGTATATTTTCGATGAGAATATTCAAACTCCGGGAAGCATTAAAATTCCGAAAGGTGCCACTTATGAGCAGGTGGTTGACAGCTTGAAAAAGCATAATATCATCATCAACTACAAAGCTTTTAACTGGGTTGCTAAACGAAAAAAATATGCCAGTTCGATTAAATCCGGAAAGTACCTGCTCGACAAAGGTTTAACTACAAACGAAATTTTGAATATGCTGAAGTCGGGTAACCAGCAACCTGTTAAAGTAACTTTTAATAATCTTCGTTTTATTGAGGAATTAGCTGGTGATATTTCAAAATACATCCAGCCAGATTCGCTTGAACTGCTACATAAATTTAACGATCCTGAAGTTCAGTCAAAGTTTGGATTTAATCAATATACCTTCCATTGTATGTTTATCCCAAATACTTACGAATTTTACTGGACAACTACAGCCGATCAGTTTTTGGAACGAATGTCGATGGAATACCGTCGGTTCTGGAATAAGGACCGGGTGCAAAAGGCCAGGGACCTGGGGCTTACCCGTGAAGAAGTGATGACCTTGGCATCAATCGTTCAGGAAGAAACCAATAAAAAGGACGAAAAACCTATCGTAGCAGGTTTATACCTGAACCGGATCCGGAAAGGAATGCCTCTTCAGGCTGATCCAACGGTAAAATTTGCTTTGGGTAATTTTCGTATCAAGAGGGTACTGAACAGTCATCTTGCATTTGAGTCACCTTACAATACCTACCTGCATCCGGGATTGCCACCGGGTCCAATTAATTTTCCGGAGATATCCAGTATCGATGCCGTTCTGAATGCTGCAAAAACGCCGTATCTGTTTATGTGTGCAAGGGAAGATTTTTCGGGTTATCACAATTTTGCGAAAACCTTATCGGCACATAACGAGAATGCAAGGAAGTATAAAGCAGCGCTGGATACTTTGAAAATCTATGAATAGCTGATCATTTATACTTCGGGCTGCAAGAATTGTAATTTATCAGGGCCGGTTTACACAAAATAATAACTGCCGGAAGAGTTGAGCTTTTCAATCTTCCGGCAGTTTTTTATCTAATAGGTATAAATTTGTTTAATCAAAAATATCTCTCATTTTTTCAAAAAAGTTGCGGTCAGCCTGATCAGGGCCATCAATAAAGTTTGCCGATGTTTGTAATTTTTCGAGTAATTTGCGTTCTTCGGCATTTACTTTTTTGGGAATCCAGACATGCACACGGACCAGCAAATCACCTTTTCCGTAGCCGTTTACATCAGGCAACCCTTTTCCACGTAAACGCAGTGTTTTTTCAGGCTGAGTTCCTGCTTCGATTTTTACTTTCACCTTGCTGTCAACCGTTGGAATTTCTTTGGTCGTGCCAAGGGTGATTTCAGGGAAAGTGACAAAAAGATTGTAAAGTAAATTATTGCCATCACGGATAAGCTCCGGATGTTCTTCTTCCTGAATCACGACAAACAAGTCGCCATTCACTCCGTTTCTGCGTCCTGCATTTCCTTTTCCTGAAACATTGAGTTGCATTCCTTCGCCAACTCCTGCAGGAATTTTAATTGAAATGACTTCTTCTTCACGAACTACACCTTCGCCCTGGCAATGCACACATTTGTTGGTGATAATCTGGCCTTCGCCATTACAGCTTGGACAGGTTGAACTGGTTTGCATCTGACCGAGCAAGGTATTCTGAATACGGGTTACATGACCCGATCCGCGACAGGTTGAACAGGTTGAATAAGATGAACCTCCTTGCGCTCCCGAACCGGAGCAATGCGTACAGGGAACATATTTTTTTACCTTGAGTTTTTTCTCAACACCGTTTAATACCTCGGCAAGATTAAGTGTGACTTTTACACGAAGATCGGAGCCCCGGTGCTGTCTTGGACCACGACTACGCGATCCGCCGCCAAAACCACCGAATCCGCCAAAACCACCACCGCCAAATACATCTCCAAACATCGAAAAAATATCATCCATCGACATGTCGTGGCCGCCAAATCCGGCATTTCCATTCATTCCTGAATGACCGAACTGATCGTATTTCTGGCGTTTTTCAGGACTGCTCAATATTTCGTAGGCTTCGGCAGCTTCCTTGAATTTTTCTTCAGCTTCCTTGTTCCCCGGATTTTTATCGGGGTGAAACTGAATTGCTTTTTGCCGGTAGGCCTTCTTTATTTCATCAGCAGTCGCAGTTTTGCTAACTCCCAGAATTTCGTAAAAATCGCGTTTTGTCATTTTGATCAAATAAATATATCTGGCTTATTCGCCAATAACTACTTTTGAGAACCGTATTACTTTGTCATTCAGGTAATAACCTTTCTGTACAACATCAACAATTTTACCTTTTAGCTCTTCGGTGGGTGCAGGTATTTTCGTAATTGCTTCGTGCAAATCAGTATCAAAATCCTTTTCTTTGGCTTCGATTTCCCTGATCCCGTTTTGTTTCAGAAATTCCTGAAATTTGTTGTAAATCAGGTTAACACCATCTTTTACATGGTTTTCTTCTTCCGAAATATTTAACATCTGCATGGCACGGTCAAAGTCGTCAATGACAGGTAAAATGCCAATCAGAACACTCTCGCCAGCTGATTTCAAAAGCTCCATCCGTTCTTTTAAAGTGCGTTTGCGGTAATTGTCAAATTCAGCCTGCAGACGGATGTGCTTGTCTTTTAACTCAAGAAGTTCAGCTTCCGATTTCTCAAGTTGTTCTTCAGTTTTTGACTTATGATGTGTTTTTTCTTTTTTTGTTTCCTTTTTTTTGCCTTCAACTTCATCCTGCACAGCAGTTGGATCCGAAGTTGCATTTTCCATTTCTTCGTTAATTTTTGCTCTATCTGTTGTCATTCGATCTGAATTTTTAAATTTCGTTTTCGGTCTGCAAATATACTGCCATTGACTTAGATTTGACAAATTGGCATTTTAAATAATTGATAACTGACAAAGTTCGAACCGGATATACTGACACAAGCATTTTTAGGATAGTTTCATTTTGAAAATCTTCAGAAAGAACTGGGCGAATTCAGGAAATACAAAAGGGCAGCCCGGTTATCCGAACTGCCCTTCCCAATATTTTACATCTGATTATTTTAATAATTTTTTAATCGCTTCTTCGAGTCCTGGTCCCCTGAGGTTCTTGTCAATAATGACTCCATTTCCGTCGATCAGGAAGTTCGATGGAATACTGCGGACTCCGTAAATTTCGGCAAATTTTGCATTCCATCCCTGTAAATCACTGACATGGTTTTCCCAAACCAGATTGTCTGCTTTAATGGCATTTTCCCAGGATGCTTTGTCTTTATCAAGAGAAATACTGTAAATGGTAAATCCTTTGCCATTCTTAAAACTGGCATCTTTATATTTTTCATAAGTGGAAACAACTGCTGGGTTTTCCCGGCGACATGGTCCACACCACGAAGCCCAGAAATCGATTAAAACGAGTTTCCCTTGCAGTGACGAAAGTTTTATCTCTTTGCCTTTGGCCGATTTTTCAGCTATTTCGGGAGCTTTGTTCCCAATGTTTAAACCTATGCTTGGTTCTTTGGTGCTCGTTTTTGTATCGGCAGCCTGAACAAATGTTGCCAGTAGAAATAAAATGGCAAAAACGGATGTGATTTTCAACTTCATATTTAATTCTTTCAGTGGTTAATCCTTGAACTGCTGGCAAATATAATAATTTGGATCAGGAAATCTGAAACCAACCAGTCGCGTTATGAATTATTAACAGGAATAATTTTACTGATTTCCGGAGAATAAATCAAAGGATTAATCGATTCGTGTTATTTTGGCACCCAGTGCATTTAGCCGGAGATCAATATTTTCATATCCACGGTCGATCTGTTCGATGTTCGAAATTCTGCTGGTTCCCTCAGCCGAAAGGGCTGCGATAAGCAAAGCAACTCCAGCCCGGATGTCGGGCGAACTCATGTTTGTAGCCCGAAGCTGATATTTTCGGTCGAGCCCGATTACAGTCGCGCGGTGCGGATCACAAAGAATGATCTGAGCGCCCATATCGATGATTTTATCGACAAAGAACAGGCGGCTTTCAAACATTTTTTGATGGATCAGCACACTTCCTTTGGCCTGAGTGGCAACAATCAGAAAGATACTCAGCAGGTCGGGAGTTAAACCCGGCCAGGGAGCATCGGCAATGTTCATGATCGAACCATCGATGAAGGTTTCAATTTCGTAATGCTCATGTGCCGGAATATATAAATCGTCGTTGCGTTCTTCGATGGTGATTCCGAGGCGTTTAAATTGTTCGGTGATGATTCCCAGATGTTTGATGCCTGCATTCCGGATGGTAATTTCAGAATTGGTCATTGCTGCCATTCCGATAAAACTCCCGACTTCAATCATGTCGGGAAGAATCTGGTGCGTACAACCGTTCAGGGAAGTAACTCCTTCGATGGTTAGCAAATTGGAGCCGATTCCGCTGATCACCGCACCCATCGAAACCAGCATCCGGCAAAGTTGCTGAACGTATGGCTCGCAGGCAGCATTGTAAATGGTTGTGGTTCCTTCAGCCATCGAGGCTGCCATGACCATGTTGGCAGTTCCGGTCACCGATGCTTCGTCGAGCAGCATGTAGGTTCCGGTAAGTTTTTTTGCTTCTACACTGTAGAAACTTTGAGCCGAATTATAGTTGAAACTTGCACCAAGTTTTTGTAGTCCGGTAAAATGGGTATCCAGTCGTCGCCGGCCAATTTTATCGCCACCGGGTTGCGGAATATATCCGATTCCGAATCGGGCCAAAAGTGGCCCAAGAATCATGATTGAACCACGAAGACTGGCAGCTTTAACGGCAAAGACTTCAGTTTTCAGGTAGTCGAGTTTGATCTGGTCGGCCTGAAAAATGTAATTTCCTTTGCTGATCCGTTCTGTTTTAACTCCAAGTTCATTAAGAATTTCGATTAATTTGATCACATCCCGTATTTCAGGAATGTTGGTAATCTGTACTTTTCCGGAAGTCAGTAAAACAGCACAAATTACCTGGAGTGCTTCATTTTTTGCTCCCTGCGGATAGATATCGCCATGTAGCCGGGTGCCACCCTCGATTTTAAAAGTTGCCATCCTCGTATTTTATACCTGATTGTTTCTGATCTGTGAATTATATTTCAGGAAAGATTAACGTTGTTGTTTGCGATCGTCCTGTTTCTGAAACTTCCGGCCCTGATTTCCGCCACCCGTGTTTTGTCTTTTTTTCGATCGGTATAAAATATCCTTGGTTTCAGTTAAGGTGATGTCTGTGCATTTGATTTTTCCTTTTGAAAGTTCCTCAATGTCTTCCAGAATTTTGTCATCGGTCACCGAATCTTTGTTCCACACCACATAGCTTTTTTTCATGTGATTGGCAATCAGTTTAATTAATAATTCACGTTCTTTTTCATCCTCGTAAACCGCTGCTTTTTCGATTAAGAATTCGATTGTCTTCCCGTAATGACGATATTTGATTTTGTTGTTATCATATGGAATCCGTTTTGGCGGTGTATTGAAAAATTCGGGAGAAGGGGGAGTATATGGATAATCGATATCTAACTGAAAATTTGCCATAATGGCAAGATGATCCCATAGTTTGTGCTTGAAATCGCTGACATCTCTCAGGTAGGGATACATGGCACCCATGATATCAATAACAGTTCGTGCGGCCCTGTTGCGCTCATCACGGTCTTCAATGGTCATGATGTGATTGACCATATTTTGCAAGTTCCGTCCATACTCAGGTATGGCCAACTTACTACGGCTAGAATTATAATCCATTAAAATAAATAAAGTTAATCTTAAAAAATCAGGCTGTTATCTCAATAAGGTAATTGGTGCGGATAATCAGGATGAAGATGAATTTAGTGCAAATTAAATTAAAATAGTTTTACCTGCAAAAGAATGCTCTAAAAACCGGTTTAAATAGAAATCGATTTGCAAAACTAACTAATTATCCGGAGTTTAGCAAATTTAAGCAGAAGTTGTTTTTTGCCTGCATTCTGAAAGAATACTGTGGCTTTCATGTCAGGCATC
>JBASYJ010000194.1:0-23706 GCA_049277435.1 Prolixibacteraceae bacterium
GGCTTGTACTTAGCAAATTCAATTTTGGCATACGAAGTAAATACAAGGAATGCAAATGGATTCAATTTATGAATTAACTGACGTAGTTCATCACTTTGCAGATCAGCAATATCTGACTTATTTTTGATGACCAGATCGGCAATCCGGATCTGATGATTTACCCGGGTTTGCAGCCTTGAAATTTTGAGAAAATTCACCGAATCAACCCGGCACCAAACCCGATTGAGATAAACCTTTTGTCTCAGGTCTGGTGACTGAAGAATCTGACCAATGCTGAGTGGATCAGACACTCCTGAAGCTTCCATGATCAGTTCATCGGATTGAATTTCGTCGATAAAAGCTGCCAGCGAACCGACAAAACTATCGAGCAGACAAACACAGAAAACCGACCCGTTATTCACCTCAAGAATTCTGAACCCGGCATTTTCATGCTTCAATTCAAGACTGTCAACATTGGTTTCAGAAAATTCATTCTGAATAATTCCAATCTTCCTGGAACCGGAAAATTCTTTCAGATAATTTTTCAGGAAAGTGGTTTTTCCACTTCCTAAAAAACCGGTTACCAACTGAAGAGGAATCGAAGTCATTTAATTACAGGGATTTTACAACGTGGTGAACTTCGCAGATATGATCGGGTGTCGTACCGCAGCAGCCACCGATTATATTTGCTCCTGCTTCGACAATCTCCCTGACCCTGCCCGACATTTCTTCCGGAGTTTCAGGAAAAGTGGTTTCCCCGTCACAATAATGCGGCAATCCGGCATTGGCATGAATCAGTACCGGAACATCAGGATTTATTTGTCTGATTTCCTTGACAATACCAATCATGTCGGCAATTCCGTTTCCGCAATTCGCACCGATCACCGAGGCTCCGGCTTCAACCAGTGCGTTGGTCATTTCGGTTGGCGAAATCCCCATCATGGTACGAAATTCACCAGTCAGGATTTTATCAAAAGTCATTGTGCAAATCACATCGCATGAAGTATTTTCCTTAGCTGCACGCACTGCAATCCGGGCTTCTTCCAGATCGGTCATCGTTTCGATCACAATGGCATCGGCCCCTCCGGCCTCAAGCGCCTGGCACTGTTCCTTAAAAGCTTCGTACAATTCAGCTTCGGTCACTTCTTCCATGAGGAGCAATTTCCCGGTTGGCCCCACCGATCCCAACACAAAATGATCGGGTCCGGCAGCTTTTCTGCTGATTTCAGCAGCAGCTTTATTCAACTCAAAAACCTGATCCTGAAGACCATATCCTTCCAGTTTATACCGACTTCCTCCAAAACTGTTTGTTTCAACCATATCGGCGCCGGCACTGATGTAACTTTGAGCGATATCCAACACATCTTCCGGATGTGAAATATTCCATTCTTCCGGACATTCGCCCGGTTTTAAACCTTTTTTCTGGAGAAAGGTGCCCCATGCCCCGTCGGAAACAAGAACCCGCCCTTTTTGTATTTCCTGAATTAATTTGCTCATAATGATTAAAGTGATTTTAGCAATTGAAGCCTAAAGTTAATTGTTTTGAAGAATCAAATATCCAATTTCATTAATCTCCATGATCCATTCCTTGATCACTTCAATGGATGGAAGGATAACTTCGGATTTTAGTTTATAGTTCACGATAACGACTGCCGGGCCTTTTCGCACTCCAAACGAAGCCATTTGCTGTTTATCTGTAATCACTGAAACTGGTGTCGACTTTCCTAGTTCGGCAATGGCGCGTTTTACGCGTTTATTCACCTCTTTGCATTCCGCTTCAGTTTCACCCAAAATAAGAATTTCGCTGCGTTTCGATTTAATTTTCAGGCTTAATTTCTCATTTATACGCGTCTGAATGGCTTCAATTAGTTGATTTTGAGGTGGAATTTGCGAAACAAATACGATTTTTTCATCAATACAAATCGTGGGAATATTTTTTACCATGAGCGACGATATGAACGAAACTGCTTCCATCTATTTTATCGGATGCCCCCACCATTCAACCACACCTTCAAAATGCGGAGCCACACGCTTTACCGCTTCAACCATGTACTGACAGGGTGTACAGGACTCTGAATCGAGTGTACCGATATCGACAATAACTTTATCGGATTGTCCGTAGTCGCACATGTTCAGGATATTCAGCTTATTTTCCTTTTTGTCCAGTTTCCGGGCAACATCCTGAAGATACTGACCAAATATCCACCATGTACGCCGACAAACGGAACCCATGTAATTCGTTCCACCTGTTCAAGATTCATGGCCTGTTTAATTAATGAAAGACCTTGTATAATGTTGGTTTATCTTGTAATGATTTGATTTCTAATTATTATAATTTGTTTCTTCCGGATAAACAAAGGCAATACAACATCCGGAGCCCTGCATGTCTGCAGGATCCTAAAGTAAATTTTCCAATGAAAAATTTAGTTGAACCTAAATCTGAAGTGTCCTTTCCGGCTCTTTAAACCTGGATGGAAATGATCATGCCGATCTGGCATTCAGAAATTCGACAATACCCTGCGGATCCGGAGAGTAATTGTCAGCGCCAATTTTCTCGCAGAATTCGTAATTCACGGGCGCACCTCCAATTGCAACGACGGTTCCGGGCATGGCTTCCTTGATGTCTTTGGTAATTTTCTCCATACTCGCCATGGTGGTGGTAAGCAATGCTGAAAGACCCACGACTGCATCCGGATTCTCTTTTGCAGCAGCAATAAACTTTTCTGAATTAACGTCGGTACCAAGATCAATCACCTTGTAACCATTGCCTTCAACCATCATGCTAACCAGATTCTTGCCTATGTCGTGCAAATCGCCCTGAACGGTTCCGATTATAAAAGTTCCCTTTTGTTTGGCAGCTCCGGACAAAAAATGTGGTTTTAAATGCAGCATGGAAGTACTCATTGCTTTTGCCGACATCAAGACCTGGGGAACAAACACCTTGTTTTCGCGGAATTTGACGCCTATACGCTCCATTCCGGGCATCAATCCTTTCGAGAGTACATCCTGAGGATTTATTCCTTCTTCCAAAGCTTTACGGGTAATTTCATCGGCGCCTTCCATCCCTTTCATCTGTGGCGGATAAGGTGAAGCCATATTTATTTTTCCGAATTCAATGCATTCAGACAGTTTTTGCAATAAATCGCTCATACCAGATTAGTTTTTGAAATTTAAGTACTCAAATGTATTGGCTTGTAAATTAGCGAAAAATAGTATTTTCTTTGATAAAGATGTAAAATATTACTTTTTTTTGAATCGCTAAACTATTTACCATGTTCATCAAAAAGAGATTTTTTACAATTCCTGCTTATATCGTTCCCGAACAACAACAGGACCCACTCACGAAAGACCTGTATCTCTGCGAACTGTCCGAAATTCTGATCAAAAAGGAAATGCTTTGGTCCGAAAACATCAAACTAGATAATCATCTTCTGATTTTTTGTACAAAAGGTGGCGGTATCCTGCAAATTGCCAACGATATGGTTCCTTTCAGTCAAAACCAGTATTGTATTATTCCTGAAGGATTTATCTTCAAGATACAAACTGGGAATGCCGATCCTTCTATTTTTTATACCTGCAAATTTAATGGTGAAAGAAGTAAAATCATGGAGAAAGATTTTACCGTTGTTCGTGATCTCATTCCTTCGGTGAACAACATGATCGCCAACCGGATCATGCTGTTCGATAAGCTTTTCAATAACCTCACCAAGGGATTTGATAACGCGAACTACAAATACATCAACCTGACTTTTGGACACTTGCTGGCCACGTCTATTTATACCAGTAAAACCAGCGACGATTTGCTGGAAGAACAAAACCCGGGGATAATCCGTGCCATACAATTCATGGATCAGAATCTGGATAAAAAACTTACACTAAATGAATTAGCTGAAGAGGCTGGCTATTCACCATCGTACCTCACCACCATTTTCAGGAAAAACACAGGGTACAGTCCGTTAAGCTACTTTTCGCACCTGAAAATCAGCAAAGCCTGCGAATATCTGGATTTCAGCAAGTTTAAAATCAAGGAGATTTCGTTTATGATGGGTTATTCCGATCCGTATTATTTTTCGAAAGACTTTCAGAAGAAGATCGGATTATCGCCCAGAAACTACCACAAAAGAATTGTTGGAAATGCTGCAGTTGTTACTGCAAAAGAGTAAGATCAGGAAATATTAACACGGCTATTTTTTGATGTAGTTTTTTATGAAAACGGTTTTTCTGGAATAAGAATAGGCAGAAAAGTACCCCAAAGCCCCGTTGTTGAAATTGCTTACCGGATTTGCTGGAGCCGCATTTTGTTGCCAGTCGGAACGGGTGATGTTTTCGAGAGTTGAAAAATAGTCGTAGGCAGCCTGATCAATCGATTGCAATTCAACCGTTAAGGTATCCGACTCCTCAAAAGCAAGCGTTCTTTGTCCAAGTCCGATTTCCTTTCCATTGATCAATTTATCGGTATACAAAGATATTTCACCATTTGTATTCGATTCGACTCCATTGACATAGTATTTCAGCCGATAATAGTTCTCCTGATCTGCCGGCTCCCTGATGTAGCAACTTACATTATAACCATTGTCAAAAAATCCAAGTCCGTCGAAATACGAAAATCCAAGGTCGACAATCGGGACCACTTCATTCAGATAAGAACGGGCAGAATATGTAATTCCCTCATATTCAACATCAACAACATACCAATACCCGGTAATTGCAACATTTTTATCCAGGATATAAATTCCCGGCTCTTTTTCGCTGAAATATTTGGGTTTACCGCCCTCTGCTCTCACACTTACTATTGCTCCGGAAATCGGATTACCGGATTGAGAACCGAAATAGGGTGATGTTTTCGAAATCAAAACAATAAAAGGCAGTTTATCTGAAGTCATTGTTGCTTCAATCACGATTGCTTCAGCGGCGTCTGACAGATCAATTTCGATCACTTTTTCGCAGGAACTCAGGAAAAGCAGAAAGATTGCCAGGATTGATATGTATTTTGTATTCTTCAATTTTTACTTGAATTTAAACTTATAACTTATTGAAGGTATGATTTTAAATAACGAAACCTGAACCGCCTGTGTCACTTCCGGATTTTCTTCACTTTGCCTGAACGAGATAAAATAAGCATTTTCACGCCCATAGGCATTGTAAACCGAAAAATTCCAGCTCGATTCGAACTTTGCTGTTTGTTTTCTGATCCAGGTTAATCCCAAATCCAGACGATGATAGTCTGGCATCCTGTATCCGTTTCGCTGGGTGTAATACCCTACCGTCATTCCGTCAATAATATATTTTCCGTTTGGGAAAGTTACTGCATTTCCGGTGTTGTACACCCAGGTTGCCGATATTTTAAGTTTACGGCTCAAATCATACATTCCAACCAGCGAAAGATCGTGCCGCCTGTCCTGCCGGGCGGGAAACGGATTTCCGTTGTTAATCTGATCAAACTGACGCATGGTTTTCGACCAGGTGTATCCGAACCAACCGGTCAGGTTACCCATGTTTTTCCGGAGTAAAAATTCGGCTCCATAAGCCCAGCCACGGCCATATACCAGCTCAGCTTCAACCGTGGAATTAAAAATCAGGTTCGCTCCATTTTTATATTCGATCTGATTTTTCAGGTCTTTGTAATACATTTCAACCGATGCCTCGTATTTATTATCCTTGCTGTTCCTGAAATAGCCTGCCGACAACTGGTCTGCAATCTGTGGCTTCACATTGTCGCTGCTGGGCAACCAAACGTCTGTTGGAGTGGTCGAAGTTGAATTGCTGAGCAAATGAATGAACTGATGAATCCGGTTGTAGGAAGCTTTTACCGCACTTTGGGCTCCCAATTGGTAATTGACTGCCAGTCTTGGCTCAATTCCTCCCTGAGTTTTGACCAGTTTAAAATTCTCGTAACCAAGCGATTGAATCAGGTTTCCACTTTCGTCGAAACGATAAAAATTGCCTGGACCGACATTGGTGAAATAGGCAAAACGCAATCCGTAATACAATTTCAATCTGGATTGAACTGTCTGACTATTGGAAATATAAGCTGCTGACTCGATGGCTCTTCTGGGCCTGACTGCAAGTGAATTATACAAACTTCCGGGGGCAGCTTCGATTTCGCCGGGAACAATTTTATGGGCAATTACATTGAATCCAAATTTCAGGGTGTTCGTAGCATTCAGATACCAGCTAAAATCCTGTTTCAGGTTAAAATCCCGTATGCGTGAACCAAGAATCACATCGCTATTTCCCAATATATCAATCTTGTAGGCATAATTGCTGAAAATAAACGAACTGTTCGAAAAGAGCTTTTCACTGAATGTATAGTTAAGCCGGATTGTTGAAGTTTTACTCCCCCAGTCAAAACCAAATTCATTGTCCATTCTGAATTTATCCCGGCCCAGATATCCTGATATATATATCCGGCTGTTCTCATTCAGCTTAAAATTGGTCTTTAAATTTAGGTCATAAAAATACAGCTGAGCATCTCGAATATCCTTATCTGGTGCAATATTCAGAAATAAATCAGCATAGGTACGCCGTGCGCTGAGCATAAACGAACTCACATCTTCCTTTATTGGTCCTTCAAAACTTAGATTGGAAGAAATCAATCCTACATTGCCTGAAGTCTGATAATCACTTTTATTTCCCTCTTTCATGCGGATATCCAGCACCGACGAAGCCCGGCCCCCATATTCAGCCGGAATGGCGCCTTTTAGCAGATTGGCATCTCGAATGGCTTCCGAATTGAAAACCGAAAAAAAACCAAGTAAATGTGAGGCGTTGTACACAGGAGCTTCATCAAGCAATATCAGGTTCTGATCGATTCCTCCGCCACGCACATAGTAACCGGTATTCCCTTCGCCTGCTGCTTTTACTCCCGGCATCAGCTGAAGGGTTTTGATCAGATCGCGTTCGCCAAACAAAACCGGAATATTTTCAACCTGCTTCGGATCAATCCGGAGACTGCCCATTTCAAGTGATCGGATATTTTGATTTGGTCGGGCACCCCGCACTTCAATGTTTTCCAGTTCATAATTAGCCGGATCCAGCTTAATATTAAGAACCTGATTGGAATGAAGTTTTACCTGAATTGACTGATCATTATATCCAATGTGCCTGACAGATAACTGATAATCACCTTCAGGAATTGTAATTGAATAAAAACCATAATTGTTGCAGGCTGCATGGTAATTTGATGGTTGAAATGAGAGAATTGCACCAGCCAGATTTTCGCCGGCTGATGCATCCGAAATTGTTCCGCTGAGTGTAAATTTCTGCTGCGCCAAAGCTGAAAAACAGAACAAAACAATGCTGAAAACGTAAATTATCCGGCGAACCATCATGAGTTTCTGAAAAGGTGTCTAAATATAGTTTTAATCTCACGAGTACCGAAAATCAATCTCCCCGAATCTGATTATTTCAGCTTTTTTAACCTTTTCTCTTATTCGTTCTCATCATTTTTTCTTTTCGAAGAGAACGATAATGGCTGTTTGTTAATACATGAATAATTGTACTTTTGGAATACCTAACTGAGATTAAATGGACAAATCAAACAAACTTACCCTTCCTGCCGGCTTTGGCGAGATGGTAAACAAATTCGGGGATCGTACTGCTCTGGCATTGGTGGGGCAAAAACCAATGAATTACACCGAAGTCAATCAACAAATTCATTCTTTGATTAAACTTCTGGAAAATTTAAACCTTCAGCCGGGAGATAAAATTGCCATTTTGGGAACAAATATGCCCAACTGGGGAATTTCCTATTTTGCAATCACCTTCATGGGTGCTATTGCAGTTCCATTGTTGCCCGATTTCCTGCCTTCCGAGATTGAAAACATCATCAATCACTCCGAAACAAAGGCAATTTTTATTTCGGAAAAACTGGATGTCAAACTGGATTCTCTCCAAATGAATTCGCTTGAACACCGAATTCGAATGGAAGATTTTGCTGTGACCACAACTTCAGGTCAAACGCCGGTTTTCGATTTATCGCAAACCAGCTCAAAAGAATATCGCATTGAAGAAGACGATTTGGCTGCCCTGATCTACACTTCAGGAACAACCGGCAAATCGAAGGGTGTTATGCTCAGCCATAAAAACATTTGCATCACAGCCAATCAGGCTTTGTGTGTCCGCCCGGTTAATGAAAACGACCGGTTCCTATCGATTTTACCGCTTTCACACACCTACGAAAACACGCTTGGTTTTGTGATGCCTATGCTGCGTGGTTCTTCGGTTTATTATCTTGGTAAACAACCAGTCCCAACGGTTCTACTTCCAGCGTTACTCGAAGTAAAACCAACCATGATTTTTACCGTTCCGTTAATTATTGATAAAATTTACCGGAATAGAATTCTACCAACCTTTACAAAAAAATGGCCGATCCGGCAATTGTATAAAGTACCGTTTATCCGGAAGGCTTTAAACCGGGTTGCCGGCAAAAAATTAATTGAAACCTTCGGCGGGAAACTCGAATTCTTTGGAATTGGCGGTGCAAAACTCGACCGGAATGTGGAGCAATTTTTAATCGAAGCTAAATTTCCGTACAGCATTGGTTATGGATTAACCGAAACTGCCCCACTTTTAGCCGGAATGAAAACCAGTTCGCCCAAACTTCAGTCAACTGGTCCGGCTATTACCGGCGTGGAATTGAAGATCAATAATCCGGATCCGAAAACCGGTGAAGGGGAAATCTGGGCCCGTGGCGCAAATGTGATGAAAGGGTACTACAAGGAACCTGAATTGACTTCTGAAGTATTAACTCATGACGGATGGTTTAAAACCGGCGATCTGGGTGTTTTCGACAATGAAAACTACCTCTACATCCGGGGCCGGATAAAAAACATTATCATAGGCGCAAGTGGTGAAAATATTTATCCGGAAGACATTGAATCCATCATCAACAGTTATCCGAATGTGCTGGAATCGCTGGTTGTTCAGCAAAAAGGAAGAATTGTGGCTTTGGTACACCTGAACATGGAAGAATTGCAGACCAAATATGAAGAATTGGTCGAAAAAGGTTCTAATCTGGCTGATCAGAAAATGGATGAACTGATGAAAGAAATTCAAAATTACATCAATCAGAAGGTCAATAAATTCTCTCAGGTTCAGATGGTACAGGTTCAGCCGGAACCATTTCAAAAAACAGCTACTCAGAAGATTAAACGTTTTTTATATAACTGATTTTCAATAAAGTTATTACCCTATCAGAAATCTCCGGATTCCATCTTTCTTAAAAGAGATGGAATCCCTGCTTAAAGATTTCTTCTTATTCCGACTGTGATTTATAATATCTCCGGAAAAGCACTTTTTTCAAATCGCGGAAAATAACCTGATGCGCCAGAACTTCCAGATCATTGTAATGCGGCAATTCCTGATGTGCTTTGGCTATTTCGCGCTCGGTAATGTCCACCTGGTACAAAACCGACATCAGGCGGCTGTAATCGCGATCAAGATATACCGAAATCTGGTTGATTAATTGCCCGTGCAATTCATTATAGGCGTTTTCAACGTTTCCGGAGAAAGTAATTTCGATGCCAAACATCCCAAAGTCTTTCATGATCTGATCGGCTGTTTCGCGCACAATGTCAGCTTTATTCAGAAAAAGCCCGATGTTGTTATTTTGCAGGTTTACTAAATCCATATTTTTATTTTTGGAAACTGAAAGAACAGAATTAAACAAAGGATGCTGAGATAATCTTCAAAATGAAATCAAATGTACAGTTATTTGCGATTTCCAGGAATGAAATTTAGCCTTTTATCTGTGTCCTCTGTGGTTAAACCGGGTTAATGCAAATTAAACTGTAAATCACTCAGGTTGCGGTAAATCCCATTGGGTACCTGGATCAATTCTTCATGTGTTCCTTTCTCAACCAGCTTTCCATGATCCAGAACAAGGATCTGATCTGCTTTTCGAACAGTCGATAAACGGTGTGCAATAACGACTGAAGTTCGTCCGGACATCAGTTTTTCCAGGGCATCCTGAACCAAACGTTCCGATTCTGAGTCAAGCGACGAGGTGGCTTCATCCAGTACCAGAATTTTGGGATCTTTCAGAACAGCACGGGCAATGGCAATACGTTGACGCTGACCTCCAGAAAGTTGTGTACCGCGCTCTCCAACCAGCGTATCCAGTCCTTCGGGGAAACGATTGATAAACTCCATCGCATTGGCTTTAAGCGCTGCTGCAGTAATTTCTTCATCGGTAGCTCCAATATTTCCATAGGAGATATTTTCGCGGATCGTTCCGCCAAACAGGAAAATATCCTGAGGAACCAGGGCAATCTGGCTTCGAAGTGCCGAAAGCGAAAACTCGTGGCTGTCCTTTTCATCAAAAAGTATTGCCCCTGAATTTGGATCATGAAGTCGAAGCAGCAAGGATGCAATGGTTGATTTACCTGCTCCGCTGGCGCCAACCAGGGCAACCATCTGATTGGGGAAAATCTGAACATCGATGTGTTTAATTACGTCCTCTTCCGGCCGCGAAGGGTAGGCGAAAGTTAAATCAGAAAAAGTAATCGCACCTTTTAGTTGTTCTTTTTCAATTAATTGACTTATTTCCTGAATGTCTTCTTCCTGCTCATTGAAAATGCCAAATAAATCCTCAGTCGCCCCGATAAATTTCTGAATACTGGTATAAACAGTGGCCAAACCACCGATTGTTCCACCCACAAATGCGGAATAAATTACAAACGAAAATAAATCACCTGCAACCAGCTCTCCATTCGCCAGCAAGGCCGATCCTTTCCAAATGACAGCCACCAGGGCACCAAACAAACCAAAAACGATGAAGGCAGAAAATGCTCCTTTGTATTTTCCGCTGAGAATACCAACTTCGGCAATCTCCTGGGTTTTCTTTTTGTACCGGGCAATTTCGAAATATTCGTTGGTATACGATTTTACACTTTGTATTCCCTGAAGGGTTTCTTCAACGATGGTATTCGATTCGGCAACCTGACCTTGTACCTGTTTGGAGAATTTCCGGATAAATTTTCCGAAGAAACGCGCCAGAATCATGATACCGGGCAAAACAGCCAACATAAAAAGGGTCAGTTTCAGCGAGGTAATTGCCAGTAAAGTAATACCTCCAATGATCGTAATGATTTGACGGATAAATTCGGCCAGGGTTGTGGTCAATGTTTCCTGAAGCAGAATGATATCGGCAGAAATGCGGCTGTTCAACTCTCCTACCCGACGCTGATCGAAAAATTTCAATGGTAACTTAATCAGGTGATTGTAGGTATCCTGACGTAAAAATGCCAGTGTTTTCTCGGTCACATTCACAAAAAGAACAATTCTGAAATAGGAAAACGTGGATTGCAGCAAAAGTACCACTCCCAGCATTAAAGCAACCTGATTGATGCTGTGCGCTGCTGCTTCCTTATTTCCGGAGTTCACCAGTTCGCCTAATAATTTTGGAAATGCAAGACTCGACAAGGTTGAACCAAGCAAAAAGACCATACCAACCAGGTATTCCTTTTGAAAAGGCTTGAGGTAGCGGTACAATTGAAACGCGTTGCGAAGACCTTCGCGGGTAATTTTTTTCTTTTCAACTTCACTCATCCGAACAATTTTTGGTTTCTTTTTTACAGGCAGATAAACAGTTTTATCATCGATGTGTTCATTTCATATGTCCTAAAAAAAGTGAGGGGGTGACTTTAAATCACCCCCTCACACGCAAACAGGAATATTTTTTACAACTGTTTAAAGAAGTCGTTGCCTTTATCGTCAACAATAATGAATGCAGGGAAATTCTCGATTCTGATTTTGCGGATGGCTTCCATTCCAAGTTCTTCAAAATCAACAATTTCGACCGATTTGATGCTTTGTTTGGCCAGAATTGCAGCTGGTCCTCCGATTGATCCCAAATAGAATCCACCGTGTTTTTTACAGGCATCGGTAACTTGCTGTGTGCGGTTTCCTTTGGCAACCATGATCATCGATCCGCCGGCACTCATGAATGAATCAACATATGGGTCCATGCGTCCGGCAGTGGTTGGTCCAAAACTTCCGGAGGCCATTCCTTTCGGAGTTTTTGCCGGGCCCGCATAGTAAACCGGATATTTTTTCATGTAGTCAGGCATTGGCTGACCGGCATCCAGCATTTCTTTCAGCCGTGCATGCGCCATATCGCGGGCAACAATCAATGTTCCTGAAAGATTCAACCGGGTTTTGATCGGATATTGTGATAAAATTTTCAAAACGTCTTCCATCGGCTGATCCAGATCAACATCCACAGCAGCCTGCATCGAAGGAGCTACTTCAGGAAGGAAACGGGCCGGATTGCGCTCCAGTTCTTCCAGGAAAATACCATCTTCAGTGATTTTTGCCTTAATGTTCCGGTCGGCCGAACAACTTACTCCAATTCCAACCGGACACGAAGCTGCGTGACGCGGCAAACGAACCACTTTCACATCGTGAACGAAATATTTACCGCCAAACTGTGCACCAATGGCGCTTTCCTGACAGATTTTCTCAATCTTCTTTTCCCATTCGAGATCACGAAAAGCTTGTCCGCCTTCGTTGCCTTCGGTTGGTAAATGATCGTAATAACCGGCTGATGCTTTTTTTACCGTTGCAAGGGTCGATTCAGCTGAAGTTCCACCGATGACCAGAGCTAAATGATACGGAGGACAAGCTGAAGTTCCCAGATCGCCAATTTTTTCCTTCACGAATTTGGTAAGATTTTCTTCGGTCAGCAGCGATTTGGTTTGCTGATACAGGTAGGTTTTGTTTCCTGAACCGCCACCTTTGGTGATAAACAGAAATTCATATGAATTGCCTTTTTCAGCATAAATATCGATTTGGGCCGGAAGATTGGTTCCGGTATTCTTTTCGTCGAACATATTCAATGCAACAACCTGGGAATAACGAAGGTTACGATCCTGATAGGTTTCAAAAATACCTTTTGAAAGCAACTCGGCATCGTTCACTCCGGTGTAAACATCCTCACCTTTTTTACCAATCACAATGGCAGTTCCGGTATCCTGACAGGTTGGCAATTCGCCTTCCGCAGAAACAACCTGGTTCATCAACATGGTATGGGCCACAAAACGGTCGTTGTCTGTCGCTTCCGGATCCTTTAAAATATTGGCCAGTTTTTCCAGGTGCGCAGCCCGGAGATAGAATGAAACATCGGCAAACGCTTCTTTAGCCAGCAATTCAAGGCCTTCAGGAGCAACTTTCAGAATTTTACGACCTTCAAATTCGACAGTCGAAACATAGTCTTTGCTTAGTAAACGATACGTGGTTGTATCCTTCTTAATTGGAAATGGTTTTTGATAATTAAATTGTGCCATTTTATTGTGCTGTAATTGAGTGAGTGATTAATAAAGATTTTCAGGAGCAATTCCTGAAGCGGTAACAAATATAATCAATCCACTTGTATAAACCGACAAAAGCCAAAATCCCCCGTAAATCAGGCAGAGTCTTAACAAAAAATTCAAAAGCCATTATAATTTTTTATCCTGTAAAAAAATACTTCTCCGGAAAAATTTGACCGGAACAGTCCGGATCAGGCACTTTGTCCAAACAATCAGATTTATTATATATTTGCCTGAATCAAAATAAAAATGTTTCAAAATATAATTTAATCATAAAAAACTAGCAGCACTCCAATGTATTATATCAATCTGAGAAAAATTCTTCAGGGCCGTTTTGGCAGCATTATCCTTCTTTATTTCATATTTATTTCCATTTCGCTGGTTAGCAGAACGGTTCTGCTGTTCATGTCGTTCAGCGAAGTCAGCCTTAATCCGCTGAACCTGCTGTGGTCTTATGGAGCCGGCCTTTTTATGGATACTGTGGCTTTCAGCTATTTTATGGTGTTATTTGTTCTGGTCCGCACTTTTATTCCCGACCGGGTGCTCAATTCAGGAATTTATAAAGGAATCAGTTATGTGATTTATTTCATCATCTTTTATATCCTGCTTTTCAATGGTGTTTCGGAATATTTCTTTTGGGAAGAATTTGGCGTCAGATATAACTTTATAGCGGTGGATTATCTGGTTTACACGACCGAAGTTTTAGGAAACATCAAAGAATCGTATCCTCTTCCACTTTTGATTTCGGGAATACTGGCCGCAGATATTGCCCTCACCTACTTCGTAGTAAAAAAACAATATCTGGCTGATTCGTTTAAAAGCAAAAGCACAACTAAAACGCGGATTGTTACCGGATTAAGTTTGCTTTTACTACCGGTCGTTTCATTTCTGACCGTAAAAAATACAACAGTTGAAATTTCCAAAAACCGGTACAACAACGAACTGGCGAAAAACGGAATTCACTCGCTTTTTTCTGCTTTCCTGAATAATGAACTAGACTATGAGACTTTCTATACCACTCAAAACAACGAGGACAATTTCAGGCAATTACATGAATTGCTGAAAAGCGAAAACAGTGAATACCTGAGCAGTGAACCTTTCGACATTTCAAGACAAATTTCAAATTCAGGCGACGAGAAAAAATACAATGTGGTGTTCATCGAAGTTGAAAGTTTAAGTGGAGAATTTCTTGGTTATAAAGGCAGTAAACTTGGCCCAATCACGCCTAATCTGGATGCCATTGCCGACAGTTCGCTCTTTTTTACCAATTTGTATGCCATTGGAACCCGCACCATTTATGGTTTGGAAGCTGCAACTCTGGCCGCTCCGCCAAAACCCGGACAAAGCGTCATCAAACGGCCCAACAACGAAAACATGTTCTCGGTTGGACAAATCTTCAAAGAACGTGGCTATGAACTGAAATACATTTATGGTGGCTACGGCTATTTTGACAACATGAATTATTACTTTTCGAATAACGGTTACGAAATTGTAGACCGCAATGATCTGGACGAAAGCGAAATCACGTTTGCAAATACCTGGGGAGTTTGCGATCAGGATTTGTTTAAACGAACTCTCAAAGAGTGCGACAAATCGTTTGCCAGTGGAAAACCATTTCTGAACCACATCATGACCACTTCGAACCATCGTCCGTTTACCTATCCTGACGGAGTTATTGATATTCCATCGCATACCAGTCGCGCTGGCGGTGTAAAATACTGCGATTTTGCCATTGGCGAATTTATTCAGGAAGCGCGGCAGAAACCCTGGTTCAACTCTACAATTTTCATCATTCTGGCCGATCATTGCGCCGGAAGTGCCGGTCAGGCTGAACTTCCGTTTATGGATTATCAGATTCCGTTTATCGTTTACAATCCGGGTTTAATCAGGCCTGAAAAAATAGATAAATTATGCAGCCAGATTGATGTTGCACCTACCCTGCTCGGGATTATGAACTGGAGTTACAAAAGCAAATTCTTCGGAAAAGATATTGTAAAAATGGCTCCGGAAGAAGAACGTGCATTTATTTCGAATTACCAGAAACTCGGATACATTAAGAACAACCACTTAACTATTTTAAGCCCGCAACAACGAATTACACATTACCAAATCGATCCTGCTGCCGGTACTACGAAAATAGAACCCGTTCATCCTGAAATTCAGAACGAAGCCATCATTTATTATCAGTCGGCCAATTACGTATACAAAAACAAGCTCGACAAATGGAATTAAAAGAAACTGTATTCCGCATTTTCCGGAGTTCCATTTTTGTTTTCCTGATTGTTCTTTGTTCGAATCAATTAAACGCAGAAGAAAAACGAGACACCCTGATCACCCGGATAAAGCGTGATACGGTAAGGATTGAAAAGGCACAGGTTTATGATCTCAAACCGGATCAGACAAGGTTGTACTTTCGGCCAAAACCATTTCAATTTGCCAAAAATGTTCCCACAGACATTTTTCAAATGGGGAAAACTGCTTTTTCAAAAAAGAATTTGCCAAAGCTGGGTCTCATATTAGCGGGCACGGCTCTTCTGCTTACTGTTGACCAACCTATTTCTGACGCAGCTCAGCAATTTGGGCGGTACATCAACCTCGATCCTGCCCGGAAGTCGAAAACCTTAATCGAATTTGATCTGGGCAATTTTCACGTGAATGCGATGGAAATTCCGGATAACCTGAATTCGACATTCTATTATCTGGGGGAAGGTTGGGGAAGCATGCTCTTTGCCGGTGGTTTCTATAGCTACGGATTAATTACCAACGACTACCGGGCCCGGCAAACGGCTTCGCAGATTACCGAATCAATTTTTGCACTGGGATTTACCACCCAGTTTTTAAAACGCATTACCGGTCGCCAAAGCCCATTCAGGGCAAATATTCCGGGAGGAGTGCCCGGTGGTGCCTGGCATCCGTTTCCGGCACCGGGGAAATACCAGAAAAGCGTATCAAATTACGATGCTTTCCCATCCGGTCATCTGGCTACAGCAATGGCTACCATTACGATCATTGCTGGTAATTTTCCGGACAGTAAATTCGTTAAACCTGTAGGATACTCTTTGATGGGACTGTTGGCCTATTCGATGCTGAACAATGAAGTTCACTGGATCAGCGATTATCCACTGGCCATTGCCATTGGCTATACCTGCGGGAAAATTGCAGTATCGCACGGACATCAGATTATTCCAAAGATCGGAAAAACACATGGATCAACTTCTTCAATACTTCCGGCCTATTTGGGTGAAGGCAATTTTGGAATGAGTTACCGGGCAATATTTTAAGAAACATCCGGTGAGGAGGATTCATGTTTTAGATTTTTAGGGAGCTGCGATTTCTAATCGCAGCTCCCTAAAAATTAAGCAACTTCCTTTTTGGGAAAAAGTATTGAAAACACAACGCTTAAAACCAATGTTGCCGCAATAAAATAAAGCGAATAAGCCGATTTAAATCCAATTTCCTCCAACCAGTGATGCGCTAAAAGTTTCACTCCGACAAAAACAAGTAAAACACTGACTCCGACATTCAGGAACCTGAATTTATCAACCATATTGGCCAGTAAAAAGAAGAGTGAGCGAAGACCGATAATGGCAAATATATTCGAGAAGAAAACAACAAACGGATCGAGTGAAACCGAAAAGACTGCCGGAATTGAATCCAGTGCAAAGATCACATCGGTAAATTCAACGAGAACCAACACCAGCATTAATGGGGTAAAAAATACTTTTCCATTGATGTTTACAGCGAATTTATCACCTGCATATTCTTTGGAAATATTCAGGTATTTCGAAAGAAATTTCACTATGGCATAATCGTGCGGGTCCTTATTGTGTCCATCTTTTTTAACCAGGATTTTAATGCCCTGAAATACAAGAAAAGCGCCAAAAACGTAGAGAATCCATTCGAAACGCTGGATCAGGGCTGCACCTGCAAAAATGAAGATGAACCGTAAAATAATCGCGCCCAATACGCCCCAGAACAGGACCGTTTTATAATTTTTCAGCGGAACAGAAAATCCTTGAAGAATGAGTAATATCACAAAAACATTGTCGATTGAAAGGGTTTGTTCGATAAAATAACCAGCCAGATAACTCATCGACATGTGGTTGCGGTATTCGCCGACCATCCCTTCAAAATCGGTCATCCGGAATTTGATTTCAGGAGCATATTTTAGAACAACCTCTGCAAGCTTTTCAGGAGTATCAATTCCGTGCAGCAAATGTCCGTAGAAATACAGAAACACGTAAAATCCCATTGAAAGCATAAACCAGACTGTTGTCCAGCCTAAAGCTTCTTTGGTTGAAACGATATGCGAATGCCGGCCAACGACCAGCAAATCAATCATTAAAACAATAACAATCAGGAGAAGAAATCCTCCCATCAAAAGTAGTTCTGTCGACATAGTTGTTAATTAACTTTAGTTACTCCCCCTGAAACAATGAACTTCATTACTTCCGATGGACTTAAATTTACTGGTTTAACCGATTTTTCAGGAACAATATATAAAACTCCGGAAAAGGCATAAGAATGAGGAAAATAAACGGCTACCTTATCCTGAAATCCAAAATCCTGCATATTTTTTTCGGTTATAAAACCCAGTTTCCACAAATCATTTTCCTGATTCATACAAACCATAACCGGAATATTAAATTTTTTCTCTTTTCCAACAAATGCGGTAAACAGGTCCTGTAACGAGGTGTAAATCACATTTAAAAGAGGAGTCCTGGCAAGGATTCTTTTAGTCAGACTAATAAACGGCCTCGCTATAATGGTTTGTCCGATTAAACCTAGAAGCGTCAGCGATATAAAAAGTACAACAATTCCAATTCCCGGAATATCCAATTGGTAATGTTCCTTCAATGGATCGCCAATCAGACGGTCGACATAGTTAAACATCAGAAATACAGAATATAACGTAAGGACCAATGGCCCTAATAACAGCAAACCTTGTAAAAAATATTTAAAAAGACGCTTCATATTTTTTTTCGAAAGATACGACTTTTCGCTTTCAAGAATCAGATCCAACTTTAGCATTGTTTTAATTAATTGTTAGAACTTATTTAAACAAATGCAGGATGTCAGTTGTATATACCCGAAAACAACAAAGATGAAAACACTTGGTTTAATTGTACTGATAATATTTGTATTGCAGGGTTACGGTCAACAAAACAAAGCACCTAAAAAAGATACCGCTATGAAGTTTAATACATTAAATGATTTTGAAAAACAGGTCATCGAAGGAAAAGGAACGGAACGTCCATATTCCGGCATTTATTACAAGCACACCGAAACCGGCACTTACCTGTGTAAAAAATGCAATGCGCCGCTTTACCGTTCATCTGATAAATTCGATGCTCATTGCGGATGGCCAAGTTTTGACGATGAAATTAAAGGAGCGGTGAAGCGGACTGTTGATGCCGATGGCCGTCGTACTGAAATTACCTGTGCCAAGTGTGGAGCACATCTGGGTCATGTTTTTCTGGGCGAAGGTTTAACTTCAAAGAACACACGTCATTGTGTTAATTCGGTGTCTCTTAATTTTCTTCCTGAAGAATAAAAATAAGTCTGCCGGGAAATTCAACATCCTGACAGACTTATTTTTATTTTACTTAATCTGAAGTTTTGATTCAATTATCCGAAATTATTTTGACTGAATTAATTCAACTCCGTCCAAATAATAAACCGGAACATATCCTTCTTCGCTTTCAGCTAATTTCTGGCTCATTTCTTCAAGCTTTTTATTTTGATTTATACTGTCATGATTTCCGCCATCTACCGAATGCATCGATGGACCATCGTGACCTAATGCATGGCCTTTATTGGCGGATTCGCCTGCTGCAGCCGATTTTTCCATTTCGGCCAGATCTTCTTCATCAAGCTGCACTTCCTGAAGAATTCCACGAACCTGAATGTCGCTGCCCATTTGTTCCTGCGAGAACGACCCAATTTTTCCGGCTTCGATCCGGATGCTGATATCTTCGGTGCTTCCCATTATAAAACATCTGGCGCCACTTTCCTTGCAAACATGAGTCACCATTCCTTTAACCAGCACTTCTTTACCAACCAGATCTTTGCCTTGTTGCTGCAATTCATCAACTGTTAAAACAGCTAATTCGGCCGATTTTTCTCCTTTTTTCGAGTTATGACTAGTACATGAGAACAAAACCACCAAACTCATCAGTAAAACCATCGATTTTTTCATAGTTAACATTTTAAAGATTTAGATTTCAGGATAAGTAAAACAGAATAACAAACAATGGAATAACAACTCCGGTGGCAGTAAGCCAAAGTCCGCGTCCTTTCAGCCCAAACTTTCCTTTCAGGATAAATAAACCTGAGAGGGCAACAAAAAGTAAAAAGATTGCCATGATGTCTGAAATCCAGATCCACAGCCGATTTGTTTGTGCCAGGTGCATTTTATTGATCTGAAAGAAAAAAGGACGTCGGTTTAACACCTCAAGCACTGCCAAACCCTCAGAAGGACTATAAATTACGGTGCCTGATTCCACAAATATTTTTATTTCACCCGATCTGGATGTGAAATGCTTTTTATAAACTGTCTGACAATCAAATTTCGACAACAAGGACTTAATTTCTTCGGGATTGAAGTCCGTCTTTTCAGAAACCGGAACGGTTAGTTCTTCCGAAACAAGCGTATAATGCGGATTCCAATCGGTTCGATGGTTTAAAGCAATTCCTGAGATAGTATAGATAAATGTAATTCCCACAACCAGATAACCAAAATCACGATGTAGCGACCGAAGGGTTTTTCGAATGTTCATCAAACAAAAATTTAGCAATTAGAAATCGAATATATAAAACCGGCAACGGAACGTCGACAGCACATATGTTCAAAATTAACGCTAAATAAAGCAATTTGCCTGAACATACAAATGATCAGGAAGATCAAAAACGATTTTTTGATTGTACAGGAAGCTGATTTTTAAACCGGGTATAAAACTATAATGCAGAGACCGAACTACTTGTTCCTTTCATTTTGAACGATTTGATACACTTCATCAAATGTTTTCACCTCCATTAATTCGGCCCGAAGAATAGCGGCTCCGGGAAAATCGTTGGTGTAAATTTTATAAAACCGTTTCAGGATATTCAGATTCTTTTTGCCGCCCCAGTTTCGTTCAAAAACCTGGGTGTGGTTTAACAATTGCTCGAGTTTCGCTAATCTGGAAGGTGCCGGTAAATTTGGACTAAAAAACCAAGGATTATGAAAGATGCCCCGTCCGATCATCACTCCGTCAAGTCCATGTTTTTGAGTCAGTTCTTTCCCATGTTCATACGAAACAACATCTCCGTTACCCAAAAATTTGGTTGATGGATTTAGAGCATCCCGCACGCGTGCTCCTTTGGCAATCTCTTCCCAGTCAGCCAATCCGTCGGATTGTTGTTTCTGGGTGCGTCCGTGCAGAATCAGTGCGGCGGGTTTTGTTTCCATCAAATTTGCAATCCATGATTCGGTAATGTGTGATTTTAAGCCTGTTCTGGTTTTTACTGAAACCGGCAAATGAGTCGCTTCCTTGGTTGCAAGTACAATTTCCCTGGCTAGTTCCGGTTCATTGATCAACGCCGAACAACAGCCATTTTTAACGACATTTTTAACCGGACAACCCATGTTGATATCCAGACCGTCAAAATCATATTCTTCGGTAAGTTCACGGGCTATTTTATGAAACAATTCCGGTTTGTTTCCCCAGATCTGGGCGACCAGTTTAATGTTCTTTTCCCTGATCAGTTTTTTTTCCGGTTCGCTGACAATCAGGCGATCCCCCACCCTGATCTTGCCTTTGGGATGATTCATTCCATCCACCGAAGTAAATTCGGTGTACAGGATATGAAGGTGATTGGGTTCCGAAAGGCCTGCAATAATTTCACGAAAAGACGTATCTGTAACATCTTCCATGGGTGCAAGCGCAAAAATTGGATTTTCTAATTCATCCCAGAAATTTGACATATTCAACTGACGTTCTTTGATTTTTAATTCGGAGGGCAAATTTACATTTTTTTTGCCAGCAGATAGCTTTTCCTGAAATGGCGGCTGTTTCCGAATTGTCGAGTTGTTTCGAGCCTGAATGCTTTCTTTTCCGATTCTGAAGCATTTTTAACCGTGCAACATTCCGAGGAACAGCATTTCTCGTATTTCGCAGCGCATTTTTCGCACTGAATGAACAGTAAATGACAAATTTCGTTGGCACAATTGGTATGTGTATCACACAGTTCACCACACTGGTGACAATGCGAAATTACCTGACCGTTTACCGATTCGCCCAGACGTTCGTCAAACACGAAGTTTTTACCAATAAAATTGGGTTCCAGATCAAGTTTTTTAATCTGTCGGGCATATTCCAGAATTCCGCCATGCAACTGATTCACATCCTGAAATCCCTGATGTTTCAAATAGGCGCTGGCCTTTTCACAGCGGATGCCACCGGTGCAATACAACAGAATTTTCTGGTCTTTCCGATCGGCAAGCATTTCCGTAACCAGATTGATTTCTTCACGGAAGGTGTCTACTTCAGGGCGAATAGCTCCCTTAAAATGACCAATTTCCGATTCATAATGGTTTCTCATATCCACAACGATATGTTCCCCCGATTCCACCAGATCATGAAATTCTTTTCCACTCAAATGCTTACCGACATTGGTCACATCAAAAGCATCGTCATCCAATCCATCGGCAACCAGCTTTGGCCGTACTTTTATTGTAAGTTTATAAAACGATTTTCCATTGTCTTCAATGGCATATTTAATTGGTATTTGTTCAAAGATTGGATATTTCAGTAAAGTTTCAAGGAAGGCATCAAAATTGGCTTCAGGAACACTCATCTGAGCATTAATTCCTTCCCGTGCAATGTAAATCCGGCCAAAACAATTTAACTCAGCCCAGTCACGATAAATCTGATCACGAAATTCCTTTGGATTATCCAGAATAAAATACCTGTAAAAAGAGACAGTTTTTCTTAAAAAAGTCTCAGCCATCAGGTTTTCTTTTAAAACTTTACTGTCGACGATATTATAAAGACGCATTTTTTTTTTGCCGCAAAGATAAAAAAGCATCTCAGATATTCAGACATAGATATCTTATTTCATTCCTGAAACAAACCCCGGAGATAAAAAACCGATCATAAATCGGATTGAAAAGATGACAATAATCACTTTTTGGGGGTAATTTTCCTAATCCTATTTTATGAAACTAACCGCATTTCGGGCTTTAGTTGGCTCAGAAACTGATTTTTTAAGGAGATATTATAAAACATACTCAAAAAATTTTCGCGTTGTATCACAGACTTTTACAAACGCCAAAAAATGGTTAAATCTTCAACATTAATTTATTCTTAAAAATTCTTAAAAAGAGTTATCAAATAACTATTATATTAGCATCGTTTTAAAATTAACATTACACAGTAATATTAATTTTAACCTTTTCTCTTTTAACCAATATCTATTTTCCGATCGAACTAAACTAAATTCGGATAAAGGATTATCAGGCTCTGATAATCCTTTTCCTTTTTATGACGATTCATCTTTTTGCTGATGGCAATACAGCTAATTCTGAAAAACACTCACAACATCTTTTCGTCTTTCTTCCGGAATCACTTTAATGAATTCGATTTTTCCATTTTTCAGGCTGGCTTCTACTGTTGTATTGTCGGGAGCGTGCAATTTGAAGTACACATCCTTATTTTTTGGCCATGCCAGAAACAGATGAATTTTATCACCGTCAACCTGCAATAACATTTCCTGAATACCAGTCATTCCGGAGCCGCCCCAGTTGTGATCGGGCACCCAATCGAACCCCGGGCCCCAGAAAGCCGGGAAACGCCGTCCAGAATCTTTCATTTTCAGGAAATTCAAACGAACAGCTTCGTCAGTTAAACCTAAGTGGATATCTAAAAGGTTCTTGCCATACGAAAACAGATACCTTTCTATTTCATCTTTGTGTTCGTACAACAGGTCGAGGTTACGATAAAGATGTTGTATCGCGGTGTCGTGTTCAACCAAACCTGGATACATGCGGCCAAGCCAGTTGTCGTAAAGCGAGAGCTTCGATACTGGTTTTACAAAACGGGAACAAAGCTGTGTGAAAATAACCTTCTTTAAATCGAACTGGAGTTTCTTGTGCTGATTTTGCAGCATGGTTAGGCAACCTGACAAACCCAGTTCAGCCATCATACGCTCAAGAACCAATAACGGACCAAGTATATAGGTATCTTTTACATCAACATCTTTGGCCATGTTAAAAACAGAAATCTTATCAGTGTGTTTGCTGATGGCTTCAGCCAGCTGCTCCAGCTTACCATCTTCAACCCGGCCAAGGGACAAAAGCGTACGTTGTTTGACCTTGCCCTGATCACGATAAGACTCTACCAGATGATAGTAGGCGGTGCCTTTAGTATTGGTAGTG
>JBASYJ010000195.1:0-20746 GCA_049277435.1 Prolixibacteraceae bacterium
GTAAACTCATTTTTCTCTGCAATCCCGCAACTGAAGCGGGTTCTGGAACAAAATAAAAGCGGAAATTCTGTCAATTTTAACAGAACTTCCGCTTTAGTGCCCAGAACAAGACTCGAACTTGCACACCCTTACGAGCACTAGTCCCTGAAACTAGCGTGTCTACCGATTTCACCATCTGGGCATTCTGCTTTTCGTTTAAAGCGCAGCAAATATAGGAATTTTTAGTCTCTGTTGAATTAATTTCTTGCATGAAATCAAAAAAAATATCGATTCGTTTGAAATATTTTGTTTTGTCAAACAAGTTCAGGATGTTATCCAATATACTTTGGTCGCTTATCGGTAAAAAGCTGTTGTTTGTCGTTTTGTTTTTTATTGAAAATATAAAAAAACTGTACTTGCATTCACAAAAAAACTGAGACCATGCTAAATAATTATTGTCAGGTATATCAGAAAATCTGGGATTTGAGTTCCACTAATTTTCCTGAATTTTCAAAAACATACAATCGATCGGAAAAAATCGAAAAAGAGGAGATTTTGGATCAGTATATGAATTCAATCAAATATTTCCGAAAAGTCAGGTTCAGAAGAAAAGGATTTTCAGAGTCCGATAAATTAGCTTTTCTCGACAATACCAAATTGTTTTTAAGCTCCGGACTCGATTTCGATAATTGTCAACTCGAAATGATGTTCTCCGATGAATTAATATCAGCATCAAAAATATTTATTAAAATGGCCCGTAAATTTGATGCGGAATTATTATTTCAGGATATTTTCCAGGCGTTACGAAATGTATGGATTATGAATGGACTGCAACTGATTATGGGTATTCGCATGAAAATCACTCCTTCGGTATTTGCTTATAGCCTGCTATATCCATACACCGACAATTACATCGATGATCCTAAAATTTCACGATTTGAAAAGATGATTTTTAGTGAACGATTCCGGGACCGACTCTCTGGAGAGAAAATCCAACCGGTAAATACTACCGAAAATGCGATTTTCAGATTGGTAGAACTGATTGAAAACGAATATGACCGGATTGATTTTCCGGAGGTGTTTGAGAGCCTGTTGAATATCCACGAGGCTCAAACCAGCAGTATCAGGCTTGTTCAGGAAAGGGAGACTATTTCGGAAAGTGAAATTATGCAAATTTGCCTGAATAAAGGCGGGACTTCGGTATTAGCTGATGGATTTTTAGTCGCCGGTCATTTATCTGAGACTCAAAAAAGTTTTTTGTTTGGCTACGGGGCATATCTTCAGTTACTTGATGATATTCAGGATGTTGAGGAAGATTTTCAGGATGGTTTAATGACAGTGTTTTCGAAGAATGCCTGGAATAATCCTTTGGATGAAAAACTGAATAAGACTTACTGGTTTGGAGAGGAAGTAATGAAAAGTCTTGATTTTTTTGAAGGTCAGCATATTCCTTTGTTTAAATCACTTATGCGTAAAAGCATGGATCTTTTTATCATTGAAGCAATCGCACAAAATCAGTCGGCATTCAGTATCAACTACATCAATCAGGCTGAATCCAGTTCGCCATTTCAGTTTTCATATATTTACCAGCAGAAAGAATTGCTGGCTCCATATCATGGCCTTTTGTTGTCAACAATTAATGAACTGGCATTCTCAGATCATGTTAGCACTGAAAAATCTGTTTTCTACACCGAATGTTAATTTAAACGTTATTGGCATAAATTAGGAAAAGTATTGCTGTCAGGTCTTTTGGGTAGTTTAAAATACGTGTTTGGTTGTTATGACTCGTCATATAATTAATTTAGCTGAAATCAAGGTTATTCTGTACTTTGAAATTTAGTTTTTATAATTTTGAATTAGTCATCCAACCATATTTTTAACTGCAAAATCAAACGAAATGAAAAAGTTTCACCTGAGTTTTCCTCTGTTTTTAATTCTTGCTCTTATTTTTTCTCAATGCACGTCGGTACAGGAAAAATCCCGTATTATTCAAAATTTTGGAAAAGACTGGAAATTTCAACTGGGAGACCAGCCAGGGGCAGAAGCTGTAGATTTTGATGATTCGTCGTGGCGAAAACTCAACGTTCCTCACGACTGGAGTATTGAAGGAGAGTTCAGTGAGGCCAATCCTGCAACACCCGGAGGTGGCGCCTTGCCTGGTGGAGTGGGCTGGTACCGCAAATCATTCAATGTTTCGTACGATGATTTGGATGGTGTTGTCTTTATTGATTTTGACGGAGTTTATCAAAACAGCGAAGTATGGATTAATGGTCATTCGTTGGGAAAACGGTTTTACGGGTATAGTTCATTCAGATATGAATTGACTCCCTATTTGGTTGGCGGTGATAGCTTAAATGTCATCGCTGTGCGAGTGGATAATTCTGCCCAGCCCAATTCCCGCTGGTATTCAGGTTCAGGACTCTACCGGAATGTATGGCTGAAAACAACCGGCAAAACTCACATCGATCATTGGGGAACCTTTGTAACCACTCCTGAAATTACATCCGAAAAAGCTAAAATCAAGATTGTTACTCAAATCAAAAATAATCTGGTAGCTGGTCAGACTTTACTCCTGAAAACAGCCATCATCGATCCATCCGGATTGGAAATTGCGCATGGCAAAATGGAGACTGATGGCGGCGAGGATACATTATTTAGCACCACCTTCGATTTTGATATTCCGAATCCTGTTCTGTGGGATCTTGATTCGCCGAAAATGTATACCGCTGTTTCGAAAGTTTTTGTCAATGGTGGCCAGGTCGACAGTTACATTACTCCGTTTGGAATCCGAAGTTTTAATTTTGATGCCGAAAAAGGATTTTTCCTCAATGGGAAAAGCGTAAAAATAAATGGTGTTTGTAACCATCATGATCTGGGTTGTCTGGGTTCTGCCATCAATAAGCGGGCACTCCAGCGTCAACTCGAAATTCTGAAGGAAATGGGATGTAATGCAATTCGCACCTCTCACAATCCTCCGGCTCCTGAATTGCTTGATCTGGCTGATCAGATGGGATTCATCATTGTGGATGAAGCTTTCGATATGTGGAAAAAACCCAAAAACAAACTCGATTATAGCCAGGTTTGGGATGAAATGCACAAAAAAGATCTTCAGGATATGATTTTACGGGACAGAAATCACCCCAGTGTCATGATCTGGAGTATCGGAAACGAAATTATCGAACAGTGGGACAGCACCGGAATTGCCATTGGCAAAGAACTGGCCGGATATATTCGTGAACTCGATACTACTCGTCCAATTACTTCAGCGTTAAATGATCCGCGTCCGTACAACAACATTTATCGTTCGGGGGCACTCGATTTGGTTGGATATAATTACCATCAAAATATGTTCGAAGATTTTCCGAAAGATTTTCCCGGACAGAAGTTCATCGGAGCAGAGACTGTTTCAGCATTGATGACCAGGGGGTTTTATGATATGCCTTCGGAAGAAATCCGGCGCTGGCCTGTTCGCGACGACTGGAAAGGACGCAAACAGAATCCCGATAATACCTGTTCATCCTACGATAATGTTTCAGCTCCATGGGGATCGACTCACGAAGAAACCTGGAAAATTATCAAAAAACACGATTATTTATCCGGGCAGTTTATTTGGACCGGCTTCGATTATCTGGGAGAACCTACTCCATACTGGTGGCCTTCGCGCAGTTCATATTTTGGTATAATCGATCTGGCCGGTTTCCCAAAAGATGTTTATTACATGTATCAAAGCGAATGGACGAAAAAGGATGTTTTGCATGTTTTCCCGCATTGGAACTGGTCTGATGGTCAGGTAGTGGATGTCTGGGCATACAGCAATGCCGAAGAAGTAGAGTTGTACCTGAATGGCTCATCACTCGGAGTGAAGAAAAAACAGGGAGACGATCTGCATGTCATGTGGCAGGTTCCATTTACAGTGGGTACTTTGAAAGCTGTTTCGAGAACCGGGGGAAAAGATATTTTGGTTCAGGAAATAAAAACTGCCGGAGCACCGGCAAAACTAGTTGTTAAAGCCGACCGTTCAACCATCGGTGCTGACGGAAATGATCTCTCTTTTATTACCATTGATGTGGTTGATGAAAAAGGGACCATTGTACCCGATGCCGATAATCTGGTCAAATTCGAATTGTCCGGAGAGGGGGCAATTGTCGGTGTTGATAACGGAAATCCGGTAAGTCACGAGTCATTTAAAGCACCACAACGAAAAGCTTTCCACGGAAAGTGTCTGGTCGTTGTTCAGTCTGGAGAAAAAGCTGGTAAACTTAAACTTACGGCCAGTTCTGAAGGATTGCCATCCACAACAGTCCAGATTAAAATGGAGTAAAATTTAAATTAAAATAAACGGTTTGGGCCAATCGAATTGAAACCTTATTTTTTCTTTTTCGATTGGCCTGAATTTTTTATCTTTTCGCGAACAACCATTTTTCCCATATAGTATTGTACATTTGAATAGATTCTTTTGTGTTGTAAAAAATAAAGTGTTTGAAAGACAATTATTTTTTTGTTCTTTTGAAACGTAAACTAAAATGAAACTATAAAACCAATTAATTCTATCAAAATGAAGAAGTATGCCATTCTGTTTCTGATTTTCATTGCCGCTATTGGCTCAAATGCACAGGTTAACGTGCTTGAAATTGATGCTGCCGGAGGAAAAACTCAAATCAATAAAAATATCTACGGACAGTTTGCCGAACATTTAGGCCGTTGTATTTACGATGGAATCTGGGTCGGCCCAAATTCTAAAATCCCGAATGTAAATGGTTACCGCAAAGATTTGCTCGAAGCCCTTCAGGCCTTGAAGGTTCCTGTTCTGCGTTGGCCTGGAGGCTGTTTTGCCGATACTTACCACTGGAAAAACGGAATTGGCCCGGTTGCCGATCGTCCGAAAATTAAGAATGTTTTCTGGGGCGGAACTGTTGAAGACAATAGTTTTGGAACCAACGAATTCCTGAATTTATGCGAAATGCTGGGTTGCGATCCGTACATTTCAGCCAATGTGGGTTCAGGAACCGTCGAAGAAATGGTAGATTGGATCGAATACATGACTTCCGACGATGATGTTCCGATGGCAAACCTTCGTCGCCAGAATGGACGCGAAAAATCCTGGAATGTAAAATTTATTGGTATCGGAAATGAAAGCTGGGGTTGCGGCGGTGACATGACTCCTGAATTTTATTCCGACCTGATGAGACAATATTCAAACTATGCCAAAATGTATGGTGGCGATAAATTCGATCGTATCGGTTGCGGTTCAAACGGAAGCGATTTTAACTGGACCAAAGTGCTGATGGAAAAAGGCCGCAACAACATGGATGGTTTGTCGCTTCATTATTATACCATTGCCGGCGAAGGCTGGGATAAAAAATCGGCAGCCACCGGGTTTGGTGAAGATCTTTATTTTTCAGGATTGAAAAAGGCTTTGTATATGGACGAACTTGTCAGCAAACATTCGGCTATTATGGATCAGTACGACAAAGATAAACGTGTTGACTTGCTGGTTGACGAATGGGGAATCTGGACGGATGTTGAACCCGGAACCAATCCCGGACACCTTTTTCAGCAAAACTCGATGCGCGATGCGTTAATTGCTTCAAGCACCCTTGATATTCTGAATAAACATGCCGACCGCGTTAAAATGGCTAACATTGCGCAGATTGTGAACGTTTTACAGGCCATGATCCTGACCCAGGGAAACAAAATGGTACTGACTCCGACTTACCAGGTTTTCAAAATGTACACGGTTCATCAGGATGCAACTTTGTTACCATCAAACCTGATTTGTGAAAATTATAAACTTGGGAACGATCAGATTCCGGCAATCAGCAGTTCATCTTCAGTTGATAAAAATGGAAAAATTCATGTTACAATCAGTAATTTGAATCCAAACAAGGAAATTAAACTGGAAGTTAATCTTGCCGGAAAAGGTTTTACAAAAGTCAATTCAGGAACTGTTTTAACTGCACCTGCCTTTAATTCGGTGAATACTTTCGAAAAACCTGAAACAATTGTTCCGGTTGCATTCAAAAATGCAAAGAAAATAACCGATAATAAAGTGGAAGTGATTATTCCGGGAAAATCAGTGGTTGTTCTCGAGCTTGAATAAGCAGCAATACCAATTTAAATAAAATACGAACAGCCGGTTTGAATCTCAATCCGGCTGTTTCTTTTTGATCTATTTGGAAAGAATGACTGTAATATCGTTTAATCCTTTAATTTTGAAACTTCGATTACTAGTTAAACGCTTATGGTTTCAGAAAAAATAGTGCTGGGTTTTATGGGTGCCGGCGGAATTGCCCGGTCTCATGCCTTTGCTTTAAATTCGCTCAAGTATTTTTATCCTGACGTTCCTGAAATAGAATTCGAGGCTGTTTGTTCGGCCCGAAAGGAAAGCCGCGACTCTTTTGCCGCGAAATACGGTTTTAAAAAATCCCTCTCACTGGAAGAGTTTGCCGGGAATACTGATCTGAATACCGTGCTGATTTTGGGACCAAACAAGGTTCATTTCGAACATTTGAAACTGGCACTTTCAATGCCTTCGGTTTCGCGGATTTACCTCGAAAAACCTGTTTGTTCAAGCGAAGCAGAAGAACAGCAGATGGCTGAAATGGTAAATCATTCCGGAAAACAGATTCTGGTCGGATTTCAATATTTGCAAACTGCTTCTGTGCGCGAAGCACTGGCTTTCTGGCACTCCGGAAAATTAGGTACCCCCATTCATTTTGACCTTAAATATTATCACGGTGATTATCTGAATAAAAGTTACCGCGATAAACGGCAAAACCGATTAACTGCTGCTCCGGACGGTGGTGCGATGGCCGATTTAGGTTCGCATGGCATCAGTTTGCTGATGGCTTTTCTGGGCGAAAACCTGCAGATTACCAGTGCGGTTCAGGCCGGGCAATTTAGTGATGTTCCTGAAAATTCAGATTTATTCAGTTTGTTGTCACTTTTTCATCCTGAAAATCGTGCAGCAGGAACATTGTCGGCCAGCAGAATCAGTTCCGGAACAGGCGATTTGGTTTCACTCGAAATTTATGCTGAAAAAGGTATGCTTCGGTATTCGTCGCATGCTGTGGATTATTTTGAATATTTTCTGGAAGAAACAGGGGAGTGGACACGTCAGGTGGTTGGAAGCAATTACACACCCATCAGCAGTTTCCCGTCCGGACATGTTCCTCCGGGATGGTTGCGATCGATGATCCATGCACATTATATTTTTTTAACCGGCAACGATCCAAAAGCATTTGTTCCTGATTTGAAACATGGACTTGCCGTGCAGCGGGTGGTTCGCGAAACGGCTGAATTTTTAAACGATTACCGGAAATATACACAGAAATATGGAAAGAAGTAGTGGGATTTTGTTGCACATCAGCTCGCTTCCGGGCGATGGTGGAATAGGCAGCATGGGGAAAGATGCTTTTCAGTTTGTCGATTTTCTGGCGCAAACCAATCAAAAGATCTGGCAGATTTTGCCACTAGGTCCTGTTGGATATGGAAATTCGCCCTATCAATGCTATTCCGCTTTTGCCGGAAATCCTATGTTTATTGATATTCAGCAACTGGTTACCGATCGTTTGTTGCCTAAAAAGTCAGTTGTCTATCCTGATTTTAAAGCTAAAAAGGTTGAATTTGAAAGGGTGGAGGAGTGGAAAATAACTTTGTTCAAGGAAGCGTTTAAAGGATTTCAGGAGAATTTTGAACGATACAGGCACGAATACCACGAATTTATGCGTCATAATGCCTGGTGGCTCGACGATTATGCCTTGTTCCGTTCCCTGAAAACCAAAAACCACGAAAAAGTTTGGAATATCTGGGATAAAAACCTGGTTATAAGGGATAAACAGGCTATGAAAGAGTCATTCAGCGAATTGCACGCCGAAATCGATTTTCATCGGTTCCTTCAGTTTCTGTTTTTCAGGCAATGGTTTAAACTGAAATCGTATGCCAATTCAAAAGGCATCCGGATAATTGGCGATATTCCTTTGTATGTTTCGCTCGACAGTGTTGATGTTTGGGCCAACCAGGATATTTTTCTGCTCGATCCTGACTCGAAACCAACTCAGGTTGGCGGCGTTCCTCCCGATTATTTTAGCGAAACCGGTCAGTTGTGGGGAAATCCGGTTTTCGACTGGGAGCGGGTAGCAGAGCGCGATTTCGATTGGTGGTTGGCCCGGATTCATTTTAACCTCCGGATGTTCGATCAGGTTCGGGTCGATCATTTTCGCGGACTGGAATCTTACTGGTCGATTGGTGCCGAAGAAGAAACTGCAATCGTTGGAAACTGGCTTCCGGCGAAAGGGCACGAACTTTTCAGTAAACTGAAAGAACATCTGGGCTCATTAAATGTAATTGCCGAGGACCTGGGAATTATCACTCCTGAAGTGGAAAAACTTCGCGACGATTTTGATCTTCCGGGAATGAAAGTTTTGCAATTCGCTTTTGGTTCGGATGCGACGAACCAGAATTTACCTCACAATTATTCTTCGAATTTTCTGGTTTACACCGGAACTCATGATAATGACACATCATTGGGATGGTTTAATTCTATCGATAAAAAAGAACGGAAACAACTCCGGAAATACCTTTCCGGAAGTGGAAAACAATTCGTTCAGGATTTTATGGAATATGCCTGGGCTTCGGCTGCGAATACGGCCATTGCCCCAATGCAGGATGTTCTTGGACTTGGATCTGAAGCCCGAATGAATACGCCCGGTGTGGCTAACGGAAACTGGGACTGGCGCTTCATCTGGCCTCAGATCCGAAACAATCACAAGGTTTTCCTGAAGAAAATTACAGAAAAATACAACCGGTAGGCAAAGTCAGCCAAGTTCCAATTTTTGGATAGAATTTGGAACCTGAAATTTGAAACTACTTAGGCTTCTTTTTTCAGGAAACTCCAAAGTGCATCCATAAACAATTGCGGTTGTTCGGCATGTAACCAGTGCCCGGCAGCGGGTATTTCAACAATCGAAGTTTCAGGATAAATGCGCCGGATTGAGGCGTAATCTTCATGAAGAATATAATTTGAATTGGCTCCTTTCAGAAAAAGAACCGGATAATTGGCAATAGGTATCCGGTCGTCGAACCAGCGCGCATTCACCCCGCTGATAATTTCATCCAGATTGTCGTATAAAACCTGAACATTTAAGCGCCATTCGTATTGATGGCTGACTTTGTTCCGGTGAAGATTTTTCAATAAAAACTGAATGATCTGTGTGTTGTCGATCTTTTCCTTCAGAGAATTTTCTACCTGTTTTCGTGATTCGACTTTGTTGAAATCAATTTCGATCATTGCCCGTAAAATGTTGTTGTGCAGGTAGTACTGGCTTTCATCGTTCAGTAAAAAATAATCCTTAGGCGCAATGTCAACGACCACCAGTTTTTCAACATGTTCCGGATAATCAGCGGCAAAACTCATGGCAACTTTTCCTCCCATGCTGTGTCCAATCACAATGGCTTTTCCGATTTTATGCAGTTCGAAGAATTCAGCCAGATCGTTTTTCATGGCCTCATAGCTGTGTTCATCCGAATTTGGTGAATGACCATGATTGCGTTGATCGATGGTAAAAACCTGGTATCCGGCCGAAAGTTTTTTAGCCACTGTCAGCCAGTTGTCCGACGATCCGTAAAGTCCATGGACAATTATCAATGGCTTACCAGTACCCTCAACTCGGTAGAACAAATGCATAGCAGATTTTATTGCAGGCAGGAAAGGTAATCCTGAATTGTACTTCTCAATCCCATGTAAAGCGCATCGGCAATAAGTGCATGACCAATTGAAACTTCGTCCAAAAATGGCACGTGATCGTGGAAAAACCGAAGGTTCTTCAGACTTAAATCGTGACCTGCATTGATTCCGAGACCAAGTTGGTGTGCAAGTTTGGCAGCTTCCTTAAAAGGAGTTACTGCACGGATAGGATCAACAGGATATATTTTAGCGAAAGGTTCTGTATATAATTCAATGCGGTTGGTCCCGGTTTCTTTGGCACCTTCAACCATAGCCAGATCAGGATCAACAAAAATAGAAGTGCGTATGCCTTCAGCCTGAAAACGGCCAATAACTTCTTTCAGGAACGAAAGATTCGTTTTTGTATCCCAGCCGTGATCAGAAGTGAGTTGGGTAATTGAATCAGGGACCAAAGTAACCTGATGTGCTTTTGCAGCAATTACGAGTTGAATAAAATCTTCACTTGGGTAACCTTCAATGTTAAATTCAGTAGTAATTATTGGTCTGATATCGAAAACGTCCTGGCGTCGAATATGTCGTTCATCGGGTCTTGGATGCACTGTAATGCCTTGAGCCCCAAATTTTTGACAGTTTGTTGCAGCCTCTACTACATTGGGGGTGTTTCCTCCCCGCGAATTTCTTAGTGTTGCTATTTTGTTTATATTTACACTTAGTCTGGTCATCATCTGAATTTTATTGGCGCAAGTTACGATTTAGATTTGAATCAGGATATAATGAAAACTTAAAAAAATGATTGCTCAAAACCTTCTCTCTGAAGTTGTTCCTCCATTGCGGCTTAATGACAGCGGACAGAAAGCCTTGAACTGGATGGAGATTTTCAGGATTTCTCACCTCCCGGTTGTGGATGAGAAAAGATTGGTTGGACTTATATCTGACAAAATAATTTACGACCTGAACATCATAGACAAACCTGTCGGTGATTACTGCGATCATCTTTTGTCACCTCATGTTCACACCAATCAACATATTTATGAGGTTTTTTCGGCCATTTCAGTATTGAAGTTGAGTGCAGTCCCGGTTCTTGATTTACATCACGAATATTGCGGCGTGATCACTGCCGTTGATCTTTCACTTCATTTTGCCAGCCTGGTTGCTGTAAATGAGCCCGGTGGAGTCATTGTTCTGGAATTAAATGCGATTGATTATTCTCTTCCGCAAATTGCACAGATTGTTGAAGGGAACGATGCAAAAATCCTCAGTCTTTATGTAACCAATGAACCTGATTCTACACAAATGACGATAACTTTGAAAATTAATGTTATTGATTTATCAGCAATTATTCAGACTTTTGTCCGCTACGATTACAACATCAAAGCGGTTTATATGGATGAATCAATGATTCAGAATGTATACGACGATCGCTATGATCAGTTAATGAAGTTTATGAATATGTAAAATAGTGATTCAATCCTTTCATTCATGAAGATAGCCATTTACGGTATTTCCGTTAATCCTGAGTTTTTTGAGGAATTATTGCGATTATTTAATCTTCTCAACGAAAAGAAGATCGAATGTTTTATTTACGAACCATTTCTTTCTTATTTAAATGCCGATTGCCAGATTTTTCCTGAATTTATTGGTCAATTCGAGCATGGCGATGATTTACCGGAAGATATCTCCTATTTATTAAGTCTGGGTGGTGACGGTACAATTCTGAAATCGTTTTTGGTAGTTAAAAACCGGAATATTCCTCTTGTTGGTATCAATTCCGGCCGTCTGGGATTTCTTTCGGATATTTCGCACGATGAGATTGATCAAGCACTCGATGATCTGATCGAAGGCAATATTTATGTCGATGAGCGCACCGTGCTTGAGCTGGAGGTGATTAACAACAATGTTTCAGAGCTATTTTATGCCCTGAATGAAATTACAGTGACCAAACTCGATTCATCATCGATGATCAAGATTCACACTTACATCAACAATGAATTTCTGAATTCCTATTGGGCTGATGGATTGATCATTGCCACACCAACCGGATCGACTGCCTATTCGTTAAGTGTTGGTGGGCCAATTCTCACTCCGGATTCTGAAAATTTTGTAATTAGTCCGATTGCTCCACATAATCTCACGGTCCGTCCTTTGGTGGTTCCCGACCATCATTCCATTGCCTTACAGGTAGAAGGAAGGGGACTTCAGTTTTTAACTTCGGTTGACTCCAAATCCGAAGCTTTGTATTTCTCCGGATGGCTAAAAATCCGGAAAGCATCCTTTAAAGTAAAGACTATCAGACTCAAGGATCACAGCTTCTTCTCCACACTTCGGAATAAACTCATGTGGGGAATTGATAAGCGTAATTAATTTCCTGATTAGCTTAACAATTTTTAACCTCTATTTGGGTTTTATAGTATGCTTCAGGCATGATTATATAAGAATTGTATTACTTTTGTAGCACTTGAAAGGTGTTATGTTCAGAATGTAAATAGTAGTGCCTGAATGTTTTAGTGAGTATAAAACCCTTTCAAAAATGGAATTAAATGAAGCAATTAGTTGTATTTTTTTTAATTGGATTTCTGGCAGTTAAAGCGATTGGGCAACCAAGCGTTGATATCGGTATTTTCGGAGGAACAGGCACATACTTTGGAGATATGACCAAAACCGAACTTTCGAAATCCATTAATCCGGCATACGGAGGATTTTTCAGGTATAATTTTAATCCCAGATATGCGGTAAGGTTTAATGTTCTGAACGGAACGATTGGAGCTGACGGACAATTCATTAACAATCCCTGGAATTTTAATAAAAATGTTCTGGATATTTCGCTGAGTTTAGAATTCAATTTCCTCAAATACATCGTTGGTGAAAAGGAAACTCCATGGTCAACTTTTATTATGGGTGGAATCGGTATGCAAATGTTCAATTATGAATTCAGATACAATGAGTTATCTGCGTTTTTGGATCCAACATATTTATCCCTTCCACAGAGTTCATCCAGCGAAATTTCACCAACTATCCCTTTTGGTCTGGGTATTAAATACGACTTGAGCAAACGAATTGGATTGGGGATTGAAGGAAGTTTCAGAAAATCGTTCTCTGATAAACTGGACGATCTGGACGATCCGTTAAGTTATGTTACTGATACTGATGTACCTGTTCAAATAAAATATACCGACCAATGGCACAACAACGACTGGACTGCCTATGTAGGTATTCATCTTGTTTATAAATTAATTTATGGCAATAAGGACTGGGAAGTGAGAACACCCCGAAAGAAAATGAATGACTGGGGAATTTGGAACAGCATCAGAAAAGAATAAAAGGAATTTAAATTCTGGCTGGTTTTTGTCAGACAAAATCGGATGGATAAAACGGTTAAAAATGTTATTTAAAGACAAACTCATAAAAGAGAAAATGCCCAAACATGTTGCGATCATTATGGATGGCAACGGACGCTGGGCGGCCCAAAGCGGAAATGAAAGGACTTTTGGGCACGAACATGGCGTTGAGGCTGTTCGCTCGGTTGTTGAAGGTGCCGGAGAAATTGGTGTTGAATATTTAACCCTATATGCATTTTCTACAGAAAACTGGTCGCGACCCAAACTTGAAGTTGATGCTTTAATGGGACTTTTAGTTCATTCGATTTCGGATGAAACGGATGAATTACTTAAAAGTAACGTCCGTTTGAGAGTGATTGGCGATGTAAAAAGCCTGCCTCAGAATGTTCAGGAAAAACTGGAATGGTCGATTGATAAGCTCAATCATTGTACTGGTTTGACCCTTGTACTTGCTTTAAGTTACAGTTCGAAATGGGAAATTGTTGAAGCTGTAAAACGTATCGCCGAAGAGGTAAAACAAGGAAAACTTGATCCGGCTGATATAAATTATGATATGATGGATTGTTTCTTAAATACATCAGAAATGCCTGACCCTGAATTGTTGATCCGTACCAGTGGTGAGTGCCGAATCAGTAACTTCCTGTTGTGGCAGATCGCCTATAGTGAATTATATTTTACCCCGACATTATGGCCCGACTTCAGAAAAGAAGACTTATTTGAAGCCATATACGACTACCAAAACAGGGAACGCCGGTTTGGTAAAACGAGTCAACAATTAATTAGCTAAATCAATATCGAATAGAATGCAAAAAATAAAATTGTTTATTGTACTGCTGTTAATCAGCTTAAAGGTTCTTTCACAGGAAGCTGACAGCACCTACTTTTCTATATATTATTCAAGTCCGAAAGAATATGTTATTGCAGGGTTGGATGTTCAGGGAATTCGATATCTGGATACGCAGGTATTGTTGCAGATTTCAGGATTAAATGTTGGTGATAAGATTATGGTTCCGGGTGAGGCGATAACCAATTCAATCAAAAAACTGTGGAATCATGGCTTATTCTCTGATGTTAAAATTGTTGCTGACAAGATTTCCGGCGATAATATCTGGCTTCAGGTTATTCTTCAGGAAAGACCCAAATTGGCTGAAGTGAATTTTAGCGGGATCTCAAAATCCGAAAAAGATGACATAACTTCCAAGGTTTTATTATTAAAAGGAAGTCAGGTTACCGATAATCAGGTGAATTCGGCAGCCAAAACAATTAAAAATCTTTTTCTTGAAAAAGGTTTTTTAAATACGGAAGTGAATATCATTCAACGTGATGATACTACCCAAAACAATAGCGTAATTCTTGATATTAATGTCGATAAAAAGGAAAAGGTTAAAATCAGCGAAATCGTTTTTCACGGCAATGATAATCTGAAAGCCGGAATGCTTGAACATTCGATGAAAAAAACAAAAGCAAAGAAAATCAAGAATTTTTTCAGTTCGAAGAAATTTCTTGCTGAAAAATACACGGAAGATAAAATTAACCTGATTAAGAAATACAATGAAAAAGGGTACCGTGATGCCACTATTGTAAAAGATTCGGTGACTAAACTCGAAGATAACCGTGTAAGGGTTGACCTATGGGTTGAAGAAGGAAATAAATATTATTTCCGGGATATCAAATGGGTTGGAAATACGGTTTATCCGAGTGATTACCTGAATGCAGTACTTGGTATCAAAAAAGGTGATGTTTTTGATCAGAAACTTTTGGATAAACGAACCAAAGAAGATGAAGATGCGGTAAGTAATAAATACCTGGATTTTGGATATTTGTTCTTTAATTTATCGCCTATCGAAACTCATATCGAAGCCGATTCAATCGATTTGGAAATGAGAATCTATGAGGGGAAACAGGCAACGATTGATAAAATTATCATTTCAGGAAATACAAAAACGAACGAACATGTAGCCCGGCGCGAACTTCGTACCTTACCTGGAGATTTATTCAGTAAATCTGACATTATCCGAACTGTTCGTGAGTTGTCGCAATTGGGTCATTTCGATCCTGAAGCAATTAATCCTGACGTTCGCCCTCATCCTGAAAACGGAACCGTTGACATCAATTATGAACTGGTTGAAAAAGCAAACGACCAGATTGAACTTTCAGGAGGTTGGGGTGCCAACATGTTTGTTGGAACGGTAGGTTTAAAATTCTCGAACTTCTCGGTCAGGAATATCCTGAATAAGGAAGCCTGGAGACCATTGCCAACCGGCGATGGTCAATCGTTGAGCCTTCGTGCCCAGACAAGTGGTAAATTCTATAAATCGTATAGTTTAACTTTTACTGAACCTTGGTTTGGTGGCAAAAAACCAAACTCATTTACCGTTTCATTTTCACACCAGAAAGTAAATTATTCAGCAAATAATTCATACAACAGTTACAGCGATCCTTATGGAAGCTACGGTGGCTACGGTGGTGGTTACGGTGGTTACGGTGGTTACGGTGGTGGCTATGGAGGTTATTCGCCCTATGGCTCAAGCTATTCGCCCTATGGTTACGGCTATGGATATGGTTATGGAACCGGTTACGATTATGGGACCAATTATACCTACAGCAATCAGGATGAAGCCAGCGATCAGATTCAGATTACAACTTCGGCTGCTTTGGGTTATGGTTACCGTTTAAGCTGGCCCGATGATTATTTTACAGTTTATCATGAATTATCATTTCAACATTACCAACTTCAGAATATGGCAGGATATTATTACTTTCTGAATGACGGTACCGGAAACGGTAATGGTGGATTCAATAACTTTAGTTTTAAAACTGCCTTCGGAAGAAACTCAATGGATAATCCATTGTATACCCGTCGAGGTTCAAACTTCTCGCTTTCGTTGCAGTTCACGCCACCATATTCGTTGTGGAATGACGTTGATTACAGTGACCCGGCCTTAACTAACGAAGATCGTTATAAATGGATTGAATATCATAAATGGTTATTCAAAGGCGACTGGTATACACCTGTATCTAAAAATAACAACCTGGTTATTCATACCAAATTCGAATATGGATTTTTGGGTTATTACGACAAAAACCGTAAATCTCCATTCGAAGGATTCCGCGTAGGAGGATCGGGAATGTCAGGCTATAATCTCTATGGAAGTGATATCGTTTCATTGCGTGGTTACAAAGATTATAGTTTGAGTACTGGCTATGGCTCGAATTTGTACAATAAACTTTCCATGGAACTTCGATATCCGGTAATCCTGAAACCTTCATCAACAATTTATGTTCTTGGATTTTTAGAAGCCGGTAATGCCTGGAATAATTTTAACGATTATAATCCGTTTAAACTTCATCGTTCGGCTGGGGCCGGTGTTCGCATTTTCCTGCCTATGTTTGGTTTAATGGGAATTGACTGGGGTTATGGTTTTGATCAGGTTCCCGGACAAAGCGATGCCGCCGGAAGTCAGTTCCATTTTGTAATTGGACAACAATTTTAATTAAACAGGTTTGGTCTGGAATTTGCTTCACCCTCAAAAGAAATTTTAAAAAAAACAAATACCATGAGGAAACTAGTTATTATCACAGGAATTTTGATGCTGGCGGCAGTCAGTACTTTTGCACAGAAATTTGCCTACGTAGATACTGAGTATATTCTGGAGAATATCCCTTCGTATAAAGCAGCTCAGGAACAATTGGATCAGCTGTCCGGTCAATACCAGAAAGAACTCGAATCCATGCATGCCGAATTGGATCAGATGTATAAGGATTTTCAGTCGGAAAGCGTTTTACTCTCCGACGAAATGAAACGCAAACGCGAAGACGTTATCATCACCAAAGAAAAAGAATACAAAGAATTACAACGTAAATATTTTGGTCGTGACGGAGACTTGTTTAAAAAGCGTCAAGGCTTGGTTAAACCTATTCAGGATGATATTTTTAATGCCATTCAGGAAATATCAACTGAAGGCAATTATGCGATTATTTTCGATAAATCAAATGGCATTACGCTCATCTATACCAACCCAAAATTTGATCTTTCAGATCAGGTATTGACTAAACTTGGTTATAAAAATTAATATTATAAATTTGTCACAAAAATTAAATCCAGAAAAGTATGAAAAGTGTTTTCAGAATTTGTGTTTTAGGGATACTGTTGTTTTCAGCAGGTTTTGCCAATGCTCAGGCTCCAAAATTTGGCCATATTGATTTGCAGGCACTCATCCAGGTTATGCCTGAACGAGCAACTGCTGAAAAACAATTCACCGCATATCAAAAAGAACTTGAAGATGCATTGGGAATTATGCAAAAAGAATTTCAAACCAAATACATGGAGTATGCTACGAAAAGAGATTCTTTGTCAGAAACAGTAAGAAAAATGAAAGAAGATGATCTGAATGCAATGAACGAACGGATTCAGACTTATCAGGGAAATGCACAACAGCAACTTCAGACCAAACAAGGTGAATTATTAAAACCAGTTTTCGATAAAGCTGATAAAGCTGTGAAAGAAGTTGGTGCTGAAAAAGGTTTAATTTATGTTTTTGATATGAGTTCAAGAACAATTTTGTACAATTCAAAAGAAAGTCTTGATCTGCTTCCAGCAGTAAAAGCCAAATTGGGTATTCAATAGATTATTCAAGAATATATCTTGAAAAGCCATCTTATTTAAGATGGCTTTTTTATTTTTGTTAAAATTTTAATTATGGCTTCTGATTTTCGTCCTATCGGAGTATTCGATTCAGGCTACGGCGGATTAACAATCCTGAAGGAATTTCTCAGAGATTTGCCAGAATATGATTTTATTTACCTTGGTGATAATGCCCGTGCTCCCTATGGTTCGCGTTCATTCGAGGTGGTTTATGAATATACCCTTCAGGCGGTAAATAAATTGTTTGAGATGGGTTGTCATCTGGTTATTCTGGCTTGTAATACTGCTTCAGCAAAAGCCTTACGAAGTATCCAGCAAAATGATCTGAATCAGATTGATCCTTCACGTCGGGTACTGGGAGTAATTCGTCCGGCTGTAGAATCAATTGGCAATTTCACCCGTAATGGTCATGTTGGAATCCTGGGAACCGTAGGCACTGTTCTTTCAAATTCGTATCCAATTGAACTTGAAAAGTGGGCTGGGGGAAAGGTGGTTAAAACCAGTCAGGAAGCATGCCCGATTTGGGTTCCTCTGGTTGAAAATAATGAACTTGATTCATTTGGTACCGATTATTTTGTTGCAAAGAATATTAATAATCTATTACAGACAGATCCTGAAATTGATTCCATCATTCTGGGATGCACCCACTATCCACTTCTAATGCCGGTGATCCGAAAGTTTATTCCTGAAGGAGTTCAGGTCATGGAACAAGGAAAGGTTGTAAGTACCAAGTTGGTTGAATATTTATCCAGACATCCTGAAATGGAATCGAAATGTTCGAAATCCGGACTTGTAAAATTTTATACTACCGAGAATGTTGATGTCTTTGAACGAAATGCGGCGTCTTTTATTGGCCGGCAAATTATAGGCGAAAAAATTGTGTTAAAATGAAATTCAGAAATGTCAGGAATTACAGTTTCAATTCCTGACATTTCTGAATTTGATCACCAAAGTTTGTCCGGATAAATACCTTTCTGTGTCAATTCATTGATTTGTTCAATGACAAAAGGTTTGTCGTCTTTGTAGGTTACACCAAACCAGGGAGAGTCGGCTTTTAATACATCAACAACAGCCTGACCTTTTTGAATCATATCAAATACAACGAAAGGAATATAAAATTCAGATTTTGGCAAATGGATATTATCATTTAAAAAATCGATGAATTGGTTTTCAATTCGATTAAATACCGAGGGATGAAATCCCCAAAAGTTCATCGATACAGTCTCTTGTCCAGTTAATTCAACAGTTTCGTGATTCTCAGACTCACAAAGAATGGTTCCGTTTTCCATTCTGATTTTATGAGTTTCAGATATTTTTGTTAATTGCTGATTTTGGTCAGTAACACAAATTCCTCTCGAAACGCTTCCAAAATCCGAAAGGGTATTGTTTAGTTGATAACCGATCATTGAATAGACCTCTGGTTGTACCGATTTTGATAGATATTTTGCCATCACCTGATAAGCTTCAGCTCCATAGAAATCATCCGCGTTAATGGCAGCAAATGGTTCATTTATTTTGTCTTTCGCCATTAATACTGCATGGCCAGTACCCCAGGGTTTTTCACGGCCTTCAGGTAATTCAAATCCTTTGGGTAGTTTGTCCAGTTCCTGATATACATATTCTAATTCTATTTTTCCTGAAAGTTTTGACTCAAAACGAACTTTAAAATCATTTGCAAAACTTTCGCGAATCACAAATACAACTTTGCCAAATCCTGCCCGGATGGCATCAAATATCGAATATTCAAGAATTGTTTCTCCGTTTGGCCCAACAGGTTCAACTTGTTTTAAACCGCCAAACCGGCTGCCCATTCCTGCTGCTAATATTAATAAAGTAGGTTTCATTTTTTTTTTTTATATCTGATAAATTATCGCTGCAAAATTACTCTTTTAAACTCATTTTCCTTAAAGATTTAATTTGAAATAGTTATTGTTTATAACGATTAAGTTCAGATAGGATGATTTTCGGTGGAGTTGACCTTAAAAAAAGAAAGGATGTCAGAAATGACACCCTTTCAAAGTGTGGGAAATAAATTAAATTCTGTTTTTATTTTGAAGTCAACCCATCTGTTTTATGAAATTTATTTTTGATGATAAATTGTAAAAATATGAATACGACGATCAGGATAATTGGTAAAACCGACAAGTTACGTAAGGTTATCTGTGGTCCGGATGTTTCAATGGATTTGCCCATAATGGGTAAAACCATTGATGTTGCAACAAAACCTGCACCACCCAGAATTGACATCCCTAAGGCACCGCTTTTTGGAACATAAACTGAAGTCACACCAATCATTGTTGGCCAGAAATAACAAACACCAACTGCAAAAACGGCTGCAGATGCTAATGTCATGGCTGCGCCATTTGATATACTCAGTAAAAACAACCCCGCAGTAGCAATGACTGAAGAGCCAAGTAATACTCCAATCGGATTTAATCGGTGTATTAATCCTCCGGCAAAAAATCTTCCTACGGCCATAATTCCTGTCACAACAACCAGAATAATCATTGGGCTGATGCCATTGGTTTCCAATAAAGCATTGATCCATTGAGTTGTTCCCAATTCGGTTGAAGCTGTTAGTAACATACTGAAAAAAATGAGCGGAAAAAGTAAGGTGATTTTATTTATCAATTTTCCTTCAATTACAATAAGTACAGCTATTACGATAACAATAATAAGAGGGTATTCATAATTTGAAGTAATAAAATCTGATATTTTGGCAACGTTCGCAACCAAAATCATAAATATAACCGCAGCAGTAATCGTAAATGGTGCTCCAATATTTCGCATCATCTCTTTATAACTAACACCACTTGACACACGTTCTGTTTCAGGAATTTTCTGTCCGAAAAACAGGAATCCATATAACGCCAAAGGAATAAATAACAAACTAACCAATATTTGCCAAGGCAGATTTATCTGATCCATAATTAACCACGCTAATATTCCACCGATAACAATTCCACCGGGGAACCAAACATGGAACCGATTTAGCATTTTTGTCTTCTTATCAGGGAAAAGAGTAGTGACAAGAGGATTACATGCGGCTTCAACACTGCCATTTCCAAGCCCGATAAATACATTTGCGATAAAAAGAGAGGT
>JBASYJ010000196.1:0-30872 GCA_049277435.1 Prolixibacteraceae bacterium
GCCCCATCAATCCTGAAATACGTAAAAACTCATCGGCATCCGGACCATTAAATTTACTAATGTTGGTTTTGGTCAGACGCTGTTTTTCGGGCAATTTACTGTCGCCGATCAGGCGGTTGGGCCACATGTTTACCACTTCCACTTCAAGATCATTGTTGCCTGCCTTTACAAAAGACGAAATATCAAACCGGAATGGCGCTGCCCATAAAACCTGCAACTGTTGTCCGTTTATTTTTACCGAAGCCATTTCTTTCACATTCCCCAGATCGAGAATTAATTTGTGTTCTTTCAAATCCTGATCCTTCAATTGAAAAGATTTGCTGTAAGTTGCGGTTCCTGAATAGTATTTAATACCTGGTTCCTGAAACTCAGTCCACGATTTTAACTGATCGGTTTTCACATGTTCCGGGCCTCCCCATTTCGGATCAAACCGGATGTTCCATTCTCCGGAAAATTCAAGCTGTTCATTCCCGCTTTTTGATTTGAACTGGTCTTTTCGCCCATCCGACCAGGTCACCTGATAAGTTCCGGGTTCCTGAATTTCAGCAGTTACAACGTCTTCAATTCTCCTGAAATCAATATACGGATGAGTTTTTGATTCAAAACTGAATTCAGGAAAAACCGGTTCTCCGTCTTTCAGGATTTCCACCACATGTGGCAATTGTTTTGCGGTTTTGAAAACAATAAATTTTGAACCTTCAGGCTCAAAAAGCAGAGGAATGATTGTCCTTCCGTTTTCTTCGCGGTACACCAAAATTTCTTCCGTTTCTCCGGTGATGGCATTCCAAACTTCCGGAACCATGCCGTTTACCCTGAAACTGCATTCAACCTGCTCATACCGATCGGGTAACGAAGTCAGGTAGCGGTATTCAAAATCATTGTGTGCCATTTGTGCAAAGCGGTTACTTACCAGATAAATTTCCTGATCGCTGGTGGTGCGGTGAATGTAATCGAGTGCCGTTTTCGGATGCGTTCCCTTGAATTCCAGATCAGGCTGCACATTCATTTCAGCCAAAACCTGGTTCACATTTTTACCCCAGATCACCCGGCCATTTCCGTATTTATTTTCAACGATGGTCGTGTCTGCATTATTTCCCCACATCCGGCCGGTAATTTCTTTCAATTCCTGATCGTTTTGCGGGAAACCAGTTAAACCTGTTGCTTCATTAGGTTTTTGTCCGATCAGCGTCATTCCCTGTTTTACCAGTTGTTCCAGCTTTCTCAACACATTCAGGTCGATCGATTTTTCATCCGGAAGCATCAGTACCCGGTAACTCATTCCATCAGGCAAAACGATCTTCCCGCCCTCCATTGAAAGCCTGTTCAGGATCACATCTTTCGAACATTTATCCCAGTCGTAGCCAAATTTCAGCTCCGGAAGTTCTTCTTTCAGGAACACAAAATTGGGCACATCGTCGCCGTAATAACAAAGGACATCGGCCACAAACAAACCTTGTTGCAACAGGAAAGAACTCCGGTTTAGATAACTGATAAAATCTTTGGATTGTTTCCACCAGGTCACGTTCGGATTCAGGTGCGTTCCGGCGAAATATTCGTTACCCGGCTGGCCAAACTCTTTGGGCGACGAAGTGAAAGTATGCCACACAATCCGGTTTACTCCGGAACAAAAAACCCGGTCGATGTTGCCTTTCAGGTCCATGGGCGAGCGTTCCCACTGCGGCCCGATGCTGGTTGGGCCTTCAGCCGCCACGAAACGTTTGCCGTTAGTGTGCGCCACGCAGGCACTTTGCCGGACCGAGAGCCGCTCCGCATCTTTAATCCGGTGCGTGTTGGCCATCGCCCAGAATTCGCCCTGCGGAAAATCGCTGATGCCCATCACTTTCAGAGCATCCACAGGTGCCGAGTGCGGGCCGCCGGATTCAGGATGAATGCCCATGCCGTATTGATGAGCCAGATTGTAAAAAAGCTGGTAATGATTTTCAGTCACACAATCGCCAATCGTTTTGCGGAAATCGTGTAAAAAGCGGTTCGTTTCATCGCGGTTTTCAACAATTCTTCCGGCCAAAGCAGGCAGGTATTCTGCAATGTTGTATCCGCGGAATTTCCTGAACTCAGCCGGGAAATTGGCTGTCCAGCTGACATTGTCCATTTCCCAGCTATCGGTCTGTAAAAATTTAACGCTGTTCCCAACTTCCTGAGCAGCCTTAATCAGCGGCGTAATTACTGTTTTGCTGAATAAATCAAATGCCTCCGGACTCAGATGATCGACCGACAAACCTTCCCATCCGTCGCTGTTGGTCGACGTGCGGGCACCGGTACAGGTGTAACCGTAACGGATGATGGTCCAGTCTCCTGCAGGTGCATTCCAGTTCAGATTGCCGTCCCTGAAATAGGTAGTCAGATCGATGATTTCATCCTTTTTAACGGCCAACATTTTACCGTCGCCATCGTAATCGTGCCGCAATTCGAAAAGTGGATAAATGCCTTTCCAGCCAATCTTTTCGTTGAACGACTTTTTCGTCCAGTTTTCGATGGCATCATTCTGAACTGGTACACCTGGTTTGGTAGGAATTGCCTGAACCACAATATCCCGGTACATCAATTTCTTTTCCGGTTCCGGAAGTTGGATTTTGATCGTTTGCCCACCTTTGACCTGAACTTCCGACCAGACTATTTTCTTCAGGGCCATTTCCGGAGTAATCGACGGTGCACCCGGATTCCAGCCACTTTGAACGTTTACACTCAATTCGATTCCAACCCGATCGGCTTCCTTTACTGCATGCCGGTAAAGTTCCATCCATTCGGAGCTCATAAAAACCGGACCGGCAGCCGTTTTCTTTGCCACCTGATAATTTGAACTTCCGGCGTCAACCAAAGAAGCGCCGCCATATCCTTTGTCTTTCATTTCTTCCAGATCGCGGGTGATCGATTCTTTGGTCGCCATGCTGTTGAGCCACCACCAGTAACAACGCAGCCGTGCTTCCCCGGGAGGATTGGCGAACCCGGTTTCGAGTTGCTGATCATTTATATTCCGATCGGTTTGAATTTTATCCTGGGTTTGCGCCTGAACGAATAGTCCGGGGAGCATTATTGAGATGATAAGGAATAGATTTTTCATGGTTCGGTTGGTTTATTGTTATTCAATTTTCATTCTTTATAACCGTTGGTTAAAGCCAACGGCAAAGGATAGATTCTCTATTTTTAACACATTCAAATCAGAAAATATTCTTTCCCTTTTATCCGTTGGCTGAAGCCAACGGCAAAGGATAGATCCTCTGATAACACATGCCGTCTAATCTTGCAATATTATTTGCCGTCTGCTTCAGCTGACGGATGATAAAGAGAATAGATTCTCTATTGGCATTCAATCTGACGATATTCTTTGTGTTTCTTTTGACCGTTGGCTGAAGCCAAACGGCAAAGGATAGATCCTCTGATAACACATGCCGTCTAATCTTGCAATATTATTTGCCGTCTGCTTCATCTGACGGATGATAAAGAGGATAGATTCTCTATTTACATTGACATTCAATCGGGCGATATTCTTTGCCATCTTCTTTAGCTGAGGGAGAAATGGCTATCCTCAGATTTTTAATTAACAACTTCAAAAACGGAATTTCCGGAGCCAACACCTTCAACAAGGATATATTTTCCTTCCTGCCGGAATTTAACTGGAGTTCCATTCATCGTTACTTTTTGCGATTTCGACCAGAATGGAAGATAAACATCGGCAGTTGTATTGGCCGGAATGGTCACATTCAGGAGAAAAGAGTACCGAGGCTTATTCTGAAACGAAACCAGCACCTCGCCCCGAATGGTCGGGCATTTAATTTCGGCATGCTCGAGGGAAGCGGGCTGTGGTTTAATCCTGATTTTCCTGAATCCAGGTTCAAGCGGTTCAATTCCCATCAGTTTTCGCGGAATAATATTCGACGGTGCTGCACCCCAGGCATGATTCCAATCCTGATTCGGTTTGTATTTGTTGTCCCAGGCTTCGAGCGAAATGGTCGATCCCACCCGGATCATGTTGAACCAGCTGCGGTCGGAAGTGGAGGTTAAAAGCTGCAAACCGTAATCCGCGTTATTTCCGTCGTAAACGGCATCGAGTAAAAACTGCGAACCATACACACTGCAGGCCATTCGGCGCGATTGAATAAATTCGTTGATTTTTGCCAGATATTTTTCAGGAACAAGCCCAAAGGTTAGAGGAAACATATTTCCATGAAGCGAGGCATGTTCGGTTCCGATTCCGTCGGTATAAATTCCACGTTTTTTATCCAGAAGTTTTTCATTGAACGATTTTTTCAGTTTCAGTGCCTGATCAGAAAATAATTTTTCATCATCTGGTTTTCCGAGCTTTGCTGCGATTTGTGCCAACACTTTTACTGCCTGAAAATGATAGGCATTGACCACCGAATTCACGTTCTGAAAAACAAAACCATCAGTTTCGCCCGGTTCGTTTTTGCCCAGACCCAGAATTCCGGTCTGTGGCCAGTCGACAATATCTTTCAATGTTCCATCGAAATGAATGGACGAAAGCACTTCAGGACTTACTTTTCCGGTTTTTGTGCTGATCAGACCCGATTCGTCGGCCAAAGGAAGCAACGATTTTGCTTTCAGCCCGGCATAAAAATGTTCGAGCGATTCTTTATTTCCGGTGTATTGATAATCGTTCCAGGCCATGAGTACCGACTGTAAAATCCATTCGGTGGGCCAGGTCGGGTGATGAATCAGATATTCCGCTGAATAACGCGCCATGCTGTATTCGCGGGCTACGCCATAATGCCCAAGCTGGTTGATGTAAGCATCGGCTTCATAAGGGATCCGTTCGCGGTCGCCATCGACATAAACTCCGGTAAACGAAGTTGCTTTTATTGAATATTTGCACAAATCCCAAACCTGGTTCAGGATGGTATCGGAACTGATAAATTCAGATTCGGTCTCATCGAACGGATAAAAAACAATTTCCTGAACAATTTGACTGGTCTGGATTGGCAAATCGTATCCTTCAATTTCGCAATACCGAAACGGAGTGACTTCGCCGGTATATTCGGGCATCAATACCGCGTGTGAACCTGTATTTCGTTTATCCGGAGAAATGGCAACGGTGTAGGTATTCCAGCCGCGCCGCAAAGCAAGTTTATATGCCGAATACCGAATGGTTCCTCCCGGAGTCCGGTTAATCCTTCCATCCTTTTGCGCCTCTCCAAGATGGATTGTCACCGTGTCCATGCCTGAATTTCCCAAAAGGGTAATCCGAATACGTCCAAAAGCGGCCTTCCCGAAATCGATGAAAGAAATTGAATTCGAAACTGAACGAATGGAAACCGGCGGAACATCCTGTTTTTGCAGGGGATAACGGGCTGTGGAATAGGCAGATAAAGTTGCCGCAGTTTTAAATTGGGAAACGCTTGAAAAAACAGATTCCACGCCGTGATTATCCCAGGTTTTTACTTTCCAGAAATACACTTTATTGGGTTCAAGTTCTTTTCCTGAATACGAAATATTGAGTGATTCGTCGCTTTCAGTTTTTCCTGAATCCCAGAAATCTCCCAGGTTTTTCGAGCTATTTTCGAGACTGGAAGAAACCAGAATCTGATATGCAGTTTGAACGGTATTGTTTTCATCGGAATTGACAACCCAACCAAAAAATGGATGTTTTTGGGCAATTTCGGTTAACTGGAAATTTTCGCGACGGCCAATTGCCTGATCAAGCGATGTATTAGTGGGGTAACCATTCAGGAAAACCTGACCGGCCCGAGTCAGCAAATTGATTGAAAGTCCGGTAGGTTTATTTTTTTCAGGAACAGCGCTTTGTGCCTGAAAACAAAATCCGGAGATTAAAAAAAGAAGTATAACCCGAATCTTGAATTTTTGAGTTATTTGGATTGTTTGGTTCATGGTTGGTTAATATTTCAGGATTGTGGGATTTAGAAAATCAGGAAAAAACAAAAGCTAAATTACGGCTTTGCACTGAAAGAACCTTATTCTTAAGGCAATTCGGTTTTATCAGGAAAGAAAACGGGGACAGTCTTTATGGTTGTCCCCGTTTTGAAATGCTGTATTTAAACTAATCGAAATGATTTAATTATCTGTCAGTCCATCCCGGATTTTGTTCCAGAGTGACATCGGTATTCGAATCGATCACATTCTGCGGAATTGGCCACAGGTTGTAGTTAAAGGTCAAAGTAGCTTTGGTTTCAGGCCAGTAGGCGTATTCCCTGATGCGGTCGGTTGCGATAGTTCCACCCATACGCAGCAGCGTGTTCCAGCGACATTCTTCGTAAATTAACTCACGTGAACGTTCATCAAGAATGGTGTTGAAACTATCATCCATATCGGCAGCAGTGACCAGATAAGCACAATTTGCACGGCTTCTCAGCTTGTTCACATCGGCAGCTGCACCGGCTTTATCGCCACTGCGTTGTTTGGCTTCGGCGCGTAACAGAATGGTTTCAGGAAGACGGATAAAATAATCGTCGCGGAAAAGGTTACTCATGTTTTCACCATCAGCAAGCCCGGTATATTTATCGGTTGCGATTTTACAGGATACCGGGAAGATTTCGCTGCGGTTGTTGAAATTGGTAGTCGCATTTGCGTTTCCGTTATACATCAGATCCCATGGCACATCGAGTTTAAAGTATGGAGAAGTGGCAACATTACCTTTAAATCTTCGGCGAAGAACAACATCCGAATTACGCATGTCTTTGGCCCATTTGCCTTCGTAAACCAGATCGCGGGCATACATAGTCAGATTGGTCTGCGAAATACCACGTCCGCCAACATCTTCCAAAGTTCCGGTCAGCCAGGTTTTGGCTACATCACGAAAAACCGGACCGTAAGTACGCGAATAAGGTAGTTTTGAACGGCCGTCTTCAGCTTTATAGGCAGCATAATCAATCTGCATGGCCCAGATACATTCGGTATTACCATCCTGATAATTCACGTTACCTTCCTGAAATAAGTCCCAGTAAAGGTTTGTGGTTTGTTTCAGGGTATCCACCGGTGCTGAAGAAGTTCCGCCCTGATAAATATTAATTGTGATAGACTGTTCCGCTTTGCGTTTTCCAAATCTGGAAGTAATCAATGAATAAGTTCCACCGTCGATTACTTTATTTCCAAATGCAATTGATTTGGCAAAAGCAGCCTGAGCGGCACTGGTATTGTTTTCGGCAGCCAGTTGAGTACCCAAAGCCAGGTACAATTCGCAAAGGTTATGCTGGGCAACTCCTTTAACGATGCGGCCTCCGATGGTTGTCGTTTCAGGCAGATCACCTTCAATGGCTTCCATTTCTGAAATGGCGAACTGGTAGGTTTCAACCCGTGATGAACGTTTAAAATCGTAACGGGGAACCGTTGAGATTTCAGTAACAATTGGCACTCCGCCAAACAATTCACCTAAATTACGGTAAGCAAAAGCACGGAAAAAGCGGGCCTGGGCCAGAACATATGCTTTTTCGGCTGGCGACGACCAGGTCATCTGCGGAAGTTCGGCAGCATAAATGGCCAGATTGGCACGTGCAATCACATAATACCAGGTGGTGTAATTTTCGTAGAACGTACTGTTGTCGGGATTAATCGTGCTGTAATCGGCAAAAGTATTTCCTCTGCGGATAATTGGCACATCGTACATGTCGGTTCCTTTTCCACGGAAGTTAAAAATCCATCCCTGTTCGGTTGGATTGGCCCATAAATCGCGTAAATGCGAATATATTGAAACCACCACCTGATCGACCTGTGCAGAAGTTGAAAAAGCATTGTCAACAGTGTAGAATGTTGAAGGAACCTCTTTCAGGAATTCTGCATCTTTTTCACAGCTAATTAATCCGAATACCAGGATTAATGCCCAAATGCTATATTTTAAAACTATTTTTTTCATAATCTGATACCTTTTTAATGATTAAAAACTGATGTTCGCACCAATTGAATAAGTTGAAGGAACCGGGAAGGTATTTTCTCTAACCGGTGTACCAACTTCAGGATCTCCACCAAACCAGTTGGTAACCGTTGCCACATTCTTTGCCGAAACAAATAGTTTCAATGAATTGATTCCGGTCATTTTCAACCATTGTTTATCAACACTGTAGGATACGGAAATGTCCTGCAGACGAACAAATCCACGTGACTGAAGTCCGAGGAAACGGCTGTCGCCCGAGAACGTAGCAGACGGGTAAACATTGCTTGGATTATCAGCAGTCCAGTATGGTTTCGAGGTCATGTTGTCATTAAAGCGACCTGTTCCTGAAGTCATGTAGGCAGCTGAATTGCTTTTCAGATAATAATCATTTCCACCAAAAATACCGGATAACATGACATACAGTTCGAAGTTTTTATATCCGACACTGTTGCTTAGGTTCAGGCTGAAATTTGGTGCTTCGTATCCCAGAATGGTACGGTCGTCGGCAGTGATACCGGCAACTCCATCCAGATCCTTGTATTTCGGTGCACCGGCAGCAGCACCGGTAAGAGCCATATATTCCGTATCTCCAGTCTGCACAATTCCGTCCTGCTGGTAGCCGTAGATTGCGCCCAGCGGTTTGCCAATAAACAAATTACTTGGGATATTGTCGTCTTCAATTCCGTCGCCATTCGCATCGCTTCCATCCAGGTGCATCAGTTTGTTCCGGTTTCTCCAATAGGTTAATTCGGTATTCCAGTAAAGATCTTTTTTCTGAATGTTAACCGACCGAACAGTTATTTCGACACCATTGTTGTTCACCTGTCCGAGCGAAGTTAAAATAGATTTAAAGCCGGTCATAACCGGAATCTGGCGAACAAAGATCTGGTCGGTTGTTTTGGAGAAATACGCATCGAGGTTAATGGTTAAGCGGTTTTTCAGCCAGGAAGACTCAAATCCGGTGTTCCATGAAGAGGTACTTTCCCAACCCAAATCGAAGTTGCCGATGGTAGTCTGAACCAATCCATAACTGATTTTTCCCTGGGCATTGGCAAATTCATACCGGTAACCACCGCTCGATCCGTTGGCAATCTGCGACAAGGTTGAATAAGGACCGGCACCCTGGTTTCCGTTTTGTCCCCACGACAGTTTCAGTTTTAAACTGCTCAGTGGCTGATAATCCTTCAGGAATGATTCGTTTGAAATTTTCCAGGCAAAACCAAAGGCCCCGAAATTACCCCATTTTTTATTGGCTCCGAATCGTGAAGCTCCGTCACGACGGTACGATCCGGTAAAATAATACTTGTTGTCGTACGAATAACTGGCGCGGCCGAGGTAACCAATGTTTGCAAATTCAACGCCACCAATGTTGTTGTTGTTTCTGCCGTCGTTTACATAGAGGTCAACTTTCTGAACGGTTGCTTTGTGAAGTCCCCACATTCCCAAGGAAGTATTTCCGTTGGCTGCGAAATCAGAACCGGTAACGTAGATGATGTTGTATTTCGAATTGTCGCGTGTAGCAACCAGAGTTCCTTCCACGCTATGTTTTCCGAAGGTATTTTTGTAGCTTAAAATATTATCCCATACATAACTGTAGGTGCTGTTGGTATTCAGGAATCCGTTTGCTTTCGAAAGAAGACCCTGTACAGTAGCAGGCGAATACCGGTCGATGTTATCGCCTTCAGCAATAAAATTATTTTCGTTATAGAAACTTCCGGATTGATTCTGATCTGAATTAATCTGGAAATTCAACCTGTAATTCAAACCTTTTATCCATGGAATATCAATTGACGCATAGGTATTCAGACGGTAATTGTGCCGAATATCGCTATTGTCGGCGGTGTTGTCGTCAACTCCCCACAATGGATTGATTGAAGACTGCGTGTAAGGATATTTTTCCAGATTTCCCTGGTCGTCGCGGTACTGGACACCATAAGGCGACATGGTTTGAGCCGAACCGATGTTGGCTGCAAATCCGGAGTAATCACGTTTTGAGAAGCTACCGTCCACACCGATTTTCAACCAGTCGGTAATGGTAGCGTTAATTTTTCCAAGAATCGAAATGCGGTTAAAGTCATCGCCAAGAATAATTCCCTTGTTGTCGTTGTAGGAGGTCGACATGTAATAATTCAGTCCTTTTGCGGCTCCTGAAACTGCCACCTGGTAATCCTGAATAACTCCGGTCCGGGTTACTTCATCGAGCCAGACGGTTTCTTTTCCGGCAGCCAGATTGGCCAATTCACCGGCTTTCATCCAGTCGGTTGATCCTTCGGCATATTGGTTACGGGCATTGACCACTTTGATCCACTCGGCGCCTTTCATCATAACCGGCTCATTTTGCCAGGTTTGCACCCCTGCTGAAGTGTTAAAGGTGATCAGTGGTTTCATCGAACTACCCCGTTTCGTTGAAATGGCGATAACCCCATTGGCCGAACGTGATCCGTAAACCGATGCGGAAACGGCATCTTTCAACACATCGACCGAAGCAATGTCGTTTGGATTGATATCGTTCAGACTTCCCATATAAATCACCCCATCAAGAATGATTAAAGGCGTATTGTCTCCGTTAATAGAGTTCTGTCCGCGAATGATCATACTTGGTTCTCCTCCGGCAGAGTTTGTTGCACCGATGTTCAAACCGGCAACATTTCCTTTTAATGATTCCAGTGCGTTCATGTTCGGCATCAGCGACAAAGCTGAATTTTCCATATTCACTGAACTGACAGAACCGGTAAAATCCTGACGTTTTGCGGTACCGTAACCGATAACGATTACTTCGTCAAGGGCCAGTTTATCTTCTTCGAGTACAATGTCAATGACCTGTTTTCCCTGAACAGAAACTTCCTGCGTTCTCATCCCAACAAAAGAAAACATCAGCGTAGAATTCTCCTCAACTTTCGAAATTTCATAGGTTCCTTCGATGCTGGTAATGACTCCATTTGTTGTGCCTTTTACACTGACAGTAACTCCTGGCAGCGGATCTCCGTTTACATCGGTCACTTTCCCGGTCACTTTTTTCTGTTGCTGGGTGAACGAAGGAGAAAGAATAATCTGACGGCCCATCATTTTGTAATTGATGTTTGAGCCTTCAAACAACAGATCGAGCACTTTATCGACTGAAGCGCTTTTAACGTTGATGCTGGTCATTTGCTCTACGTCGATCAGATCCTTATTGTAGAGAAACACATAATTGCTTTGATTTTCGATCTGAAGCAAAATGTCTTCAACTTTAGATTGCTTAACATTCAATGTCAAACCTGAGGTTTGGGAGGATACTGTTCCAGCCAGAGTCTGGAGGACGGTAAGCACCACCAGGAAGATAGAAAGTTTCATAATTAATAAAAGTTTTTTCAGGCATACGCTCAACGGCAAGCCCTTAGGTGCAATTTTTTTCATAGTTTTGTGATGATTAATTTGTACGATTAATTAAAGTTAAATTGCAGATGCGGGTGATGTTCGAGCATTCCCCGCATTTTTTTAATTCATAGGCGACTTATATTTTAGGTTTGATAATTCGAGTTTTATCTGCAGAAATTTCGATGTTATCCGATTCCCAGGTACCATCTGCATTCATGACCCGGTGTGTATAGTTATACTTTATTGGCGCGGATAACGACAACATCTGAAGAATCTGTTCCAGGCTTTCGTTGTTAATCGTTGCATTGTAGCGGTAATTACCCAGACTTGGATCGAGCAGCTGAATATTTACATTGTGCTGCCGCTGAAGAATGCGTAAGATGGCCGACAGCGTTGCATCCCTGAAAATATATTTTCCTTCGCGCCAGCTGCTGTAGGTATTCACATCCGTATTTTCGATCGTGATTGTGCATCTTTTCTTATCGAACAGGGATACCTGACCCGGTGTCAGAAACTCTTCCCTGCCATTTACATCCAGCGAAATCTTTCCTTCGGCCAGGGCAACGGTCACAAAATCTTCATCGGCATATGAGTTTACATTAAATTCTGTTCCATACACCTTTATTGCAGGTCCAAGATTGGAAACATAAAATGGAGTTTCACTTTTCTGAACCTTAAAAAATGCTTCTCCGGTCAATTTAATCCTTCGTTCGCTGCTGTTAAAAACTACCGGGTAAATAATTTCGGAACCGGAATTTAACCAGGCTTTCGAGCCATCCGGCAGATCAACTTCAATGCGGGCGCCAATTGGTGCAGTAACCGTTATGCGCTGTTCGCTTTTGTTTTCAAGCAGGTTCGCATATTTTTTGCCGGTGGTATGCTGAGAATAAAACATCCACACCGAAACAAGTAAGGTCGGAAGCAGCAGAATGGCAGCTACTTTTGTTGCCAGTGCCATAAACCGACGAATTCCGGTGACGGAACCACCCTGCCCGATTTTTTCAGAAGTTTTTGCCCAGGAATATTGAATTTCATTTTGGGAAATTACAGTTCCCCTGAAATTTAGCTTTTTCACCATCAGTATTGCTTCAGAAAATTCCCTGTTATATAGAGGATGGTCATTTTTCCAGTTTTCCCAGTTAGTCTTTTTTGAAATCTCCTCTCCCCGTACCCAGGCAATAAAATCATTGTCTGAGATTAAGTCTTCAAAAATATTTTGATTCCAGTCACTCATTACCCTTCGTTTTTAAATAAAGAGTAGATCCGACACTTTTATACTCAGTCCGGAGAGATTTTTTTTGAAAAAATATTTAGTTGTAATTTTAGTCATGGGGTGACTTTGAGTCATCCCATGACTCGGGAATAGTTGCTAGTGAGCGGTTGACTTTGAGTCAACCGCTCACTAGCAAAGAATTAAAGAATATTTAGGATTGTTTTTTACTGAAGACCAGCCAGAGGAACATCTCAACATTTTCAACACCGGTGACTCCTTTTTCTGTCATATCCTTGCGAATTTTGTCAATAGCACGGAACAACAAATTACGAACGCTTTGAACATTCATCTCGAGTACCTGGGCAATTTCATGAAATTCCAGACCATGGAAAAAACGAAGCAGAATTACCTCACGTTGCCGTTCAGTTAAACTCTGCATACTTCCAGTAAGCAATTTCGAATGATTCCGGTTTTCCTCATCAGATATCAGAAAATCTTCAGCAGAAAAAGAAAATTGTAGTGTATTTAAAGTATCGCCTTGATTTTCCTTACGCACTTTGTTTATCCGTCGAATCAATTCCCGCCGAAGCGAAATGAGCAGGTAAGCCTTGAAATTTCCAACCCCGGTCATCTTTTTCCGACGCTCCCACACATCGGTAAATAAATCCTGAATGGAATCTTTCACCAATTCAGGCAGTGGAACAATTTTAATTCCGTAATAAAAAAGCTCCTGATAATGGATCTCAAACAAAACTCCAAGAGAAGCAAAATCGCCCTCTTTAAACTTTGCCCATGCCTCCTGAAGTTGAATCAATTTTAAACCGGATGAATCCATTTGTAAAAATAATGCTTCTTTGCTACCAATTAAACAGCTTCAAAAATAGAACTATTTTTAGTGTTCGCAGCAAAAACATGACTTTTATCCCTATTTCAGAACACAAGCTACCTAACTGAAAATAAGTCAGCATTTAAATACATTCAGGAACTAGACAACTTTTGTCTGATTTGAAAACAAATATAAGCACCATAAAATCCAGGAATTAAAGCAAGCAAACTTCCAGAGTTCAAGCTCGAAATAATACAAAAACCGGAATCAAAAGCAAATTAACTGGGCAGTGAGCCAGACTTTTCCTGAAGTTGTTTATCCAAAAACAAAAACTGAAAACAGGATTAAAACATTCCGGTTTCATCAAACGTCGGTAGCGAATCAAACCAATAAATTATTCAAAGGATAAAATATAAATCCAACATCACATAATCGTTGAACCATCATATTACTGTTACTAGTTCTATTCTTTCAATCAAATCTGTTACAGATTTCAACCTGCGTTATAAAGGAATTGAGAAAAAGAAAGTACTTCCCTTGTTCACTTCTGAGTCGACCCAAATTAAACCTTCAAGTTTTTCAACATAGGCTTTTACAATTGACAAACCTAAACCAGCACCTTCATGTGATCGTGTAATTTTCAAGTCAGCCTGAACAAATCTTTCAAAAATTGCCTTCTGACGACTTTCGGGTATTCCGATTCCGCTATCCTTAACAAAAAACACCATGGAGTTTTCTTCCAGATAATTACCAATTTCTATGACTCCCTTTTTTGTAAACTTTAACGCATTGTTAATTAAATTGGTCAGAATTAAATCGAGAATATGCTTATCTGTTTGAACAGAAGCCTTTTCGAATTGGACCTGATTTGACAGCTTAAATTTAATTCCTTTATCTATAGCAAGTGGAGAAAAAAAATCGTAATGAGACTTCATTACTTCCGAGACATTAACGAAAGAATAAAAAACTGAGATTTGATTGGACTGGATTTTCGATATTTCAATTAGATTATTAAACGTATTTAATAGGCGATCTCCATTGGCATTAATAATTTCAACATATCTTTGTCTCTCTTCTTCCAGGTCTGCCTCTTTTAACAAACTTAAAAATCCAAGTATACCATTCATCGGAGTACGAATTTCATGCGATATATTTTGAAGAAATACTGTTTTAAGCTGGTCGCTTTGCTCTGCTCTTTTCTTCGCAGCCTTGAGTTCTACATTTTGTTTCCTAAGCATTCGGGTTTTTAGATTTACCTTATACTGAAGTAACACAGCGAATACTGAAACGACAATAAAAACCGCTCCGGCCAATATCATTAACCAAACATAAAGTCGTGGAATGCGCTTGCTATAATCCTTATCCAACCAGTGTCTTAGCGATTTGTAATAAACAGAGGCTGGATCATTCTGCATCTGCAAAATATTTTTATCGAAAAGTTTTACCAATTCCGGGGCTTTACTTTTGTTGAACGCAAAATGCAAATCAGAGAATTGAAGAACTTCGCCGGTTGAAAGAATATCCTTGTCACACAGATCAGAAAAATAAAAAAAACGGTTGGCAATTAAAGCATCAATTTCATGATTTTTGAGCGATCGCACTGAGCTGGTATAGTCTGGAAAAGTCATAATAACAAATGCCAGGCTCGAATCATTGCTCATCATCTGTTCAAAATATTCCTGCTGAATGGAACCTTTTAAAACACCTATTGCATGGTTTTTCAAATCAAAAACCGAATTTATTTCTATTCCCATCCGGGTATAAATTTCAATCCATGAATTTAATAATGGCAAGGTGTTTAGGCAAAAAATCGAATCTCGTTCTTTTGAAAAGGCAACATCAGGCAAAACATCAATTTCTCCTGTATTTAACATGGCAATCAACTGGTTCCAGTTGCCGGAAACATATTCAACTTTTAGATTTTCATTTTTAGCAATCGATTTCACAACATCGATAAAAATGCCATCGGGCTTATTGTTATTCATGAAAATCTTTGGTGGATTATCATAAACTCCAACTCTAATTTTATCAGGTTGATTATTTTCTGAAGCCCTTGAAGTATATTGTCCAAAATATAAAAATAGAAATAACATGCCTATGTTCATCAACCACATCATTTTACTATTTTTCATTTAGGTGAAGGTTATTTGTGAATTTTTGAGATATTTTAAATGATATAAAATTAATTTATCCGAATTCTATAAAGATTCGAAAAATTAAAGATTATTCAACGCATTACTTGTTATTTATCTCTCGAAATTTTACCCAGCCATAACAAACTGTTTAAAATCAATTTATTCTGTGTTTTATTCAAGAATGTATACGAAAGTTCCTTGTTTGTATTGTGTTCATGGTCAATATCGTTGTGCCCCATATTGATGTAGATCATCGGGTATTTCAGGTTCGTCCAGACAACCGGATAATAGGTAATTGTTCAGGTCAGATTAGTATTCCATAAAAATAGAAAAATACCTCCATGGTGAAAATAATTATCTCAGAATCCATCCCTGTTTTTCTTTTATCCGGGACGAGGGAATATCAGGAACAACTTCAGGATAATTGACTGAAATGCCTTAACTTTAATAAAAACTATGCGATAACCACCTGTGAATGAAGATTCGGAATGTGATTTATTTGTCCTTCGTAAATTAATTCTATCGATAAATTCACTGCCATGCATAACCAACGAACTGTCAAATTCATGCTAATCAATCCGACCTCACCCTTGTGGCGGATTAATGGCAACCAACGACCTGTAAATTCAAGCGTATTCCGCTTTTCGATGCTACCGAGCCTTTATGTTGCGGCATCCATGCCTTCATTTGTCGAGACACAAATTGTTGACGAAGATGTCGAACCGGTCAATTTCAACAACGATGCTGATTTGATCGGAATTTCGTTTATGACTTTTAATGCCCCCCGAGCCTATGAGATTGCCGATCGGTTTCGGGCCAAAGGCAAAACGGTAATTTTTGGTGGATACCATCCTACATTTATGCCACAGGAAGCCATTGCTCATGCCGATTCAATTTGTATGGGAGAAGCAGAAAACAATGTCCCGCTTATGCTGGCAGATTTTATGACCGACAATCTTAAATCCTTCTACAGAAGCGACCTGGTCAACCTCCATGAATTGCCAAACCTGAACAGAAAGCTGCTTCGCAACGGTTCATACATTACCTTAAATGCCTTGCAGGCCACCCGGGGCTGTTACAATCATTGCGAATTTTGCTCCATTGCAGCATTTAACCGCTATCAGATTCGCACACGGCCTGTTGGGAAAGTTCTGGATGAACTCAAAGAACTGGGTCGCGATGTACTTTTTATGGACGATAATATCACGCTGAACCGCGAATACGCCAAAGCGCTGTTCAAAGGAATGGTTCCGCTTAAAAAACAGTGGTTTAGCCAGTGTGGAATTGGTATTGCCGAGGATGATGAATTGTTGGAACTGGCTGCCCGAAGCGGATGCCGTGGATTATTTATTGGTTTCGAATCCTTATCACAGAAAAGCCTGACCATCTGGAACAAACAATGCAACAGAAAAAAGAACTACCTTGAACTTTCGCAGAAACTGCATTCGGCAGGCATCGGGATATTTGCCGGGTTTGTTTTTGGAAGCGATGAAGATGGTCCCGAAGTTTTTCAAAACACCTTGGATTTTCTGCTCGAAGCAAACATTGAAACACTTCAGTCGACCCGGCTAACTCCTTTTCCCGGAACTCCACTTTTTGAGAAAATGAACAAAGAGGGTCGGATCACGGATAAAGATTGGAGCCATTATGATTTCTTTCATGTCGTTTATCAGCCACAGCAGATGAATGCTGAAACGCTGCACAGTGGCACCGCCTGGCTGCAGCAGCAATTCTACAGTTATAATAATATAACCACCCGAATATTCAGAGCCGGCAAATATCTCCGGCCAAACATTGTTTTTCGGGTCATGTTACCGCTAAACCTGGGCTACAGACATAAATTGTCGGCCTACGGTTCATTTCAGCTTGCAAATTCATTTCATCCTGAAATCTACTGAATTATCTGACTTAAGAAATCTTTCTTCCTGAATAAAAGGCTAAACACACCACACCGCAAAATTCAGTTTATCGTTTTGAATTTTAAACACATAAAACAATTAACTATGAAATCTATTATTTACATTTTTTTGTTTAGTTTCTGCTTTTCGCTGCATTCATACTCCCAAAATTACAAATCCATGATCATGGAAAACTGGAGTAACGACAATTGGGTTAACAGCATGAGGTATACCAATACCTTTGACAACAATGGGAACATCCTCACTTCGGAAATGGATATGTGGAACGACACCACAAAAGTCTGGGACAAGCAAACGTTAACAAACAATACCCTGAATGCAAATGGTACCGTCAAAACCGCAATCACACAATCCTGGGATATCGATGATACATGGAGTGACATTCAAAAATCCGAATTCACCTACGATGATTCAAAAAATGTCCTGACCCAAAAGATTCAAATCAATTTTGGGGGATGGATGGATTATTCAGAAACTATCAATACCTACAACAACGGGAAAATTCAGTCGAGAACCAGCCGGAGTTTGGATTTTCTTTCAGGACAAATGGTTAATTCATTCCAGGTAACCTATACATACAATGCTGATGGAACAGAAAATCAGGAAATTTTCAAACAATGGAATGAAAATTTAGTGGCCTGGGAAAATTCGAGCCGGTCAACCAATGCCTATAATTCGTCGAAATTGGTGACATCTGTCCTGTCGGAAGATTTTAACAATGGCGAATGGGTAAATAACATGAATTCAATCATTTCGTACAACAACGATAAATCGGTTCAGGAAGCATTAGGGCAGGACTGGCAGAGTGAAGGAAATAAATGGGTGGATTCCTGGAAAGAAACAAACAGCTATAATCCGAACGGCACACTTTATCAGACGCTGAACATGGTTTGGAATATGGAACAAAACAGATGGGAAAATGAGAGTAGAATAACATTCATGTACAATGCCGTTTCATTTATTCAATCGGAATTAGCTGATAACGACCTGATTGTTTTTCCGAATCCATTTACAAAAGATATTACAATCGCAGGTAAAAATACTGACAACTGCGACATTCAATTATACACTGTAAACGGACAATTAATCCGGACTTTTCTGAAAGACGAATCACTTTCAGGAATAAACCTGGCGGCTTTAAAAACCGGGACTTACTACATCCGTGTTTCATCGCCTGAATTTAAGAAAATGGTTAAAATCATCAAGTTGAAATAAATCAAACAATTACATTCAATCTTTTCACAAGGAAACCTCTTCGGTTTTCAAGACCAAAGAGGTTTCCTGTTATAAAATTATTTGCATGAATCGGACAAAGCGGTTTATTTTCAGTTCAGTAATACTCAACTACCAGATAAACGGGATTAAACGATATCGTACCTTCTGACAGTATTCCTGATAACCAGGTAAATCTTTCTTCAAAACCCGTTCTTCATCCAGAATCCGGAAGATTAATACTACAGGTAATAATCCGAACATCAGGAATGCCCACCAGGAACCAAGCGCCAGCGGAGTGGCCAAAAACAACAGAATACTTCCGGCATACATGGGGTGCCGGATGATGGCATAAGGTCCGGTAGTGATCACTTTCTGATCCTTTTCAACTTCAACAATACGTGATGTGTAGGTATTTTTACGAAAAACAAGTAATACAAATAAATAGCCGAGTAAAACCAGCAGGTTGGCAATCAGAACAATCACCGTTGGAACCTCCGACCAGTTGTATCGAAAATCGAAGCCTGGGATAATAAAACCAAGGAGAAATGGGAGTCGGAAGAAACGGACAATCAGTTTCTGTTTTTCTTCTTTCTCCTTCAGCCTCATTCGGCGTTCCAGTAAATCAGGATCATTTTTTGCCAGATAGGTTATGGTGGTCACCATCGGGATAAAAAGTACCACAGCATATAACCAGGCTTCCCAATACCGAAACGATCCGGCTGGTAAAAATAAAAACAGGACAATAAAAACAGGATAGATCAATACGACTTTTAATACGAATTTCTTTACCATGGCGACTTCGGATTAAAACTGTACGAAAATGAAATCTCTATTTTAAATCTTCATTCAGGGTTAAAAAAAAGGAAACATTTATGAATAAAAATCGGATACATTTCAAATTATAAAAGAACATCAAATTCTGATGCAAACCATTATTCATATCAAAATTAAGCAATTACACGAAGAAATTTAAATCCTTTAATCAACAATAAAATCAATTCGGACTATATGTATAGAAGTAATCTGGTTACAGTTGCCCCAATTTCCGTAACGGGAAAAACTCATTTTAAAATAAAATAACCCTGGCAAATCTTAACCACATCGATGCCTAATATCTGTCCCAGCTTTTGAATTTTATTTCCGATGTGACCAACACCAATGGCACAATGATGCGCCGGACCTTGCTTCGACCATTCGTTCATGAAGCGTTTTGCGCCGACAGAAAAACGATACCGGCTGTTTGTATTGCCGATTTCGAGTACCGGCCCAGCTACCGATTCTCCTTCGGCAACCAAAAGGAATATGCCGTCTTTACCTTCAACTACTGACAATAAGGTCACCGGACCATGTTTTACGCTCATCTGGATCGACAAACCTTTGCCCGGTTTACCATGATAAATTGGCAGCGGGACCAGCTTGACCCTTCCTTCAGCAATGGCAAAATGGGCAGGTCCGTCGTGACCAAGCATCACCACATCGTCATTAAAATCCATCAGGTAGAACTCAGAGAAAGAACCACCGGCACCAAATTCGGCCATTATTTTCATGGCCTGCGCGTTTTTCACTTCGCATTCGCCTGCAACCGGGATATTTTTTCCGGTCAGTAAGGTATTTCCGGCTATTACTGAAGTCACAATATTTTCGTATTCATTGCCCGGTTCACCTTCGTAATAATAGGCCATCGAACCCAAATCCCGGTTTTTTACCAGTTTGTCGAGTGCAACCGAAGTACGGGCAGCACGCTCTATTTCATCTGGTTCACATTCCACCGCCACTTCAAAAGCTGCATTAAATTCCTGAAATTTTGATTGAACTTCTTCATCCGTCACTTCATCGCGGTATTTTTTCAATTCGCACATTTCGAGCAGTTCGATGTGCGTTCCAAACACGGCCGACTGTTTGGTGATGTCGGTATAAACATCCAGCATGCCACCATAATAATGCCCCAAAATACCCAGCCTGTTATTGCGCATTGTTGCTGCCACGCGCACTGCTTCAGTCCAGGCTTCAATTTCTTTCCAGGCTTCTTCATCCTGAAGGTAACCGGTTACAATGTCATACTGTATTCCGGAGCGGTTAAACACGCTGGCAATTTCGGGAACCGAACAGGCCTGGCAATGTTCGAGCCACACGCCCGTCATTTTTCCGCGGTCTCCCAATTGATTAAAAGCTTCATAATCCAGGGTCGCGACCGGTTGAAGATTCAGAATCACCACAGGAACTTTCAGCTTTTGGGCAACCGGCAATACCGTTGACGAGAGCGCATATGTTGAAACATACAAAAACACGATCTCAACATCCTGCGATTTCAGGAAGTCGGCAGCTTCGCGCGCTTTCACCGGATTGTCAACCATTCCGGCATCGGCCACCTCAACTCCAAATCCGGAGATCCTGTTTTTTATTTGGTTCTGATAGGCTTGCAAATTATCAAGTAATCCCGAAAATTGCGACCAGTACGTATCGAGGCCAATTCCAAATAATCCGACTTTAGTCATTTTGTAAATTTATTTCTCTGTGTAATTCTGTGTAAAACTCTTTTTAACTCTGTGGTTAGTTTTTTTACCACAGAGATTTTATTTATTCAAATTTTCAATTTCATATTCTCCGGAACCGATCAAGACTGGCAATAAATAATTCAACTTTAGTCATTTTTATGCATTCTTTTAAATCATCTTTTTCTGCCCCCAAAATCCCCAAACGGGTGACTTTTGGCGATTCAGGTTTTTTAAATATACCCCTTTCCAAAATATCTTAAAACTGACTGCACCAAACTCCCTTCCCTATTGTGGGGAAGGGTTGGAGATGGGATTTTCCAGTCATCACCGGAAACCAAAACCTGTTCTGTTCCATCGGTAAAAAGGATCCGAAGTTGACCGATCATCATCGGATTTCCATACTTGATCACTATTTTACGGTATCGTTCGCGGTTGATGTTGAATAATCCATTGCCAACAATCACTCCAATGGCGTTCTGCCAGTCTAATTCCTGAAACAAACCAGTTTTAAAAACTGCCGGTTCGCTCCACGCTGATTCCAGATTTTCACCTTCCAGAAATAGGTTTTAGCAGGTTCCAGTTTCAAACTTTCTCCTGAAACTAAAACAGACTGAGCCGAAGTAATTTTCCTGAATCCCAGATCAGGTTTTCAGAAGATTTTAAATTTGAAGGTGAACCGGCCACTACAACCTGAAATGCTGACTGCGATTGATTTAGCAGCATGGGTTGCATCTGCCAGCTAAAAAAAACTCATTTTTCCGAAACCTGCCGGGATTTCCAACAAATTGGCTCTGAGTTTTACTCCTGCCAATTTTTCATTCCTGACGGATAAACATGAACTTAATAGCAAGATCGGAACCAAAATCAGGAATACATATTTTTTCATGATAAAACAGGATTATTCGGTTTGATCAACAATTAATCTGACGAATGTCCAGGTAAAAATTTCTCCATATTTACCAGCACTTTTTCGGAAAGCCGCGACTGTGCTTCCAAAGTGAATCCCGATGAGCGGTCGGAAAGAATTACATTCGGGAATTTTGAAAATTCGTCCAAATGTTCGCCTATGGCAGGTCCGTCGAAAATGGCAAAGGACGTCAGATCTCCGGAAATCCAGTTGATAAAAGCACTTTTATCAAAAGTCAGTCCGATGGAAGTATTCACCAGAATCGAATTTGGCTTTTTGTGTTTGAATTCGTTTTCGCCAAGCACAATCGAATTCTTTGGCAGATGCGTGCTGATCACATCGCAGGTAGCCAGCAACTCACGTAAGGGCAGAAACTGAAAACCTTCTTCTTCCAGATTGAATTTGCGGCTTCGGTTGAAATAAAACACATTCATCCCGAAGTGTCTGGCAGTCCGGGCAACCATCGTCCCCAAAGTTCCCATTCCAATGATTCCCATCGATTTGCCGCGCAACTCGCGGTTTTCAGCCTGCCAGCGATTTATGCCAAGGCCTTTTACCAGATAAATCAATTCGGCAAAAATATATTCAAGTGTTCCGTCGTCGCCATAATCGCGAACACCTTTCACAACAATTCCCAGTTCGCGGGCTTTTGCAATATCAACGTTTGCCGCTTTTTCGTCGTACAGACTGCAGCACATACCGATGTATTTCAGATTGGGTGCAGCTTGAATAACTGCTGCATTTACATTGGTATGCCAGCTTACCAGCACACAATCAGAATCAGCAATCCGCCGGATAATTTCAGAATCCGATTCGGGGAAATCATTGTAAATTACAATCGGCTCAGCAGAAAGTAAGCTAATTTGTTTCAGAACAGCTGCTGTCAGTCCGCAGGAATCGATGATAGTAATTTTTTTAAAAGTCATACTTTTATAATTTATTTTCCGACCAGTTCAGGATCACGACCTCGCAAGGCGCTCCATTTTTCGTCGATGGCGATTTGCGTTACCGGGCGCAGGCCGATCAATCCCAGGGCTGCCCACACGGTGGTTCGGTTCAGGTCGAATTTTTGCTTCGCTGTACTTTTGGGATAGCAAGCCCAAAACAAACAGTCGTGTTTTCCGGCAAGAGCAACACGTTTAATCATAGTTTCCATTTCAGCCTGCGAGGATGCAAAAACCTGAACAAATCCATATTTCCCTATTTTCGAAGGATCAGGAATTACATCAAAATCAGCTCCTGCCAATATTTCCAGAAATTCTTCCGGTGCATTCACAATCAGACTTTCCGGAGAAATGCCAAACTTCAATTTCCTGAAAATTTCGAATTTATACATAGAATAGTTTTATTTAGTCAGCGGGTAAACTAAAATTAGTCAGCGGGTGACTTGGGGTCACCCGCTGACTATCTTCCTAATTCTATATTTTAGGCAACGACCAGGGTGCGCGGTAATTGGCTTTGGTCAGGGCATTGGCTTCCGGATCGTTGATGAATTCCTGTTTCACGCCATCCCAGTTCAGTTTTCGGCCAAGCCGGTATGCGATGTTTCCCATGTGCGAAAAACGGGCAATGTGCGCACCAATTTCAATGTCGCAGTTTGGTTTTTCACGGGTCTTCAGGCAATCGATAAAGTTGGCCACATGCAGGTCAAGTCCCTGGCCGGTTCCTTTCTGGATGGGCACATCAGTAAATCCTTCCTTTGCACTGGTACTTTTATTTTCGGCCATCACTTCCCATCCGTTTCGATCAACAATCAAAGTACCATATTCGCCAACAAAAGCCACTCCATGACCGCGGCGTTTAAACTGTGAACCGTAAATTCCGATGGTGTGGTCCCATAAAACTCCAAAATCGCCAAAATCGTACATGGCCATCATGGTATCCGGTGTTTCCATGGCATCGGTCGGGAACGCATATTTTCCTCCGGAAGAACTGATGGCATTTGGCACGTACTGGTTCATACCAAACAGGGCATAATCCAGCAGATGCACCCCCCAGTCGGTCATCACGCCGCCGGCATAATCCCAGTACCAGCGCCACGAAGCGTGAAACCGGTTTCGGTTAAATGCCCGTTCGGGACGAGGCCCGAGCCACATATTGTAATCGACTCCTGACGGAGTTGCTTCGTCAGCAATGACCGGGATTGACTTTTTCCAGCCCACATACGACCAGGCGCGCACCGAACGAACCCGACCCAGATTTCCGGACTGAATGTATTTTACCACATCGAGCCAGTGCGGATCGCTGCGCTGCCACTGGCCAACCTGCACCACTTTATTGTATCGTTTGGTCGCTTTCACCATCAGGTTACATTCTTCGATGGTGTACCCAACCGGTTTTTCGCAATACACGTCTTTGCCGGCTTCCATGGCATAAATCATCGGAAGGCAATGCCAATGGTCGGGTGTTCCGACAATAATGGCATCAATATCTTTTTGATCGAGCATTTTCCTGAAATCGCTGTACAACGCAGGTTTTTTACCCGTTAGTTTTTCAACTTCACCTGCCCGTTTTTCAAGGATATTCTGATCAACGTCGCAAATTCCGGCACATTCTACATTCGGTTGTTTCAGGAAAGCTTTCAGGTCATCAAAACCCATTCCGTTGCAGCCGATCAATCCGACAACAACTTTGTCGTTGGCTCCCACACAGCTGGCATTCATGAGCGTTGGGAACACACTGATGGCAGCAGCAACTGTTGCCGATTGTTTGATAAAAGTTCTGCGATCATTATTCATTCTGGTTATATTAGTTGGTTTAATTGCTAATTTTAGAGCCTTGAATTTTGCCCTAAAGGTATCAAACCATGGCAAAACAAAAAAGATAAATCCGGGATTCAGGCAATATTTTAAAATGATGCATTCGATTGCACAATTTTCGAATCGAACGAAATAGTTGCCAGTCAGGAATTCTCTTTTTCAAGACTTGAAAGACAAGTAAGAACCAATAAACCCGCATATGAGACCGTACATTTTAGCCGAAACAAACTGGAAAACCGTTAAAGACGAACAGTATCAACTGGTTATACTTCCATGGGGCGCCACCGAAGCGCACAATTATCATTTGCCCTATGCCACCGACAATGTGGAAGCCGCTACCATTGCAGGCGAATCTGCCCGGATTGCCTGGGAAAAAGGGGCAAAAGTGATTGTGCTGCCAGTTATTCCATTCGGGGTGAATACCGGACAATTTGATGTGCAGCTGGACATGAACCTCAATCCTTCCACTCAGTTTGCCATCCTGAACGACATCATTGAAACCCTCAACCGGCAGGGAATTTACAAACTTATCATTCTGAACAGCCATGGCGGGAACGACTTCAGGCAAATGTTGCGTGAACTGGGCCTGAAATACCCCAAAATGTTTCTGTCGGAAGTAAACTGGTACAAAGTAAAGGATGCTAAAACCATTTTTGAGGATCTGGGCGAACATGCCGGCGAAGTGGAAACCAGCCTGATGCTGTATCTGAAACCGGAATGGGTTTTGCCGCTATCGGAAGCTGGCGACGGAGCAGCAAAAAAATACAAATTCAACGCCATGCACGAAGGCTGGGGCTGGGCCGAACGCCGCTGGACCAGTGTTACAGAAGATACCGGAATTGGCAATCCGGCCAAAGCAACCATCGAAAAAGGCGAACGGTTTTTTAAACTACTGACCGAAAAAATCGGCGAATTCTTCTTTGAGGTAGCTACCACCAATAAGGAAGATTTTTACGAATAACAGAATACCTAGCCAAAAGACCTGGTATTCTGTTTATTTCTGGAGACTGTTTAAATTTAGATTGAATCCACTTCAGGATTCTTAAACTTGTCGGTTATTTTACCTCCGGTTTTAAGGTAATGCGGTCAAAAATAGTTGGTGATTTTTAGGATATTATTTCGTAAACTTCCTGATGTTAGTCAGAAGAGGACGTAGGCTCTGGTGGAGACCAACCTGCCAGCAATATGATTAGCGCATAAACAGTAATACAAGGGTAGTCATTTAGGCTGCCTTTCTTGTTATTACTGGTTGCCTAAACTTCATCAGCATTTGGCTTTTTCAGTTACACGCAAAAACTTTATTTTTTATTGTCCCTTTCACCGAAACACCATTTACTTTCATATCAGTCCAAAAAGTGGTATAACCGCTGTTTCCTTTGCTGCAGTCAACTTTAACTAAAAAGCAAAACATTGGATTCATTCCCGCAACCAAATCTGCAGTACAAGTTATTACTGTTTGATTGTCAACATTATTTACGGTATATATTCTCTGCTGATTTACATTATTCATATGAGGAAGAAAGTACTGAATATGTGGAAATGTAAATTCAACAACAGCTCCCTTTACTACTTCAGGACTTATATACCCAAAATGAGCCATCAAATCATATTTGGCAGGATTATATTCCGTCCCTCCATTTTTTTCATAGTAAGGAGAAAAGTCATAATCCGGAAACTGAATAAAACTATAATTTGGAAATGCCCCGAAGGATGGAGGTAACCATAAAGCAGTGTTTAGGACTCCGGCATTATTATCCCAAATTGTAATAGATCCTGGAGTTGCCCATGGAGTTATAGGCGATGCTGTTCTCGCTGATTTCAATTGATTTTCATCTAGATTAACTCTTGTAATATCGTCAGTTTTTGAGCATCCCAAAACCATTAGCGATATCAATAAAATTAAATGAATTGTCTTTTTCATAGTAATAGTTCTTTGGATTTATAATTTCTTTAATCTATTAAGGAATTTTTCAGAAGTAAATAATTTCAGAAATTGAAATTATGTTTTCAGCGGAGCTGCATTCATTCTATGCTTTTTGGACCATTGGGGCAGACAGCTTTATCAACTAATACTTCATAAGTTATTGGATCAAAGCGTCCGGAAAAGATGTAATGGCTGCCTTGATTGCCTATCAGGTTGGCATGAAAGGTAAAATCACCCTGCGACCATATTAGCTTATCGGCTTCCTGTATTTTAAAAACTTCGCCCGTGCTGCGATTCGTTAGAGATCCGTTGGTTTTATACATGGTCCATTCAAGTTCTCCATTTTTATAATGATCGATAATATGCCATTCAATAGGCCAACCGAATACAAAACCGACCTCCAGCCCATCACAGACTAAAGGTATATAATAGGCACTTGAAATGTAATATGAAACAGTCTTGTCAGTTGATGCCGATTTTAACTGGTTCTCACTTGGATTCACAACTGCAACATCATCACTGGATTTCGAGCATCCTATAAAAATCAGAAATACCATCAAACTCAAATAAATTGTCTTTTTCATGATTCGTAGTTTTATTGTTTTCCTACTCTGTTAAAGGATTTTCGGATTGTTCCTGAAAACTTTCAGGTAAAGTTCAGATAATACAACAGGTGGTACATATCAATTTCAGAGTCAAAAACTTTCAATTTTTGATTATTTGTTTCAGTTTTTAATGCAAACTTTCAATTACAACTTGACGGTATAAAAACCGTTGAAGTAGCTTTGGGAGATTTAACGATAAAAAATCGGGAGATTCGTCAGCGCAGGTCAAAATGTCTGGAATGTAAAATCTTCATTTATTGCTTTGAAGAGATTAGAACTTCTTCATTGGCAAGCAATTTCGCAACCTTTTCATGTTCTGAATTGTACCTGAATTCAGCTTCTTTCAGGTATTCAGTAAATCCGGGCTCATTCCGGATATTATCAAACATGGTGCAATTTTTAAAATCTTTAATGCGATACACCGTTGAGCCCATACTTTTTTTAGCCTTCTGAAGGTATTTCATTGCTTTAGTTTTTTCATTCCTGACTGAATGAATTTTGGCTAAAGTCATATAAGCAAAACAGTTAACTGAAGGTTGATTCTGTTTAAGGAGCTGAAACATTTCCTGAATGATGCTTTCAAAATGAAAATTGGCTTCCTCTATTTGTCCATTTTCAAAATAAATGAATCCGATCAGGTAATCTGGTTCAATTTTTCTTCCCTGCCGATTTAATATAGTGGTGTACTTCTGTAACCAATGGTTAGCTTCTTTGAAATCTCTCAGATATAAATAAGTGTACATCAACTCATAAATATTATTCAGATCATCTGTATCACAAGCATACATTTTAAGTGCTGACTTAAGCGCTGACTCATAATTTCCCATGTCAAGCTCGGCAGATGCCAATCCACAGTAATAATAGGATGAATCGTTATTCAGTTCAAGCAACTTCGATGCATATTTCTTCCCTTCATTATAAAAACCTAAACGATATAGGCTGGAACAAAAACTTTTAACATTATCACGTTCCTGCATCGAATTATTTTCCAGATGAAAAGCCATAAGTTGATACTCTATTGCTCCGGAACAATTACCCTGATCAAAATACAAATCACCCAAAAGACGGAATGCAGATGAATTATTCGGTTTAAATTTTATGGATTGTTTATAGGCTTCCTCTGCTTCATTTTCCAATCCCTTACAGTAATTGATATAGCCTTTCAAAGTATAAGCATCCGCATTTTTAGCATCAAAAAGCAAGGCTCTGTTTGCAAAATACAGTGCAGAATCTATATTTCGTTTCGAAACAATCCATCCCAGGGCGACATAAGGATTTGCATAACTCGAATCGAGTTGAATTGCCCGTTTATACAAACGTTCAGCTTTAATATCCAATTCCCATTTTTTCTCTGATTCCGCTACATTATGAACATCATTTGCCTGCAGAAATAAATTTAAGGCAGCAAAATTTGCAGTCGGTTTTTTTTCTATTAATTCTTTCTCTTCAAGGGTAATTACCGACTTAATTTCGGTTGCGACCTTGATTGCCACTTCACTTTGCAGAGTAAAGATGTCTTTCAGCTCCATATTATACCGTTGTGAAAACAGATGTTTGTCAGTACTGGCTTCAATAAGCTGAATATAAATACTAACCTGATCTCCTATTTTCTGCCCGCTACCTTCAATGATGTAATTTACCGCCAATTCGCGGGCGATTTGAGGAATCGTTTTGTTACCATTATTCCGGTATTTTTCTACCGAAGTCCTGGGCCTGACTTCTAAATCCTTAATCTTTGCAAGATTATCCAGAATAGCTTCCAAAACTCCATTGATAAAATAAACATTCTCCGGATCCCTGCAGTCATTAATAAAAGGCAAAACTGCAATCGATTTATCCTGAGGCTTTAAACGTTTATTGATGGTGAAATTTACATTGCCAAAAGTCTCCGGATATTTAATATAGATAACAATCAAAATCAATAAAATGCTGAATAAGGCAAAAGAAATTGCCCACCAGACATCTTTGGTGATCATCGCTAACTTTGGAACTGTTCGAGGTGGTTCCTGCACTTCTAAACCTTGAACCTTAGAAATTTCTTCTGCTTTTTCTTCAGAAATGCTAAAATTTCTTTTTTTGACTTCGCCCGGAGGATAACCATAATGTTCTGAAAAACAAGTACTAAAATAAGCCGGACTACTAAATCCGATCTTAAAGGAAATTTCGGAAGCCGTTAATGAATCGTTCTGGAGCATTTCCATAGCCCTTTCCAGCCTGACTTCACGTATAAATTGACTTATTGTTTTGTGCGAAATAAAGTGAAGTTTCCGGTTTAAGTTGAACCGGCTCATACCAGTCTCGCGGGCTAATTCTTTAACCCCAAAATCCTCATTTCCCAGGTTGGCGCGAATAATTTCGGTCAGCTTCCGAATAAATTCATGATCTATAGCAGTTTGATCGTTCATGCATAAATTAGATATGATTAAAACCTATTAAATTATATGAACTATAGATAAAATCAGAATATATTCATTTCGGATTTTGTCTATTAATTGCCTGAAAAGGTAATATTAGACTCTTCAGTAAATTTGCCAGATCTCATTTCTAAAATACAAGAGTATTGCAACTCAGTATTTCTGTATTTGTCAATGCATATTAAAATAAATATACTGAAATATTTTATATTTACATTTATTAAGTACACTTTAAAATTCAGAATTTCATAGTGTTAACAAAAATTGAAATCAAATATCCATGCTAATTCTTTCTCAATTCCAAATTGGTCCTTTCTTTCTGAAAAATTAGCTGATCTTTTCAGTAAAAATTAGACTTATTCGTTTGATTTTAACTCGATTTAATTAACAATTAGAACATTAAATCCGGCAAATCCCAGATATCATGGAAACATATTCAATTGAAAGTACTACCCCGGTTTATACCTTGAGCACAACTTCTACGCTTTCCGGAATTCCTGTTCATTCAATCCGTCAATATATCGACAAAGGATTGATTATTCCCTTCAGGAAAGAAACAAACCGGAATCTGTTTTCCAGGGTTGACATTTTGCGTTTAAAATACATCCATAAATTACTTGTTGATGATGGATTGAATATTGCCGGAATCCGGTCTCTATTTGCTCTTATTCCATGTTGGGCAATTCGGAAATGTTCTGCTGATGAACGTTTAAGCTGTCAGGCATTCGAAAGCACATCCTATCCTTGCTGGGAAGCATCAGAAAAAGGCATTCGCTGCAAGAATTCTGATTGCAGGGAATGTGAGGTTTATCGAATCGTGGAAAACTACCCTGATGTAAAATCTTTCCTGAAAACGCATATCCAATAATATTACTTCAGTCATCGATTTTATACAGCAAATCCAGAAGCTTCCTTCGATAAAAAATATTATTTTGCTGTATTTTCTTCCTTCATTTCCTGAAGACTAATGAAAAAAGCACTTGAGTTCAAGGAAAAGAATAACGGGAAACTTAAGATCGCTGGATTAGTTTAACAGACATTTTGAAGATAAAAATTGATATTAACTATAAATTTCCGCTTAAACCAAAGCAAGTTTTTGTTTGTTATTTTCTTCAATAACTTAAAAACAAACCTTATGGCAAAAGTTGGTACATACCTCAATTTCTCCCGAAACACCGAGGAAGTTTTCAATTTCTACAAATCGGTTTTTGGCGGAGAATTTAGTAGGGGCGGAATTGCCCGTTT
>JBASYJ010000197.1:0-1869 GCA_049277435.1 Prolixibacteraceae bacterium
AACTGGTAAAACACAACAAATACCAGTTTTACCGGCCAGCCTGAAATTCAATCACTAAATCGATTTCCGCTCAGAACTTCAGAGCCGTCCAGAATTTGGTCCAGGTCATCGGACTATCCCACCACATGCCGGCTTCATACCTGAACCCAAATTGGATATTATACAAGATAAAGACGATAATTAACAAACCCAGTGAAATTTTGAGTGCCTGATTCATTGCCTGAATCCGGATTAAAATAAAAGCAAGAGGAATGGCTAAAAACGGAAGAAAATCGATCATTGCCCGCTGCCCGACGGCTGCACTGAATGTTGGCGCCCACCAGCTGGCATTGATGTAAGTATATAAAAGTAAAGTCACTAAAACAGCCAGACTATTCATTTTCTTCCGTCGCAAAAGAATAAATAAACCTGCCAACCCGAAACCTACGAGAGGAGTATAAGTGAGCCAGCCATTGTATTTACCAAAAAGAACTATGCCAAATTTAGGGGCATTCCAAAATGGGAATCCCTGACTTTGATACGAATAAAACAAGAATTTCCCGGTTACAAAATGCCAATAAGCCATCTGCGGAATAAAAACAATTACACCAACAATAAACAATGAAATTATTGCCCAATAGTTTTTTATCCAGAAAGCGATTCTTTCCCTGAAAGTTGTCCAATCCGATACCCCATATAGAAATAAGTACAATCCTGAAATAATATTTGTAGGACGAATCAACACGGCCATGGCGAACGGAACGCCCAGAAGAATAAGGTTTTTAAGCGAAGAATCTTTCGAAAACTGATGAGTAAAATAAAGATAAATCGCAATCATCGTGAAAGAATAAATATGCGACATTCCTGCTCCGAGCAAGACCGAATAATAGAAAATGTTGGTTGCAAAAAAGAAAAGGGAAGTTGCAATCAAGCTGACTTTATGTTCGTAGAATTCGCGAAGAAATTTATAACTAAATACCAGGCCGATGTAAATATAAATGATACCGGCTACCTGAATAAAACCATAATACAGGCTGGATTTGCCATCGGCCGGAAGTCCCAGAAACAAACTGATAAAATGAGCAATCAGGAAGAAAGGCGTCCATAGAATTGCCAGTCCACAGGTAAAAGCACTTACTGTTTTGCCATCTTCATAGCCCATTGCCCAGGGCATCCGGTCAAAAAATTCCCAGTCTTTAATGAAAAAATGAAACAGATACTGATAATATCCTTCCATGTCGGAGCCAACGATAATCTTTTCAATTGGGATGGAATGGAACACCAAACGATAGACATAATTGACAATCAGGCCAATAACCAGAAAAACAAAGCCATATCGAATTATTTTTTGGATCTCTGAATGATTCATTTTTTCCGCTTTCATAGTCATCAGGAGGTCTTTTGAAGTATTATTTTGCCCAGAATTTATATTTTAAAATAACATAAAAGGCCCTCATTCCATCTTTCCAATTGATCTTTTTTCCTTCGGCATAGGTTCGGCCATAATACGAAATTCCTACTTCATAAATCCGGATATCGGCAATCCGGGCAATTTTAGAGGTAACTTCAGGTTCAAATCCAAACCGGTTTTCTTTCAGGTTTATGGATTTTATAATGTCCATTTTGAACAGTTTGTAACAGGTTTCCATGTCAGTCAGGTTTAGATTACTAAACATATTCGACACAAATGTGAGAAGCTTGTTTCCGATCGAATGCCAGAAAAACAGGATACGATGGGGATTTCCTCCCATAAAACGTGAACCATAAACCACATCGGCAAAACCTTCCACAATCGGTTTGAGCAAATCGTTGTATTCGCGCGGATCATATTCCAGATCGGCATCCTGAATAATCAGGTAATCGCCTGTTGCTTCGGCAATTCCCCGATGG
>JBASYJ010000198.1:0-2560 GCA_049277435.1 Prolixibacteraceae bacterium
CTTAAAAACTATTCCCTTTGAAATTTCCCTCTGATAGATAAGGTCAGACTCAACTGTTAGAAGTTAAACGTATCTTCAGTATTTTCCATTTCGGACAGCAGACAAGGCGATGAAAAATAAGGACGTGTTGGTTCCATATAGGTTTTAACGGTTATTTTCATGTTTAAGTCCTGTTCTGTCTTTAACCCGTTTTTATCAGTTTCAGGTTTTTTCGGATTAGTTGTCTCTACGATTTTAGATTTACTTTTTTCTTTTTTTTTCATGAAATGACTTATCTGAATTTTGAAAACTCTTCCGTCAGCTCTGTTTATTTTGGCTGAACTTGAATACTTTAAAAAGATAATAAAACGCGGGAAATATGAGTAAAATACCTGCAACTAAAGCATAGACAAGCAAGGACATGGTTCTTTCGGGAGCCTGACTGTTTTGTATCGTCAGCGCTGAACCGTCAGCCAGATAAATCATGACCGGAAATTGAATTGCAAACCACCCGGTTAAGATGCAAGCTGTTTGCACACCGGCAAGAAACCTTGTCCGCAAATTATTCCGGCGTTTGATTCCCACCCATAAAAACGGAATGATCGCAGTTGCTACAAGCACGCACCCAATAGCAACAAATGAGTGAGTAAACCGGCTAAAGAAATTTAAATCGTACATTTCTGACACGAGAAAAACGCTCAATCCGGAAATTACCAACAGAACAAAAAAGGTACGTGATGTTTTGGCAAATGTCTGATACGATTTATCATCACGGGCTTCGCCCAGCAGATAAACAGCGGCCAACCAGCCAAATAATATGGTCAGAAAAATCCCGGTTGTAAAACAAAACAGATTTAACCAGGGTGCGATAAAAAGTTCATAAAAAGTTCCGTCAACCTGAACCGAAATTTTCCCCAACATAATAGCACCAAGCGTTATGCCCAAAAAGAACGGAGTCAACAAACTCGATATCCGGAATAATTGCGTGTAATATTTGTTTGTGTTATCCTTCACGGTGTCGTAATATCGAAAGGTAAAAGCCGTTCCCCTGAAGATAATTCCAAGCAGAATAATAAACAGAGGTATGTGTAAATAAGTCGTAAGGGTGGTATAAACAAGTGGAAATCCATTAAACAAAATCACAACCGCCAAAATGAGCCAAATGTGATTCGCTTCCCAAACCGGAGCAATAGCTTTCGAAATTGTATCAATGCCTCTCTTTCCGGTAACCAATTCTACAATTCCGGCACCAAAATCGGCCCCGCCAAGCAGCACGTAAAACAAAACTGCCACACCTAAAACCAAGATGATAAATTCAGTCATGAGCATTGATGTTTTGAGAATTTGTATTAACAGCCAAAATCTGTCGGCGCATCAGTAAAAAAACAAGGAAAGTCAGCGCCAGATAAATCAGTGTGATCATATAAAAAGGATATTGCACTCCCGGCATAGGTGTCACAGCATCTTTGGTTTTCATGATTCCATAGATAATCCAAGGTTGGCGGCCTACTTCCGTTACAATCCAACCCGCTTCCACTGCAATAAATCCAACCGGAGTCAGCCAAACCAGCAACTTAAGCCACCATCGTTTATTCAGATTCTCCTTCCATTTGAAACTGAAAATCAAGAACAGAATACCCGCTCCCATCATCAGCATTCCCATAAAAACCATGATTTGAAAAGCAAAATGCACGATGGCTACCGGAGGCCAATTTTCTTTACTGGTTTTATCCAATCCTTCCACTTCAGCATTAAGATCTCCATGAGCCAAAAAACTCAGCAAGTGTGGAATGTGAATTCCGTATTTGACTTCCTCTTTTTCTTCATTAGGAATTCCGCCAATAACCAATGATGCGGGCTCTGAAGTTTTGAACAGAGATTCCATGGCAGCTAATTTAGCCGGCTGAAGTTTCGCTACATTTTTGGCTGAAATATCGCCGCTCAGGGGCTGCAAAATGGCAGCAGCCGCTCCAAATGCAAGCGCAATCCGGATTGCGCTCCGGTGAAATTCATTCCCTTTGTGACGAAGCAGCATAAAGGCATGTACACCGGCCACCGCAAAACTGGTAGATGCAAAAGCGGCAATGGTCATGTGCAGCGCCTGCTGAAACCATGCCTTGTTAAACATGGCTTTCATCGGATCAATGTTGATTGCCTGACCATTCACCCAATCAAATCCGGATGGACTGTTCATCCATGCGTTTGCCGCCACAACAAATATACCCGAGACAACGCCTGCAATTCCAACCAGAAGACCTGAGATAAGATGCACTCGTTTATTTACCCGATCCCGACCATAAAGAAATACCCCTAACGCAATTGCTTCGAGGAAAAAAGCAGTTCCCTCCCAGGAAAATGGCATCCCAATTATAGCACCGGCGTGTTCCATGAATTTTGGCCAAAGCAGCCCAAGCTCGAACGACAGAACTGTTCCTGAAACGGCTCCGACAGCAAAGAAAATGGCGACTCCCCTGGCCCATGCTTTCGACAAATCCAGATAAAACTTCCTTCCGGTTTTTATCCATTTTAGTTCGGCTACAAACATTAGCCAGGGCATAGTCATTCCGATACAGGCAAATAC
>JBASYJ010000199.1:0-4483 GCA_049277435.1 Prolixibacteraceae bacterium
GCCACAATGTTTGCTAAAGCCCGGATACATCTTCTTCCTGGAAACCGTTGACAAAAGTCCCCGCCTGCCTCGGGCAGGAACTGCAAATGCTACTGAAGCTAGTTAATTTTAATTTGTAGTATGTATCGAAGTTCAACTCTTTCAGAGCTGCTGGTTTATGTCATTCATTTTCCGTGGGTGTTAACCCACGGTTATTAAAATCAAACCCTTTCAGGGTTGTAACGAGCCAAAAGTCCGAAGGACTTGAATTTGAATAACCTCCGGTGAAACCGGAGGCAAATGAACCAACAAGTTTGAGAACCCCGAAGTGGGTTCAATATAAATTTAAACAGTCTTTTAATTTTTCAGGTAAAAGAACTCATCTCATTTACGTTTATATTTAGTTCACGTTCATCACAATATTTAGCACTGTAAACATTTCGCCATGTCTCAAAAAATTATCATTTCAATTTTACTGATCTTCGTTTTGGCAGCCTGTAAAACAGCTTCAAAAAAAGAAACAAACCAGTCCGGGGTACATTTCAACTTACCGGATATGAATCTGGGTGCTCCAACTGAATTGTTTTATTTTGAAAGTGAATACCATTTGTTTTACCTGTGTTCGCCCGATTCAGGTAACTTGAACCTGACCAGCTGGGGACATGCAAAAACCACCGATCTCGTTCACTGGGAAAATCTGCCACTGGCCATCAATCCTGAAAACGATGAAATACCCGGCTCCGGAAGTTGTGTAATCGACTGGAACAATTCATCAGGCTTTGGCAATGGAACTTCACCAATGCTTGCAATTTACACCACCCGAAATGAGCAAAATATAGATCCTGAAATCAAGACTATAGCCTTATCCTACAGCAACGACAAGGGTATAAGCTGGAAAAAAGATACGAATCCAATCACTCTTGAAAACTGTTTTATTCAACCTAATGACGTGCGTGTTTTTTGGCACGAAGAAACTCAGCGCTGGATCATGGGAGTTTTAACCGGTTACGAAGTCCGGTTTTATTCATCACTTGATTTGAGAATCTGGCACTACGAAAGTGTTTTCGGCGAAAATGTCTACTCCAAAGTGGGCGACTGGACGCATTTAAGTTTTTCACCACTCCGGATTGATGACACGCAGAAAACAAAATGGATCATGATGATCAGCGGAAGTACCGGATCGCCAAACGAAGGCAGCGGGGTGCAGTATTTCTACGGCGATTTTGACGGCTATGTGTTTCAGTCAGAAAGAACAAAACCCAAATGGCTCGACAATGGCAGCGACAATTATGCCGGCGTTGTATTATCGAATTACATTGAATCAGGAAAACCGGCATATTATCTGGGCCTGATTGATAATTACAGGTACAAACAAGGACAAACCGGGAGCAAAGTTGCCGATGTTTACACCATTCCCAGAAAATTGACTTTACGCGACGAATACAATGATTTCTACATCGTTTCGGAACCCGTAAATACATTTGAAACAATCGAAGAAGACAAACAACTTCTGAAAGAAACAACCATCTCAGGAGAACTAAAGATAAAAGAACAACAGGAAATTCCGCTGGAAATTAACCTGAAATTTGATTCGAACAACCGGCTGTATCTCAATCTGGCAGAGGTTTTTGGCATCCGTTTATCGAACAGCGACGGCGACGAACTTACGATTGGGTACCATAGTCAGCGACGTTACTTTTTCATTTCAGAAATTAAAAAAGGAGAAAAACGGCTGGATGACTGGGACGGATTTCAATATGCTCCATATGTGATTAAAGAACCAATTATCGATTTAAAGATTATTGTCGATCATACTTCGGCCGAACTGTTTGCAATGAATGGAATGATTACACTTTCCAGAAAATATTTCATTTCGGACCGATGGAATAAAATCGCGCTGATTTCGGAAAATGGCGACATTACCCTGAAAGAAGGTGATATCACTGAATTGAAAAGTATTTGGACAAACCGGTAAATCAAACTAAACCATTAAGATAAAACGACATGAAGACGAACTTTTTTAAAATCCTGGTAATCTTTTTAATTCCTTTGTTTTTTGGATGTTCTTCCAACTCCGGAAAGAAAATGGCGGATTCCGATGGTATTTACAACGAAAAATACCGGCCTCAATTTCATTTTTCACCACAAACAGGTTGGATGAACGACCCGAATGGAATGGTTTATTATGCCGGTGAATATCACCTGTTTTACCAGTATTATCCCGACAGCACCGTTTGGGGCCCGATGCACTGGGGACATGCCGTAAGCAAAGATCTGGTACACTGGGAAAATCTGCCGATTGCACTTTATCCCGACTCGCTGGGTTTAATTTTCTCCGGAAGTGCTGTCGTCGACTGGGAAAACACTACCGGTTTCGGTACAACTGAAAATCCTCCGCTGATTGCCATTTTCACTTACCACAACATGGATTATGAAAAAAGCGGTCGTGTCGATGTCGAAAATCAGGGAATTGCCTACAGTACAGACAAAGGCAGAACCTGGACGAAATATGCAAATAACCCGGTTTTACTGAATCCCGGAAGCCGCGATTTTCGTGATCCCAATGTGTTTTGGCACGAAGGAACACAGAAATGGAACCTGATTCTTTCCGCACACGATCATGTAAAAATTTACTCTTCCGGAGATTTAAAAGATTGGAAACTGGAAAGTGAGTTTGGCAGCGATGCCGGATCGCATGGCGGTGTCTGGGAATGTCCGGATTTATTTCCACTGAAAGTGAACGGTGGCGACCAATCGAAATGGGTGATGATTGTAAACATGAATCCGGGTGGGCCAAACGGCGGTTCAGGAACTCAGTATTTTGTGGGAGATTATGACGGACATCAATTTACCGCAGCTTTAAAAGAAACCAGCTGGCTCGATTATGGCCGTGACAATTACGCCGGAGTCACCTGGTCGGATGTTCCGAGAGAAGACGGACGCCGCCTTTTTATGGGCTGGATGAGCAACTGGAATTATGCCAATCTGGTTCCGACCAGTGTTTGGAGAAGCGCCATGACAATTCCCCGAGAATTGAAACTGGAAGAATCAGCTGGCAAATATCAGGTTGTTTCAGTTCCTGTTCCTGAATTGGATAAATTAAAAGATGAAACAAATACTATTTCTTTCACTGAGAATCAGATTTCAGGAGTAAAACTGCTCGAAACAAAAGGTATTAACCTGAATCAATGCGAATTGGTGCTTAATCTGGAAGCTGGAGAAAACGCTGAAGACTCTTTGGGATTGATCCTTGAAAACTCATTGGGCGAATGGGTCAAAATCGGTTATTCGACTAAAAGCAAACAGTTTTTTGTTGATCGTACCAAATCCGGAGACATGAGTTTTTCTGATCGTTTTACCGGCATCGACTATGCGCCTTACAGCATCGGGAAACAGGTTCAGCTGCATTTGTATATCGATGCCGCATCGGTCGAACTGTTTGTTGACGGTGGAAAGCTGGTGATGACGGATTGTTTTTTCACGACGGAAAATTTCACCAAACTAAGTCTGTTTGCTGAAAATAGCGAAGTGAAATTGACCAGTGGCAGTATTGCAAATCTGGCAGGCATCTGGGGAAAATAATTTTGAGACTTGAGGTTGTATTAAAAGTCACAACACCTGTTGATAGGTCACCCCGAATTTATTTCGGGGTCTGACGAAAAAAGCGTGGGATCCTGAAACAAGTTCAGGATGACTGTATCAAGTACTTTCGATACAGCCTCAATTTTAAAATACAATTTTACTGTTCCCCTTTTTTATTCTGAATATATTCAGTGGGTGACATTTTAAACTGATCGCGGAAACAGCGGGTAAAGTACGACGGTGAAGAGAATCCCACTTCATAAGCAATTTCGGCAATTGTTTTTCCACTGTTCCGAAGCAGTTCGAGCGACTTCTTCAGTTTCACCACAATCACAAATTCACTCACCGACATATCGGTCAGTTTCTTGATTTTCCGGTACAGATGCACCCGCGAAATTCCAATCTTTTCGCCAAGGTCTTCCACACTGAGGTCTTCCTTATCCAGATTTTCTTCAACAATACGAGTCAGTTTAGCGAGGAACTTCTTATCCATGCGGCTTATGCCAGTATCTTCCTCCTGAAAATCAGACATTCCCCGGTAATGTTCCCTTATTTTCATTCTTGATTCAAGTAGTTTTTTCACCCTGATCTCCAGATGCCGGCTATTGAATGGTTTTGGAATATACGAATCAGCGCCTTCTTCCAAACCTTCGAGCTTGTGTTCTAAAGCTGCTTTTGCGGTGAGTAAAATAATCGGAATATGGCAGGTTTTCAGATCAGTTTTCAATTGCCTGGTGAGTTCCAGTCCGTCCATTTCAGGCATCATCACATCCGAAATAATCAGATCAGGCTCTTCATCCAATACTTTGGCAAGCCCTTCTTTCCCGTTCACTGCCTCAATAACCTGGTATTCTTCGCCTAAACTGATCCGGATAAATTCGCGGACATCGGCAATATCTTCAACGACCAGAATCACTGGCCG
>JBASYJ010000200.1:0-12380 GCA_049277435.1 Prolixibacteraceae bacterium
ACCAGCAAAGTGGATTTATCCCAGATTCCAACATAAGCCGGATTGATGGTTTGCATGTTAGTAATGTACTGTAACGACCATGGAAATTCCTGACCTTTAAGCTGCAGAAAGCCTGCGAGGATAAAAGTTAACAACAAAAATGACCGGTATGATTTTTTGTAATTCATCAAAGAACAAGTTGATCAGTCTTCCTGAATAATGTTTATTTTTTTCAACTACCTTTTTTTGAAACCACCGATTTTTCGTCCGGAAGGAGGTTCTGGTCCCAAAAGATGCTTTCTGCCGGACGGGGTTTCATTATCAAAATTCTATCCGTTGGCTTAAGCCAACGGCAAAGGATAGCAATGCAGATATTCTGTTTAGCTGATTAGATCTATATGCCTGACCATCCCAGATTAAATTGAAATCTCCCTTCAGATTAAGATTTTTATTTGGATGCTCAGATCAGTACGAAACAAAGACATAACTTTTTCTGACTTCACCGTTGCCTAAATTCAGCACATAAAAATACGTTCCTACCGGTACCAGCTCATTTAACGAATGACCTCCGAATTGATATTTCCCATTCCAGCAGGAACGATCAGCTGCTCCCCAAAATTCGAGGTTACCGTAATGCTCTTTTTCAAAAATTTTATTTCCAATCTGATCGAATATAAACATTCTGGCATTTGGATAATGATTCATGCAATAGATCAGGAAGTAATCGTGAATGTTGTCGTTGTTTGGCGTAAATATATTCGGGATAAACAGATCGCAGTCGCGGCCATAATCCAGGTATTCCGGATGACCATCCAAATCGGTGTCATCGTTACTGAAATCACTATCGGCATTCAAATCTTCAAAACGGGTCAGGTACAAATCGTCGTCATCATTGTCGTCGCGCCAATCGGGCAAACCATCACCATCAAAATCCTGCATCGAAGCATTGCTGCCGGTCATATTTTCTGTTCCTGAATACCTGTTCACCATATCGAAGGCATCATCCAGTCCATCCTTATCCGAGTCCTTTCCAAGGGCAAGATGGTCAGCCTTTCCATCTCCCAGTAAATCATGTCCTTCAAGGTTGTCCGGCACCAGGTCGTTGTCCGAATCAAAGTCCAGAAAATCAGGAATGCCGTCACCATCGGTATCCAGCGGAACAATCACAACTCCGTTTTGATCCTGATCAAAGGCATCGTCTACCCCATCGCCATCGGTATCCATATTTAGCGGACGAACATAATCATCCAAACTTTGCGCCTCAACATGATCTACCATTCCGTCGTTATCCGAGTCAATATCCAGGTAATTCATTAAACCATCGCCATCGGTGTCAGCCAGCAATCCACCTTCATTTTGGTTTAAAATTCCATCCGCATCCGCATCCTGATCGGTTTCATCCGCCACTCCATCACAATCCATATCGGCAAAAACAGTTAATGTTACCCGTGCAGTATCGCCCAGATAATGTTTCGAATCATAGATCGCATAGCTAAAATAATCAGTTCCAGAAAATTGAGTGTCAGCCTGATATTCGAAGGTTCCATCCGGATTCAGGGTCAGCACACCATGTAGCGGATTCTCAACCGGAACCAGATCAGCGAAGAAGGAATCACCATCCGGATCTGAATCGTTTTCAATCAGGTTGCCGGAACTCATAAAACACCCAATCAGGTATTCGTCAGCAACGGCAACCGGCGGAAAATTGGGCAGAGGAATGGTGATCAGTTTGCTTTCGCTGCAACCGTTGGCATCAGTTACAATTACGGCATACGAACCCACATTCAGATTCCGGATGACATCAGTTGTTTCGCCGTTACTCCATTGGTAATTAAACGTTCCGGTTCCACCGCTCACCTGAAGATCAATTTTTCCCATGGTCTGCGATTTTAAATCAATCTCAGTTACTGTTTCACTGATCACAATGGCATAGGGTTGTGTTACCACTGCTGAAATAAATTCCGAAGTACAGCCATTGGAATCAATCGAAAGGTTTGTATAGGTTCCGGCAAAAGCAACGACCGTAGCCTTTCCTTCTGAAACACTGACATTGGCGAACACTCCCCCATCGTAACCGATGCTGTAAATACCATCTTTTGTATTGGTGACCGTGAAGCTGATGCTTCCTCTTCCATCGTAACAACTACAGTTTTCGATGGCTGAAACGGCCAGCACTGGTGCTGGAGGAATGGCATTGACCACAACTGTGGTAGCGGCCGATTCACAACCTGAACGGGTATTTTTAACCCGTACATAATGTTCGCCCCATATTAGTTCAGCAAATGTGGCTGAACTCTGATATTCTCCATCATCCATTTTATATTCATAGCCGATTCCTTCTTTCGGGCTGGAAACAATCACGGTGCCATTCGGGAAATTACAGTCTGGATGAACCGTAACCCCGATTACCGGAGCTGCCGGAACCGCGTCAATCGACAAAGTGACCGGAGTGCGGGTCTGGCTGCTGCAAACCGCATTGTTCGCTTCGGCATAAAAGACTTTTGTCCCCGGTTGATTCAGCACCGGTGAAGCTACCGGAATTCCACCTGTAGGCTGATCGTACCACACGACTGTTACTCCTGAAACCGGAACAATAACCGACCGGGCATCGAGGGTTTGAACCGGAACCTTCGCACATTCTGCCAGATCACCGGTGCTAACCGGTGCTTCAGGAATAAGAAATGCCTGATTAACTGTGAAATCGGAAACCGAAGATTCACATTGTGAACCCGAATTCCGGACTTTAACCCAATAAGTACCCGGAATCAGGCCGGCAAATACCGGACTGGACTGATAATTTATTCCGTCGGACGAATATTCGTAAGTTGCACCAAGCGGCGAAGTTACCCGGATGGTTCCGGTTGGAACAGAACAGTCAGGCTGAGTAACCAGGACTGCCGGAGCCGGTGGATTCGAAGGAACCGGATTGATTACGATGGACGAACCGGCAGTTTCGCAGCCTGTCGGGATAAGTTTTACCAGTACCGAATAATTTCCCGGAGCCAGATTCCCGAAAACCGGACCGGACTGGAAATTCACACCGTCGAGGCTGTATTCGTATTCCGGCCCAGGCGGAGCTGTCACCTGAATGGTACCTACCGGGATCAAACAATTCGGCTGAAAAGTTGCACTGGCAGAAACTCCTTCCGGAGAGGCAGGAACCGGATTTACGGTTTGAATGGGTGAAACAGATTCGCAGCCGCCCGAAACAGCTTTTATGTGTACAGCGTAATCTCCCGGAGCAAGGCCCGCAAAGACCGGCCTTTTCTGATACCTTATTCCATCAAGGCTGTATTCATAAGCGTTACCAAGGGGCGATACAACTTCGAGCGTTCCGGATGCAATCACACAGTCGGGCTGCACCGAAACCCGGACAAGCGGCAATTCGGGAACAAAAGGTGCCGGATTTACGATCAGGTTAGAAGAATGAAGTACACATCCGCTGGAAATGACCCGAAGGCTTAACGAATAATTTCCGGGAACAAGGCTGTCAAATACCGGACTGGCCTGATAATTTGCACCATCGAGACTGTATTCATAAGCTGTACCCAGAGGGGAACTGACTTCAATTGTACCTTCGTGAACCAAACATCCTGGCTGAGTGGTTACTGCAACCGACAAGATTTCCTGAACTTCAGGAACCGGATTTACAGTGAATACAAGCGTTTCCGATTCGCAACCGGTCGTGCTTTCAAACACCTTTAACGAATAATCTCCGGGTTTCAATCCTGAAAATACCGGGCCGGCCTGAAGCGAATTTCCGTTCAGACTGTATTCGTAGGGGTTTCCAAGCGGTTCGGTAATTTCAATCTGACCTTCAGGAAACAAACAGCTTGGTTGCACACTCACCTGTGCAACCGGCGCTATGCCCGAAACCGGATTTATGACCACACTGGCAGTTACCGGAGTACAGCGGCTTTCGTCGCTCACGCTAACCGTATAGGTTCCGGGCTCCAGTCCGCTTGCCGTGGAGGTGGTCTGACCGGCCGGATCGTCCCAGCGGTAAAAATACAAACCTACACCGCTGCTTACTGTAACGGTTCCCGAACCTTTCAGGCCTGAACAAACCGGATCGGCCGAAACAACATCAAGCACCAGTTTCGAAGGAGCTGCTGGCATGATTCCGGTGATGGTGTTCGAAACACATCCGTTGTTGTCGGACACTTTAAAATTATACGCTTTCCCTGGAAGTACCGTAAATGTTCCCACTCCGGAATAAACTCCGGTGCCTCCGGTAGCCTGAATGGAAATGCTGCCATTGTCGTCCGGACATTTCGGGGCATTTACCTGCGCAGTGGCCACAATTTTTTCAGGAGCCGGCATCGAGAAGGTCTCTGAATCGGTACACCCATTTTCGTCGGTCACCGTGAAGGTTCGCTGTTCCCCCGCAGCCATGTCGGATTTTCCGGTTCCCAGAATCGAGCCGGAGCCACCACTGGCCGACACCGACACTGAACCGCTTGTTCCGGCGCACAGCGGAACTGTTGATGATAATGAAATTACCAGTTTGTCAGGCTCGCTGATCGTTGTTTCTCCCAGGGCAATCCGGTTCGCCGAAGTAACTTTATCGCGTAGCATTGGATTGTATTTCCCGGCCTGAAGTCCGGTGAAATTCCCGTTTGGATACCAGCTGGCGCCGCCATCAATGCTGTATTCATATTCATTCGCTCCTGAAACGTTGCTGATCGTGATGCTTCCGTTTTTCTTTCCGTTGCAGCTGATGTTGCCTGCAAGCACATCGGCCGACAAAGATCCGGCCACCTGGATAATTTTTTGAATGGAGATTTTACAATCCGGTACCCTGGCATCACGAATCCAAACGGTATAAACTCCGGAAGGCAGATCAGTGAAAACGGTGCCGCTGCTCCAGTTTGTGTCGTCGATGCTGTACTGATATTCTCCGGAACCTCCACCCGGCGACACGACCGTAATCTTGCCATCGCCGGCATTCGGGAAGGTTTCGTTTCCGACAAACACCGAAGCATTGATTGGTATTGGCTGTTTCAGATGAATTGACCCCGGCACAGAGAAATTAGCCGGAACATCGGCATCGCGCACCGACAAGGAATAGGTTTGAGAGCTTAACCCGAAGAAAGAAGCCGATGCCTGCCAGGTGCTTCCTCCATCAATGCTGTATTCATAATTATTTGCTCCCGAAGTTTCAGTAAACTGGATGCTTCCGTCGCTTCCATTGTAGCAGCTGATGTCGGAATAAACATATTTTGCCTGAATGGAACCGGCAGGCAGAAGATTTACCGGCAGATTTAACACGCAGGAATTCGAGTTTACATCACGTACCCGAACCACATAATTTCCGGGAGAAAGTCGTGTGAATTCCGGCGAACTCTGCCAGATATTTTCACCCAGGCTGTATTCGTATTCGCCCGATCCGCCGCGCTGACCGGTAACTTTTAATGTTGCGTCGCTCTGATCCGGATTGATTTGATTCGTGCTCACTACAGTCGCTTCCAGCTTTTCGGGCTGGGTAATCAAAACGGCATCGAGCAAGGCCGAACAAATATTAAAATCCTGAATCACGATCAGGTCGTAATTTCCGGCAGGTAAACCCCCGAAAGTTCCCTCCGACTGCCAGGTCACCCCGCTGTCGAGACTGAAAATATACGGATCGGTTCCGTTCAGCGGATTAATTACAGAAATGGTTCCGTCGCTTCCGCCAAAACAGCTCACATTGGTGTGCTCAACCGATGCGAAAATTTTATCCGGCTGTTTGATTTCAAGCGGATCAAACAAATGGATGCAGTCGGGAGCTTCGGCATCGCGCATCTGAACCACATAGTCACCCTTCAGCAAGTTTGCAGGCGAATCGGAAAACCAGTCGGTACCATTCACCGAATACTCATATTTTCCGGAGCCGCCCTTCGGGTTTGTAACAGCAATCGCACCATCGTTTCCACCGTAACAGGTCACATGTTTGGGTACCAGCATCGCACTCAGAACTTCAGGCTGGCCGACTTCGTAACTAACCGCAATGAATACACAGGCTTTGGCATTCATGTCGCGCATCTGTACGGTATAGGTTCCTGAAGTCAGTTCCGTAAAACCGGAAACCGGCTGCCAGTTCTGACCATCCAGGCTTAGTTCATAAATTCCGGAGCCACCCAACTGATTGGAAAGCGTGAGTGCTCCATCGTTCCCGCCAAAACAGGAAACATCGGTAACCGAAACCGTTGCGGAAAGCGGTTCGGGTTCGCTAACGACAACCGTTGCAAGCGTATTTTCGCAGGAATTTAATTTCGCATCGCGAATTTTTACCTCGTACGTTTTTGATTCGAGCGTAGTAAACAAGTTGTTGGTAAACCAGGTTGTATTATCGATGCTGTATTCGTAAAAACCAGAACCACTCTGCGGATCTGAAATCGTGATGGTTCCGTCGTTTCCCAAACAGGTGGCATTGGTTGAATGAACCGTGGCACTCAACGGAACCGGTTCGGCCAAAACAAGCGTTTCGAGTTCCTGAACACAGGCATTCGCGTCGCGCATCCGGATGGTATACGAACCGGGGCCAAGCGCGGTAAACATTCCGGAGTCGGACCAGTTTATGCCATCGATTGAAAATTCATAGACAGGTTTTCCGTTTTTTGGTTCGGTCACCGCGATGGTTCCGTCGTTTGAACCAAAACAACTGATTTCCTGATGGCTGATTTTTGCTTCAGGTTTCAAGGGTTCGGAAAGGATGATTTCACCCAGATCGGCCACACAATCCGGCGAATTGGAATCGCGCACCGAAAGCTGGTATTTCCCGGCAACCAGACCGGAAAACGAAGCGCCTGTCTGCCAGGTAAGATCGTCGGAACTAAATTCATAAGTTCCTGAACCACCCGTAACATTAAAGAATGAAATATATCCATCGTTGCCGCCAAAGCAGCTGACATTCGAACTGAAACTATTGGCCTGCAACGGTTCTGGTTCGGTAATCACGCTGTTCGAAAGTGTTACCACGCAGGCGGGTTCGGCCTTATCGCGCATCCTGACTTCATAATTCCCGGTTTTCAGGTTGGTAAACGGCAATTCGTTTTCCTGAATCCAGGTATTTCCATCCACACTGAATTCAAAGGTTCCTGAACCGTTTTTAGCATTGGTAACCAATATGCTGCCGTCGCTGCTTCCGGAACAACTCACCGGTGAAACCAAAACATCAGCAGTAAGAATTTCAGGTTTGGCAATGAGCACCGAACCAATGATATCGGAACAATCCGGCACATTGGCATCGCGGACCTGAACCGTGTAGCTGCCCGGCTCCAGATTGCTGAAAAACCCGTTCGACCAGACTCCACTAACCGAAAATTCATAACTTCCTGAACCTCCCTGCGGATTGATCGCCGTGATGGTACCGTCGTTTCCGATACAAGTGGCATCGGTAAACCGGATCGAAGCGGATAAAGGTTCAGGTTCCGAAAGAATGATTTCGCCCAGTTGAACCACACATTCCGTGAAATTCGCATCGCGCATCTGCAACCGGTAGGTATCCGTTGCCAATCCGGTAAACCGGTCGGCACCAATCCAGCCGACGCCATTCAGATTAAATTCGTAACTGCCCGAACCTCCCTGCGGATCGGATACCGCGATGATTCCATCACTGGCGCCCGAACAGCTTACATTTGTTCCTGAAGCACTGACCTGAAGACTGTAAACATTCAGTTTTAACTTCGAAACGGCCGGATTGCAGTTCGGATTTTTCCCGGCACTTTCGGCAATCAGGGTTAATTCCGCTTCTCCGGATAAAAGATCGGCCGGACCAGGTGTGTAGGCAGGGTGAAGTAAATTTGAATCATCGAAGGTTCCATCTCCGGAACTGGTCCAGAAGATCTTGCTGTAATTTTCTGCTGTGGCTTCGGCCAGCATGACCACCGAACCGGAACAACTGTTCAGGTCATTTCCGGCAAAAGCCTGCGGCTGAAGGTTGACTTCCTGCAATACCTTCTCTGATTCTTTGGTGTTGGTTCCGTTTATGTTCGAAACTTCGGTTATCCAGTAAGTGGATGTTTTTTCCGGAGTAAACTTTAGTTTGTTTGTCGGTTCCGTAATGTTTATGAGTTTCCAGATGGTTGTTCCATCGGTATAACTTAAATTCCAGGGACCGGTTCCGGTAATGTTCACTTCCAGTTCGGCGGTTTCGCCCACACAAATTCCCATTGGGTCGGGCGGAGTGATGGTGGCCGTTGGCAGGTTTTCTTTTACAACGATCACGCCAACTTTTGCATTTTTTGAACATCCTGAAATGTCCCACACGGTCATTTTAAAATAATAGGTTCCCGCTTTCAGCCATTTCACAGTAACACTTGCACCTATATTGCCGTCAATAAAGGTGGCTGAAGTTTCCGGGCAATTTCCCGAAATTGTAGCGAGGTTGACACTTACATCGTCGTACAATTCCCACTGGTACGAATAGCCAGGTTCGGCCAGCACGCTCAGCGGACTGGTATCACCCACGTACACGACGTTCTGGGCCACAACCGGAGCCAAAGCCAGCAACAGGGACAGCAAAGTTGCAAGTACCCGATATCGCACCACGTACAAAAGCGTTTTCAATTTCGTATAATCTTGAGTCTGATTAATCATCCTTCGGTATTCTTCAATCACTAATCGTTAATCTGCAATCATTAATCGTTAATCTGCAATCATTAATCTGCAATCATTAATCTGCAATCATTAATCTGCAATCATTAATCTGCAATCATTAATCTGCAATCATTAATCTGCAATCATTAATCTGCAATCATTAATCTGCAATCGTTAATCTGCAATCATTAATCTGCAATCGTTAATCCTTGTTTGCATATTATCTCTCCTTGTTTGTACATCTTCAATTCTTGTTTTTATTTATTCAATTGTTGTTTGTACTTCTTCAATCCTTGTTTGTAAGCTTTCAATCGTTGTTTTTATCCTTTCAATCGTTATTTGTAAAGCATTTATTCTTGTTTGTATCCTTTCAATCGTTATTTATAAGTTTTCAATTGTTGTTTGTAAATTGTTTGTCTTTGTTTTCATTCGTTAAACGTCAATCATTTTCACCCCCAACCCCCTTAAGGGGGTTGGGGGTGAAAATTGCAAACACTTGAATTGGCTAAAAGTCCCCTTTAGGGCATTTAGGGGTAAAAAGAATTAAACCCAAAATCTTTTCTCCACGCGACTTAATTTTCATAAACCACCTTTCTTTCCGGCCGGGCCGAAGCCCAACCGAAAAGAGAAGGAGATTTAGAAAAGTGAGAAAAAACTATTTTTCTCAATTAAGAGGACTATGGCTGGATGAATAAGTTTGGCGTTGCAGTAGTGTTTGTTATCACATCAGGACGATTCGTAATTGTTTGAACAACTTGATCATCTGTCAGCGAAGTCGAACAATCAACTTCTGAAACATCTGGATTACCGCCAGCATCTGTACCATTTACTGTAATCGTATAATCAGCAGCAGTTAAGTTCTCAAAAGTTCCATGTGTATAAGTTAATTTTAGATAAATAACTTCATCATCACTAGTACTGGTATTAGTTTGTTCTGCAACTGTAACATTATCTGTTGTAATAGCTGTAGTGGCACCTGCAATTGATGTTCCATAAGCCATTGTAAATGTTTCACCCAATGCTGATGCTTGAGTATTTAAAGCAGTATAATTAACATTCATTGTCCATGCTCCTTTGAAATTTCTAACTGTTACTTTTTCATAAACAATGTTGACTCCATAATTATATGTAACTGTTGGATCTACGGCTGGATCTGAATTCTCGACGATAGTCATACCAACCAAATCAGAAATACAATTCACATTTGGAGAAGTAAGATCTGTTCCAGTAGAACTAACATTTACTAAATCAAGCTGGAAGCTGTTAACTGGTCTGATTCTATACGCTTTAATATTTGAAGCAGTACAACCTGTTCCATCAGTTCCTACATATTTTACAACAACATAGTATACTTTGGGATTCACTGCAAGAAATGCTGATGCGATTAATTCTGAAGCCCATGTTATATTAATTGTAGCTGTTGTATTTGATGTACTATTATAAGGAGCTCCCGAAACAGCAAATGTTGTGGCTCCTGGAGCAACAGGAGTTACTAATGTTCCGCCAGTTAGAACGGCTGGATTATCAGTAACAAACCATTGGTATGTTACATTAGTCCAGCCTGTAACAGTAACAGAATAATCATAACCTTTATTGGCAATTGGATGTAATGGATCTTCATCACACTGTCCATACGAATTGTTAACTCCGGCAAGCATAGCCATAACGAATAACGCGAGTATTAAAAATTGATTTTTCATGATTCGAAATATTAAATGTTTGTAATGATTTGAATTTTGGTTTTTAAATATTTGTTGAATTTGATTTAATTGAAGAGGTTCTTCCTTTGGAGGATCTGCCCTATTTTCAGGCGGGTGTCCCCGCCCTATTCCCGGACTGAGTGAACTTCCCGGCGGACCTTTCCCCAGGATAAAACTTCCATCATGACCGGCCAGCGGCAAGAAGAGAAGTTCTCCCCTGCCTTGCTGCAGATAACCTGATTGAAGCACTTTCGTTTTGGATTTTACTCCTGTTTTAGACTGGTTAAAACCGGAGACAGCATTCGGAATACCCTGCCGGTTTTGGCTTTTGGCCTTTGTTTCGACGGTTTTTTGTTTTTTCATAATTCTTATTTTATTGAAACTTTATTTGATATTTAGAAATTTGGAGTCATTACAGGCCGTGGGATAACCGTTAAAATCACAGCATCAGTAGCGGTTTTTCCTGCTGCATCAGTAACTGTATATTTAATCAGGTTATCACCCACCGGGAACTGGATCGGGCTTCCATACGTGCTGATCTGGCCGGTTCCGGATAGGTCTGCGGAACCATTGTTTCCAAAATCGATGGTCCAGGCAATCGGGTTGGATGCCAGTGCACAATTGTCGGCAACATTGGGCAAATCAAGCAGAATATTACCGGCACCAAACAGGTAATAATCCGGCCGGGGAAAGGTTAAATCCAGGTCAGGATCAGATTGATCTTCATTGTATATTGCCTGGAAAATATCGATTGGGCAATACCCTGCGGTAAGAACTGGGGTAGTAAAGATTGGAGGTGTGATATCTGGGGAAGTTCCTACAGGATATGAATCACTGATTGTACATCCGCTTGCATCGCTAACTGAAACGATGTAAGTTCCGGTAACAAGCCCGCTGATATCCTCCGAAGAGCTGTTGAAAGTGCCCGGACCAGTCCAGCTATAGGTATAATAAGGAGCGATGCTATATGGAGTGCCCCCCGAAACAGTGAGATTGATAGCACCGTCGGCCAAACCAGAACAACTGGCATTGGTTGGAACTGCAGATATTGTAAGCGGTGAACCCGAAACAGGAGTGTTGACAGTAAAAGTATTGTTTGAGGGATTAGAGTCAGTGATTGATGAAAGGGCAACAGATGCGGTATTACTTATACTTCCATTTGCTGAACAATCAACCTTAGCTTTAATTAAAATTGTTTCTATACCGGTATTAGGAAGATTAAAAATATCAACTGTACCAGTCCAGTTATTCCAAATACCAGAACTGTTAATTGAATATTGTGGATTTATCAATGTAACAGGCACATTATCAGTCAATGTTATTTGTGGGGCGGTTGCAAGTCCATGGTTGGTAATTGTGATGGTGTATGTCATCCAGGCCCCGGGAGCGATGGATGCAATCGCCGATTTAGTAACTTCTACATCAGCAGTTCCCGAAACTGAAACTGTCGCATCTACGCTGCAACCATTGTTATCGGTATAGGTAATTTTGCTGGTCCCTGCTGCTACACCAGTCACCAAACCAGTATTATCAACGGTTGCAATTGCAGGATTTGCCGATATCCATGGATTAATGGTTGCTGCAATGCCAGATCCGGTTAATTGAGTGGTCGATCCGGTTCCCGTGGCAAGTGTTCCTGAAATGCTTGGTTTTGGATTAACCGTAACATTTCTGTTCAAACCACTGGTTTTCTGGCAAGTCTTTGGGATGCCACTTCCATCCACCAAATTAAAAACAACCTGAATCTGATAAGATCCAGTTTCTGATGGTGAAGCATTTGTAACAAGTAAAGCCGGAGAATTTGCTCCGGAAATTGTTACTCCTGAAAAAGTTCCATTGATTAAAGGCAGACTGTTTTTTTGCCATTGATAGGAAACCGGAGATCCGGAAGTAGTCGCGTTAAAAGTAAAACTTTCACCTTCGCAAATGGTAGTTTGAGTAGTACTTGTTGTTCCCGGTGAGATTGCTGTTATTTCATTTACTGTTAAGGTGGTAGGATTTGAATAAATTGTGCTGCAGGCATCGGTTGCTTTTAAGCGATATATTGTCTGATCCTGATAATTTCCGACACCGATATGCTCTATTCTTAAGTTGCTTAATGTCGGATTCAAAACATAGGCA
>JBASYJ010000201.1:0-6056 GCA_049277435.1 Prolixibacteraceae bacterium
TTCCGGACATGAGCAAAATTGTTGAAACTCCGGCATCCGAATTACGTGGATTATCGCCAATCAATTCGGCATCACCTTCAACCGAAAAAGTAATTGCCCGGTTGTAATTCGGGACAATCGTACCAACAGAATCGGTAACCGAGGCATAAACAAAAATCGCATCGTTCTTTCCAGCCTGCAGTTCACGTCCACTCAAATCGTAGGTGATCGCAATTTTAGCAGCTTCACCCGGAGTTCGCACCTGTGTTTTTACCACTTCTTTTCCTTCTACAAACCCTTTAGCATCCAGTTTACCGGCCACATATTCCGGAACTAAAAAAGTGAACGGTGCATGTTTCAGATTGGTTGAATTCCGGTCCTGATCAGGTTTCCGGCGACCAATAACGTTTCCGTTCAGTAACAGTTCCACTTCATCGCAGTTGCTGTAAACTTTCACATCTTTAAAAGTCGGATCATTCCAGTAATTGGCAATAAAAATCATTGGTTCAGCTTTTTCGGCCTGAGTGGCATAAAAGAAAAAGGCAAATTTCGGAATCCTGAAAATGTCCATAATTCCTGAAGATTCAATATCCGGAGCATACCCACGTTTGTAGTCAAAAATCAGCCAGTTGGCATCTCCGGTGGCCGGGCCATTCAGATTATCGTTGTGCGATTCCTGGTAATTGAGTGCCTGCTGGGCCAGTCGTTTTTGCCCGGCACCGCGCAACTGCCTCGAATTGCGCTCTTCAGCCTGCAAATCACCATAAGCTGTTTGGTTGAAACCGGCATTTTGTGCATAATATTCCCAGTCGCCGTATTCAGCAATGAAAATCGGTTTGTCTTTGGAATAGTTGTTCCAGTAGTGGGGCGGTTTCGCATGTTGGCGCGCCGGAATAAACACATCGTACACATCGTCGATCCAGCCGCAGGTATACACATCGGCAACCGGCAATTCTTCGTGAACCGCCTGATGCGCCCGTTCCATATAGGACTTTGGCATTCCGGATTCGTTAAGCGAAGCTTCCCATAAAATGATGGACGGGTGATTCCGGTCACGGCGAACCATTTCGCGGGCATCACGGATACTGTTGTTCTGAAATTCTTCGCCGCCCACAAACTGCCAGCCCGGAATGGCATCCATCACGAGAATACCCAGTTCGTCGCAAGCGGCAAGGAAAGCCGGTGATTGCGGATAATGCGAACTGCGGACAAAATTAAACCCTGCCTGTTTGATTTTGAATGCGTCGCGGTACTGGGCATTGTCGGAAAGCGCATTCCCAATGAATGGATATTCCTGATGACGGTTGGTTCCGCGCAATTTTAATTTTTGTCCGTTCAGCACAAAACCATCTTTTGCAGAAAATGAAAAAGTCCGGATTCCGATTTTTTCTGAAAGTGAATCCACAGCTTGATTTTCGCTCAGAACTTTCACATTAATCTGGTAAAGAGTTGGACTATCCGGAGACCACAACTGAGGACTGGCAACCGAAAGCTGTGTTTTAAACTGTACAAATCCTGAAGAAGGAACAGTTTGAACAGGTACTTTCTCCGAGGTCACAGAATTACCCTGAGCATCTTTCAACTCAATCTCCAGCGAAGCCGGAAGGTTTGTTTGATTTTCATTTTCAACGTCTACCTGAACATTGATTTTTGCGGATTGAGCCGTCACATCCGAATAAGTGACCATCAATCCGCCACCGGCCACCCGGTTCGCTGCAATCGGATCCGAAATATGTAATTTGTCTTTCACTTCGATGGTGACATTCCGGTACAAACCGCTGTAGTAATTAAAATCCAGTGTTGCCAAAGGTTTTCCGGGCGGAATCGTTGGATTGTCGCGGTTATCGAGTTCCACCAGAATGCAGTTGGTTTCGCCGAATTTGGCTTTCCCATCAAGTTTGACCTGAAACGGCAAATAACCACCTTCGTGTGTTTGCTGCAATTCGCCATTCAGGAAAATTTTAGCCACCTGCATGGCTGCTTCAAAATTCAGCGATACCGATTTTCCTTCAAACTGTTTCGGGATAGTGAAAAACTTCCGGTAACGGGCAATTCCCTGCCATTGTTTTTCCGGCGAATCAACCGGTTCGATACTGGCCGTGTGCGGTAAACTAACTTTCAGCCAATTCGTTTCGGCCTGTTCCTTTTTCTGAAACAAATCCGGAGAAATGCTGTCGGCAGGATCTTTAACAAATTCCCAACCCGAATTAAAATTTCCGGTTTCGGTCGAAAAAATAATTTTCGCATCGGATTTACATCCGGAAAATAAGGCCAGTAAAAGCAAAAAAGAAATGAATTTTGTGATCATGGTTTTTATTTTTTATGTCCTTTTTTACTGATTAAAGTAATTACTCATGAATAAAAACTGGTATTTCACCGCGTTTGTCCAATAGGGCCAGGTATGACCACCGGGCCGGGTAATGTAATCGTGCGGGATGTTGCGGTACAGGAGCTGCTGATGCAGTTTTTCGTTCACCTGGTAGAAAAAATCGTCAGTTCCGCAGTCAATCATGATCGCCAGAGAGTTTGGCGTCAGCAGATTCAGCAGATTAATCACCGTGTTCTTTTCCCAGCGTTCGGGTTGCCCGGCATAAGTCCCCAGTCGTTTGGCCATTTCCCAATTGTTAGGAAACGGACGGATATCCACACCGCCACTCATGCTTCCGGCAGCGCCAAAAACATCCTGATGCCTGAATGCCAGATACAGCGAACCGTGGCCACCCATGCTCAATCCGGTAATGGCCCGGCCTTTCCGGTCTTTGATGGTTTTGTATTTCGAATCTATAAACTTCACCAATTCTCCGGAAACAAAAGTTTCGTACTGCGATTCGGGATCAACCGGACTGTCCCAGTACCAGCTTCCAAATCCGCCATCAGGACAAACAATCATGAAATTATAGGTGTCTGCCGCTTTTTCGAAACCTTTGGCTTTATTGATCCAGTCGAGGTGATTCCCACTGTACCCATGAAGCAGGTAAACCACAGGCAAAGCCTTCGCTGAAGCATAATTATCGGGTGTGATGACCACCGATTTAATGTTTTTCTTCATAACCGGGCTGTAAATCTGAATGGTATCGACCACCGAAGCCTGAACCGGCATGAAACTCCAAACACAAAGCAACAAAACAATCAATCTTTTCATTCTGAATTTTTTATCGTGTAATTATTTTCTATTTAACCATTCTTCCGGAACAGGGACAATGCAAATATTCATCGACTTGTTGTCGTCGGAAAGCATGGCTGACTGTATTTCGATTCTGGTACCATCCGGACTAAAAGTTGGATGCGGATGATCTGCTGCTGTTGGCTTGTGGCCGGTGGTCAGCAAAATCATTTCATGCGTTTTGCGGTCGATCAGATATAAACTGCGCGAGAAATCATCGCCAACCACAAAGCGCCGGTCCGCCGAACCGCTGACATGCCAGAATCCGCTGCCTTGCGGTATCTGTCCGGCAATTGTCATTTCCCGTGAATTGATGTTCACGATTCCCAGTCCGGTAGGTTTCTCGCGTGTTCCTGAAGGCCCCCAGGCCGCTTCCTGCCCGGGATTGGCTCCTTTAACCTCTGTTCCGGCAGCAGCTTCGCCTTCGGTGTTTGGAATTTTACGGTGTCCCATAATCGCAAAAGCCACCTCATCGGGACTGATGACCGCTTCGTGAGTCACCCATTCGTAATCGGATTCGGGATAAAGCGGGCGCAAACCAGTTCCGTCGGCATTCACAATCCAGCTGCGCTGCGGCGATTTGCCACCGGTTTCCCAACAAAAAATAATTTGCCCCGGAATCCACGGATTGGTTTGAATGTGCCCGATCTGAAACGGAACGGAAACGACATACTTAATTTCACCGGTATGGATATTCATGCCCGCAATTCCTGCAGGCCCCGCTCCCATTTTGCGCGGTCCAAAATTTTCTTCGATTTTAGTGCCTTCCGGAAGATGTTTTTGAGCTTCATCTTTGCCTACACGGAACCAGGCCCACTGTTCATCGCCATCGAGCGCCATGTCGCCACCGGCTTCCAGTTCCGGAGGAGTTATTCCGCAAACCCGCTGATAAACTGAAGCCGGTTTTAAATTGCCGGTTTTGCTGTTGGCAAACAACAGGGCCAAATCAACCTCCACGATTTCAAGCGATTTCAGGATGGTGTCAGCTTTTTGTTTTCGCATGAAATAAAGTTTCATGGATTTCCGCGCCACATTCAGCATTCCGACATATCCACCTTCGGAAACCTGAACAATTTCGCCGCTTTTTTCATTCACCGCCATCGCCTCACCTTTAACCCGTTTGGATCGGAAAATTAGCCATTCTCCGTCGGAGGTCCACTGATTGTGAGTCTGATAAATTTTCGAATCGCCGGCAGGAGTGCTGGTTAAAAAGGTAAGTTGTGTGCCGGTTACCGGGTCGGTTACCACTTTTCGCTCCGAAGGAAAACGTTTGCCAATTTGTGCCTGAACCGGCAATTGAAACGATATGATAACAGCCAGAATGATAATGAATGCAGGATATTTAGTTTTTTTCATTCGTTCAGGTTTAAGATTTTTGAACATTAGCGAACGGGTAAAAATAAAAAAAGTAGCAATAATCCTTTGTTCTATTGCATAACTATTGGGCAATGCCATAAAGCTAAACTTTAAATATCCTAAAAGGATATAATTTGAATAACCGTGGGTGAAAACTCACGGAATGAATATGGATAAAAACACAACCGTGAAGAAATTGAACCCCTACAGGGTTCCTGGATTGCTGGTACTTTCATCCTCCGGTTTACACCGGAGGTTATTCAAATTCAAGCCCTTCGGGCTTAACTCAATGTTATTGCCCAAAAGGGAATATTCACTCAGGGATTATTTGTTGTAAATTCTATAAATAGCCTATCCATAAATCTTTATGCATATACACCGATTACAAATTTAAGGTTTGGGATTTAACCGGTCACCAATGATTTCTTAAATATAGTTTTTACTTACCATCCAACAAAAAAGCATCCATCGCTTTGGTTGGTTTTCCATCGGCACCCCAGGCGCTAAGCGCATAGTGACTCCAGCTTCGGGCACCCTCAGGCTCCCAGTAAAAAACTCCGGTGCCTTTTTTCTCCGGAACATCCTTTACTTTTTTCAGAACGGCAATCAGCATGTCGTAAGTATTCTGCACTTTTGTGTCTTCGCCGCCCACCTCAACAACCATCACTTCTTTTCCGTATCGCGATGCCATGTCGTTCAGGTTTCTACCTAAATCGTCGATCGAAAGCGTGTAATCCGGATTTCCTTCCAACCAAAAAGGGTAATACGACAATCCAATCACATCGTATTTTGCACCGTTGGCAGTGGCATTGTCGAACCACCAGCGAAAGCGTTCGTTGTTGTTTCCCTGATCGACATGCAGAATGACTTTCGATTGCGGGCTCACCGCTTTAATGGCGTCATAACCCTTATTCAGCAACTGAACCAGCTGTGTCCAGTTGTCGGTGCTTCCTTCCGGATAAACCATTCCTCCGGGAATTTCGTTCCCAACCTGCACCCATTCCGGAGTGATCCCGGCAGTTTTCAGGGCTGTCATTACCTCGAAAGTATACTCGTAAAGATCGTTTAAAAGGGTCGGAAAATCATGACCTTCCCAGTCTTTTGGTTTCCGTTGTTTGCCCGGATCGGCCCAGCTGTCGCTGTAATGGAAATCGATCATCACGCGCATGCCCCATTTCTGTGCCCGAAGTGCCATAGCCACCGTTTCATCTTTACTGCAATGGCCGCTGGCCTTGTCGTCCGATGGATTAACAAAAGTCCGCAGACGAATGGAATTGATCCCGTGATCATTCAGGATTTTAAAACAATCTTCCTTTTTGCCATTATCGTTGTAAAATTGATATCCGGTCGCTTCCATTTGTGGAAGCCAGCTGATATCGGCACCTTTGGCGAAAATATCCTTAGGTTTCTTTTTCGACGATGCTTCCTGACCGAATCCGGTAATCAGGAAAAAAATCAGAATTCTCACAAGATGTTTAGTTGGTGAAGTTTTCATAGTTATGTTTTTATATTTTAGAATCTTCGTTTTTTTTCGATCAAAAGCCAATGCCATTTTTTT
>JBASYJ010000202.1:0-39913 GCA_049277435.1 Prolixibacteraceae bacterium
GATAAAATATCGGGCATCATATTATTTTTTCTGGGATACAGGATACAACGCATTAAAACTGAAAATCGAAAGTGAAACAAAACGACAAACATATTGATCTGACTTCTATTGACCGACAAAGCAAAGCTTTTTTTACCGGTGGGGAATTCCATTGGAAGAAAAGTGAAGCTGATGTCTGGGCAAAAATGGAGGCTCAGATTGTTGATAAGCCTAAAGGTCGTTTGTTGGCAATCAATTTCAGTATAACCAAATTAATGGCAGCAGCCAGTATCGTTATTTTATTTTCACTCGGAAGTTTCCTACGCTTTTATTCTGTTACTATTGACTCTCCCGCCGGACAACATTTGGTAGCCCTGTTACCCGATCAATCAAAAGTTAACCTGAATGCTGAAAGTTCAATCAGTTATAATCCATACTGGTGGAAAATGAACCGGAAGGTGAAACTTGAAGGAGAAGCATTTTTCGAAGTTCAGAAAGGGAAGAAATTTACTGTGGTTTCGGAAAAGGGAATCACCCAGGTTTTAGGAACCAGTTTTAACATTTTTGCCCGCGAAGAGATTTACAAAGTGACTTGTATTACCGGAACGGTGAAAGTCAGGTCGCTTTTGGGATACGAGGCCATTATAAAACCAAACAGCAAAGCGGAAATAAACCGGAATGGGGAAATTAAGGTTTCTACTAACATTGAAACTTTTCCTGAAATTTCGTGGAGAAAAAATATATTCTTATTTACAGCCACTCCGGTTCACGCGGTATTTACCGAAATTGAGCGTCAGTATGGGGTAAAGATTGATACCAATATCAAAGATGAATCGTTGTACACGGGGAACTTTAACAAGGATCAAAATGTTGAAGATATACTGGAATATGTTTGCCCTGCCTTAGGGTTACAGTATGTCCGTAAATCAATGGGAGAATATCTCATAATTAAAAAAGATGAATGATCAAAAAAATACTATTATCAGGCCTTTTAACAATATTTATTTGGATGTTGGGCTTTGCTCAAACCACGAATATTAAAGTTGAAGCCAATAATGAGCCGCTTAGTCAGATACTTTTGCATTTACGCGAACAATACGATTTTCATTTCTCATACAGCGAAAATCAACTTTCACAATATAGGTTAACAGTTTTAAAAACCTTTTCTTCAAAAGAAGAAACAGTGAAATATCTATTGGATGGACTTCCTTTTCAAATCAAAAAAACTGGGGATGTGTTTGTCGTTATTCCTGATAAGAAGAGAATAAAAGAGGAACAAAAAAAAAATCAGACCCGGATTTCCGGGCAGATCGTTGAAGCAGGTTCGTATGAGCCACTTCCCTTTTCCCAAATTCTGGTCAATAACCATCCGATGATTGCCGATGTCACCGGAAATTTTAATTATACGGCTTCGATGGACAGTACTTTCCGGGTACGAATATCGCATTTGGGATATTACATTTACGATACCTTGCTATACGCCGGAATCAATCAGCGGTTCAAGCTCATTCCATCCACCGTAGTCCTTCCTGAAGTGCTTATCCAGAATAGTCAAATTGAGAAAGCAACAATCGTAGGTGAAAAGGCTGGCAAAATAACGATCAATCCGAACATTGCACGATTTCTGCCTGGTCAGGGAGATAATGCTGTTTTCAATATGATTCGGTTAATGCCTGGAGTACAGGCTGCCGGAGAGCAATCAAGCGATTTATTGATTTGGGGTAGTTATGAGGGACAAAGCCTGGTGACTTTTGACGAATTTACACTCTTCGGATTAAAAAATTACAACGACAATATCAGTGTGGTCAATCCTTTTCTGGTGAAAAACATTGAAATTTTAAAAGGCGGTTTCGAAGCTAAATATGGCGACCGGGTTGGTGGTATTGTAAACATTACAGCAAAAAACGGTAACCTGCAAAAGCCTGTTTTCAGTTTCAATATTAATCCAACTACAGTGAATAGCATGGTTGAAATACCGTTATTCAAAAAATCATCGTTGTTGTTTGCTTATCGACAGACGTATTACAATTTATATAAATCTGGCGATTTTAATATTTTCTCGCCAACACACTCGCAGCCTTCCACCGAATCGAATTCCACCATGCACCGGAATATTGCTTTTAATATGGATGTTTATCCCGATGATTACCAGTTTCGGGATATGAACCTGAAATATAGTTTCAATTTCGATAATGGCGATCAGTTCTATGTGAGCATGTATGGTGGTGGAGACTATTTTAGCCTGAAGGCCAACTCCAGTATAACCTTTGAGATGAACCACCAGATGGGGATGGGGCACGGGGAAAATAATTCCACACCTTTAACCATTAATCTGCTTGACAATGAAAAAAACAGACAATTAGGAATGTCTGCTTTCTACCATAAAAAGTGGTCAAATAATCTGGTATCAAAGTTTGTATTTACAAGTTCCAATTTTTTAAAATCACAGACAGAAGAAACCAATTCGAAAAACACAAACACGCAATCGACCTACAATAAGGATCAGGTTAATACAAAAAATAATACTCTGGAGAATTCTTTCAGGATGGAAAATCTGTTATCGTTTTTAAATGGTCATCAGCTGGAATTCGGCGGCGGCATATCTAATAATGAAGCTCAAATTGATATTAAAACCAGCCTGACCGATACTTTGTCAATCGAAACCTTGAATAAATATAATTCGAAAAGGGCATTTGTATATGTACAGGATAATTTGCCAATCGGCGACCGGCTGATCCTGAAAGCAGGAATGCGCACGAATTTTTCAATGGATCGGAACCGATTCTATTTTGAACCACGAATTAGCGCCTCGTATAAATTTTCGGACTTGTTAAAGTTTAATGCATCCTGGGGACTTTACAATCAGTTCATTTATAAAGTAGTCAATATCGACCAGAATAAAAACTACACGTATTTATGGGTGACCGACAACGAAGAAATTCCGGTACTGAGTGCAACCCATTGGGTAGGAGAACTTAATTATTTCAAAAACGACCTTACACTTAATTTGCAGGTATATTACAAACCAACCCGGAACCTGAATGAACGTGTTTTTGAAAACAGGGTTGTAAATGGCCGCTCGGTTGATGGCTATTATCCTTATTTTGGCGATGCTAAAACTTACGGTATTGACCTTTATGCAAAAAAAGATATTGGGAAAAACTCAATTTGGGCTTCCTATACCTTGAGCAAGGCACTCGAACGGTTTGCTCCTGAAAATGAAGCGCTGCCAGCCTATACACTTGCTCCGCAGCATCAATTGCACGAATTTAAGACCGCAGGAATTTTTAATATACATAAATTCTATCTTTCGGCTAATTATGTTTACGGCTCAGGAATGCAAATTTTGCGTGACGTATTTAAAGCAGGGACGAGCAGCGTGTCATATCATCGCGTTGACGTTGCTGTGACTTACAAATTTACTCCAAAACGGTTCTCGGGAGAACTCGGCTTATCAGTTCTTAATGTTTTCGACACGCAAAACCTTCGGTATGCGAACCTCAAAAATTTCCAATTATCAAAGGAGCTAGGAAATTTTCGTGTTTATTCCGGCTCAGTACCTTTTACACCTGTATTATTCCTGAAGGTTGTTTTCTAGTATTCTCCAATCGAAAAAGGATCTACAAGAATCTTCCGGCATGGTTTCTTCTTTTTGAAAACCACATTCAGGGCACGAAACAACTGAATTTAGCTGAATGTTTTTCTGCATACTTAATTATATTGGTGTTATAAACAAACTGACAATCTGAGACATAAAAGTAAATGCCGAAAAATTCTTTCATATCTTCTTTAATTTCATCCAGATTCCGGCCATTTGAAATTCAACTTTAATTCTATCTACCGAATAAGGGAATCCGTCCGACTTATTAACGTTTGGACTGAATTAATAAAGATCAAAACTAAAAGCGTAAAACCCATACCAAACCAGAAGCTTTCTTTATTCGTTCATTATTTTGTTTAAAAATTGCATGCTAATGAAAACGATTTATACCCGATCATTGGAACGATCGATATTTTTTTTCTTCCAGAGGGAAACTGTAGTTTTTTTAAGGGCTCTAAAAGATAAACCGCATTTACTGTTAAAATGCCGATTCCGGCTCCAACCATTACGTCGGGCAGCCAATGTTTGTTGTTGGTCATTCGTAAAGCGCCTGTTGCTGTTGCCACGGCAAATCCACTGTAAGCAAGCCATGGGTCGGTATCCTTAAACTCTTTGTATAACACCGTTGCATTTACAAATGCGACTGTTGTATGTCCCGAAGGAAACGATGTTGCGGCTCCGTTAGGTCTGGTAATTTTAGTCGTGTTTTTCAACGTGTGCACAATTATTCCTGAAGCAAGCTGGGAAATCAGCAAATATTTGGTTTGATCAAAAACATTGTTTTTATGCTTTATCCCAAATGCATCGAACAGATACATTTGAGCTGCAGGAGCATATTGTAAATAGTTATCAATTGTAGTATTCGTTTTAGGAGTATGGGCATTAATTGTTTCCTTAAAGTTTCCGATATTTAGCAATGACCCTGTGGTTATTAAGCTTATAGGCAAAATCTGATACTTAAGAAAATGTTTTGTGTTTGGTTTTTCTGTTTGGATACTATCGTTCTGTGCATATGCAGATGTGATACTAAAAACGAAAATAAAGATGAGCAGTCGAATTTTCATAATCGAAGTATTGAAAGTATTTATAAATAGTTAGATCGGAAGTAGAAATTATATCCTGCTTCCGATCTAAAAAGAAATGATAGTCTGTATTTAATATAGAGATAATAATTATTCAGGATAAACAAACAAAACCGAGTCGGAAACGGCATAGCTACCAAATACGCCATACGCATCTTTAAATTGTTTAGAAATAAGGAATACCGGCTCAACAAACGGATTTTTTAGTGCCAGCATTTGTTTGTCCAGTTGATCGTAAAATTCAAACATATTTTGATCGCAAATTTGAATCATCACGTAAGTTTGATCGCCTTGTTTATGCTTGAAAACTGGTTCAATTGCAAATGAGAAATTTCCTCCGGAAAAGCTGACATCTGAAAAAATTGTCCGGCCAATTTCATAAACCCGGGTTGTTTCATTGTTCTTCAGGATGGGTGATTTGAATTTGTTTTCACCCCAATAAGTAGCAGTATCCGCAGAACGGTGCATTTCATATCGGTAATAATTGCTTACCGATTGATCGTCCTGCAAATGAAAGACTACTCCTTCGTGTTCGCCATAAATATCTTTAAAATTGGCAACGTATGTCACACTGTCGAGTTTTACCGGATTTTGAACTGTTGAAGCAGTTGCCGCATAGGTTAAGCCGTTTGAATTGATCGTAAGTGAATAGTTTTTATTTTTCAGAATCGGTTTTGAGCCTTTGTAGAAATAGCTGTAGGTTCCAAAAAATACCTGAAAAACCGAATTGGGAACTAAAACATCAGAGACACCGGTTGCTTCAATTTTAACACTGGCGTTGCGAACAAACATTTCCTGGTTGCTAACTGCTGCATCGAGGAAGGGTAAGGTTTTATTTAAATAAAGTTTTGGCACCTGACCAGGAGTGATTAAACATTGTATTGAAAGTTTGCTTTGATATGGTTGTGGTTTAATCGTAATCTCTTTCTCACATGAAGAGAGAATCAGGAGAAAAAATACACCAATGAACAGGGATTGAATTATTCGTTTCATAAATGCTGTGTGTGTTAAATTAAAATTTGAAATTCCAACTCACGCTTGGTAAAGCTGGCAATAAACTCACTTCTTTTGCTGACGGTTTCTTTGTTTGCGGATCAACCGTCAGATATACGAAATAGGGGTTCATCCTGCTGTAAGCATTGTACAAGCCAAAAACCCATTCTGATTCTACCTTCTTTCCAAACCAAACGCGCTCGCGGTTATGATGGATAAAACTTAAATCGAGACGGTGATATGACCGGTATCGGTAATTATTTCGTTCAGTGTAATCGTTGTAGTAAATATCGTATAAAGTACCGCCTTCAAACACCGGAACTTTACCCATAGGCAAGGTAAATGCACCTCCTGAAGTAAATACCCAATCGGCTGCAACAGTCCATTTTTTACTTAAATCGTAAGTTCCAACCACCGAAATGTTGTGCCTTTTATCGTAAGTAAACGGAAATGTTTTTCCGTAGTTCAGGTCTTTGAATGTTTGATTGGTCCACGAAAGTGTATACGACACCCAACCGGTTAAACGACCGAAGTTTTTCTTCGCAAAAAGCTCTAATCCATAACTTTCGCCTTTTCCAAAAGTAAGCTGCTCATCAATGTTGGCATCAGCCTGTGGTTGCGAACCTTCCTTGAAAAGCACCTGATTGCTCATCGTTTTGTAATAAACTTCGGCGCTGGTTTCTATCGAATTATCCTTGAAATTTTTAAACCATCCCAGTGAATACTGGCGGCTGACTTCTGGTTTTACCACTTTGCTGCTGCTAATCCAGATATCGGTTGGCAACGATGCCGTACTACTTGGCACCAAATGCAGAAACTGGTTCATCTCGGTATAAGATGCCTTTATTGAAGAAGTTGAGCTGGTCGAAGCCTTCAGTGTGACGCGCGGCTCAATCGCGCTGTAATTGGCTTTTGTACTTAAAAACATCGGAACACGAACACCCAGGTTCGCGCTGAACACTTCACTAAGTTCAATCTCGTCGCTCAAATAAAAAGCCAGCTGACTGCTATAGGTACGAGGAATGCTATCAGGCTTTAAGGCCGGAACAGTCCCTGTCTTGGATAATTTATTTGCTGTGGTGGCCGGGAAAAAAGTGTTGTACGAATAATTGGCTCCAAGCTTTATGGTGTGATTTGAATTCGGGTGGATTTCCCAATCAGTTTTAGCGTTCAAATCACGAATTCCGGAGTATTGCTGGGCAACATATTTCCCTTGAGCAGTGGTTAAACTGTTGTGATAATCATTATATATAACCGATGTATTGGTGAAAATTTTATTGCTGAATAAGTGGTTCCAACGTAGGGTGGCAGTTTTGTTGCCAAAGTTAATGCCGTAATTCAGGCTACTGGCTCCCGTATATTGAGCATCATCCAAACATGTAAAGAAGCTCAAATATACTCTGTCCTTGTCGGTTAAGGTGTAATTGAACTTCGCATTCAGATCGTACAAATAATAGTTGGTGTTGTTCTTGCTTTTGGGAACAACTGGTTTCGCCAGAATGTCGAAATAACTTCGTCTTCCAGAAATAATAAAAGAACCTTTTTCTTTCTTTATTGGTCCTTCAATGGTTAGGTTCGACGATAAAAGTCCTACACCACCGCTCACTGCGAATTTATTTTTATTCCCTTCTTTCATCGTAATTTCAAGAATCGAACTTAAACGACCACCATATTCAGCAGGAAATCCACCTTTGATCAGTTTGACATTGTTGATGGCATTGGTATTGAATGTGCTGAATAATCCGAATAAATGGTTGGGATTATAAATGGTTGCTTCGTCTAACTGTACCAGATTCTGATCGGTATTTCCACCCCGCACATGAAAACCGGTAGTTCCCTCTTTCCCTGACTGAACTCCGGGAAGCAGCTGAATCACTTTTAGAATATCACTTTCGCCACCAATAGTAGGTAAGGTTTTTAATTGCCGTAGCGGAACGTCGATAACTCCCATTTGAGCTTGCCTCACATTGTTGTCGTTCCGTTTGGCATTAATTACCACTTCGCCCAGCGAATTATCTGATGCCGATAAATCAATATTAATCAGAATGTCTTTATCCGTAGTAATTTTCTTTGTTTGAGGGGAATAACCAATGTATGAGAAAACCATTCCAAGCGTATCCGCTTTCTGAATCGTTAAAGTATAATAACCGTAATTATTTGTTATTGCTCCCGATTTATAATTGGTATTAAAAATCGTAGCACCAATCAGGCTTTCTCCCGTTCCCGCATCTTTGATGTATCCGCTGATTGTCACTTTCTGAGCCATCATTGTTAATGAACCACAAGTGAAAATTAGGATGAATAGAATTCTGATTTTTGTTCTCATATTTTATTTTCAAGTTTAATATTTATTTTATTTTTCAGGTTGATAAGTATTGATTTTATAGATCTAATTATGAAAGGAAAGATTTTGCACTTGAGATGCCAAACCTTTCCTTTATTATTAAATTAATTTCGATTCAATGGATTGTGAATTAATCTTTTGCCTCAATATTTTTCATCACCTCTGTTTTGAAAGTCAGATACAATTCCTGATTTTCACTCGAATTAATAATTATTTCGCCGTTATTTACAGCCGCTGTATTCAAATCCAGTTTATTTATCCAGTTGTTCACATCAAACAAAATTGAAATTGATACAATGCCGCCTGAGATAATCTGAACTCCATTCCCAGCCAAAGGCAGTTGAACAGTTTCAGCAATTTCTGAAGTTAATTTAAATGGAATTGCAGTTCCAAGAGCATTGGTAAAAGTTCCGCTTAAAACGATTGAATGTCCATTGTTTTCGGAGCCTGTTGCAAAATCAAAATCGACTTTTTTATAAGTTCCAGGTAGAACAGTAACCTGATCTATTGAACCTGTTCCGCTGAGAATGTCAACCAGATATGGCCCTGCCAGGATGATGTCACCGGCATCGCCAGCTTCAGATTTTGAACTTTTTTCATTACCGTCTTTACCATCATTGCCCGATTGATTTCCACTTTGATTGTCGTTTCCTGAGTTTTCTTCAATACGAAGGTTTTTTATTTCAACCTTTGCTGCATCGAGTGTGATTGATGCCCCATTTACAAAAGCAATAGTTGCTGATTTCAGAGTCTGATTTGAGCTTGCTTTTAATTGCAAGGTTCCGGGTGCTCCGGATTGTTCGTTTTTACAACTTGAGAAAACCATCGAAACAAGGATAATAAAGGCAATACCAATTGTGAAAAGGATAAAGAACCTAAGAACTAAATTTTGTGTTTTCATGATGAATTTTTTAGTTTATAATTGAACAGATAATATTAAAGAGACAGGAAGAATAAAAAGGTTGGGTTGAAAATGGTTTTTTTTAAAAGTTTATGATTTAATGGATTAAATCAACCTCAAATAAAAGGAAAAGATTTATACGCAATTAAAAAGTAGCCCTGTAGCTTATTCCAATGTTTCCATTGCCCAAATAGGTCGGACTTAACGATGATATCGAGCCGTTTGTATTTCCAATTTTAGGGATAATCTGACGCCCTCTTGAAAGTGCAATTTTACCACAGGTGTATCCTATCGCTATTGCCAATGGATAATCACTGAACCAGTGTACTCCGTTGTTTAACATTGAAAAGCCGAGAAGTCCCATCAGCGAATAGCCAACAGGTTTGATGTACTTATTGTCGGGATAATTACCTGCTAGAATAGTAATGGTCGCCATAGCTGTTGCTAAATGGCCTGAAGGAAATGCATCGAAGTTGGAAACATTTTTCTGGTATTTGGCTGGATTCGGAAACGGATGCCAGTCACCACCCGGAACACCGTTTGGAACATCCATAGCTCTGAAGGGGCTTTGACGACCTGTAATTCGCTTCAGAAACTGGGTGGTCAGTCCCAATGCAAAAATCATTTCGGTAATCTGTGAAGTTGTTTGAAGAGCTCGGTAATTGTGAGTTACAAGGCCGTAACTATAAAACCCACCTGCTATCATCATACTTGCCCATCCTTCGCCTAAATAGTAAATTGCCGAGTTCGCATTATCTGGAATTTGCATGGCATTAATATGAAAACTACCTAAATTGAATTGGATCAATGTTTTTGATTTGCGTGAAGGATCCAGGTTGATGTATCGGCCAAACTGCTGAGCCGCATCAGTAACTGGTTGATCAATAATTGAAAGTAGTGCTGAACCTGCTAAAATAGCTCCCAATTTTGGTAAATTATTTCTGGAGAAAGCCGTTTTGCCCAATTGATAAATATCGGAAGGTATATTTTTCGCAAACTGAAATGGGTTGGGTCGATAATACATCGTGGGGCCATTCGATTCAGTATCAAAAACCTGGGCTTTCTGTACCCGCATGGTATCACGCCAGACCTTGTTTATCAGCGTATCCTTTTTCGTTTCAGCCTTGAGGCTGATGGCAAAAGAAAATAGTAATAGATTTAAAATAAGACTTCTAATTAATCCCATTTGTATTTCATGTTTTGTTAATGTAATCTATTGTAGATTGACAACTATTTTTCCGGTATTATTTTTAAAATGAATCAGATCGCCTGAAACTCCTGAATTTATTTTCAATTGGTTAATGCTTTGATATGCGGCTTCTCCAGTCAATATTTTGGGTTGATAGTTTACACGTTTGTCGCGGTTTTTAATATAAGCCGGAAAGATTGTAATGTTGGTAAGTGTATCTTCAAAATTAATACTCAATACGATGGATTCAGCATTGCTATTACCTGATCCAAAAGCGAAATTACCAATGCTGTAAAAGATTGGCCGATTTTTATATACTTCAAATGGTTGAACAATGTGGGGGTGATGCCCAATGATGATATCAGCCCCGCAATCGATAGTAAAATGAGCTTTTTCGATATCCTCTTCTGAAGGATATGGGTCGTATGGAACTCCCCAATGTAAAGTTACAACTACCCGGTCGACCAAAGCGCGTAATTTGCAAATATCGTTAGCCAGATGTTCTTTAGTATCCATAGCACTTCCTGGCTTAGAATTGTGAGCCTTCGTTCGGCTATTCCAATAATAGCCTAACAATCCAATTTTATATTTGCCAGCTTGCAAAATGGTAGGCTGGTGTGATTGCTCTTCATTTTCACCTGCGCCAATGTATTTTATACCGTGTTTTTGTAAAGCCTTGAACGATTCAAAAACACCCTGACGGCCGCAATCCAACAAGTGGTTGTTTGCCAGGTTCATTACGTTAAACCCTGCTCTCCGAAGGATTCGTGCATTTTTGGGATCAACTTTATAGCTGAAATTTCGCTCTTCTTTTTCCGCAACCCGTGCAAAAGGCCCTTCCAGGTTTCCCAAAACGACACTTGATCTCCTGAAAATAGGATAAGTAGAATAGAAAGGATATTCTGGTCCAAATTTATTAATGGTATGGTTCATCCTTTCGCCTAGCATAATATCGCCAACAGCAGTTAATGAGAATGGACCCAAACGATTAGTTATGAGACAATTTTCCAATTCTTCCCTTGACAATATTTCTTCCATTTGGGGAATGATAGCTTTTTTATCTTTTGTAATTACATGTTGAATCGATTTTTGAATTCTTTCTTCGGATAAATTGAAAATTGGTTGTAGTTCTGTCTGAAAACAGTTGGCTGCGGGGTAAATCGTATATGTTTGGAAATTAATTCCTCTTTTCAAAAAACCATTAAATATAATTTCTGCATGCTCATTCTGAAATAGTAACCAGTCAGCATGTAATAAGGCTGTAAGCATTAGGTTGAACCCTGATCGGCATTTCCGGGTACCTTTTTTTGTGGGACGATAAGCCGAATCGTTTATTTGACCGGTTAAAATGAGCGATTTCAATACTAACATATCCATTTTTCGAGCGCCTTCTCCATCGCTTTTTACTATTGTCTGCCGAATATCCCACAAAGTCGCTCCTAATATGGTGCCATTTAAATGGGGGTCAGCTTTTTCGCCAAAGTCAAAATCGGCCATGGTTTTTAACGAAGCCAAACTTCGTGGGTGAATTTCATCCAAGGTATGTTTCCGATGCCAGGCCCAAATATGAGGGCAATTGAGTAAGGACGCTGCCCAATAATCACTAATGCCTTCATCGATATCCGATTTTCGGTTACTTTGCAGGTGAGGTGCCATAAGTCGGTTTGCCATAAAATCGGCTGTATGCCGATTGATATGATGTCCGTATTCGTGGTAAATAATACCAGCATTGTGCGAGGCATTGCACCGGTATTTACATTCAGCTAATTCTGGTAAAGCGCCAAATTCTGTTAATTGCCTTCCCGGCCCAAGATGAATTTCGCCAAGAGGCGAAATAGGTTGTAATTCTGGGATATCGGTCAATTTGATACCAGACAGTCGGTAATGCCCACCTTGAAATGGTAAAACTTTCCCATCTTCTGGTCTTCGATAACCATCTCTTTCACCTTCATTTTGATAAATGGCCGAATGAGCATTTACTATTACTTTTACTAATGGAAGAGATGGAAATCCCAATTCTTTCAATAATTCATCAACATAAGAGGCAATTTTATTGATGTGAAAAAACGTATTTACTTCTCCAAATCGAGATACCTGAATGTTTTTAAATCTTCTCCAATCATCAACAATTGGTTCCATATCCATTCTGCCTCCACCATTAAACGGATCAAAGATAAAATCACCATCACTGTTTGGATGTGCATCTCCAAGCGCTGTTTGTATGAACTTGGCAGAACCATCGACGGGCAGGTTGATCATCCCATCATTTTTAATTTCTACAAATCTATTGGACAAGTGAGATTCTCCCTCTTTAGAATAACTTATCTCTGGTAATGGAACAATAGTCTTTTGGATTGAACCACCTAATGGAAGCGATTCATCAGGAGTCCATAGATAAACTTGACCGAACGTTTCATTTTGTATTTTATTTAAATCGACTGTTGGCATAAATGATAAAATCGGTTGGTTACTGAATTGAAATTACATTAAACTGTCTGAATTTTATTCGCTAATTTTTTGGTCTGTTATTTTTCTTTTGAAGGTTGGAATGGTATAGCTAAGATTTAAAGAAGACCAGTTTTCGGTAATTCCCTTTGTTTTTTTTATTTTAATCAAGTTTCCCACTTCAATTCTAAAGTTATTGTAATTTACAGCTAGTGCTAGTTTTGCCCTATGTTGATTAAACCCATTTTCACCGATAAACAGTTCATCGTAAATGTATGGATAGAATTTAAATTGATTGATTTTAAAATTTGTTCCAACTTTAAACCTTGGTCGGTACCGAATTGATTTTCCTGAATTATCGCCTAAAATAATACGATACTCTATCCTGTTGCGCAGTTCTAAACGAATTTTATTAATGGTGTAGCTTGTGGTAAGATAATATTTTGGTCGAAATTCATGAATTTTATATAGGTTGTCGAAATTGATCAAATAACCTAATGTAGAAGTGAAATAGAATTTATTAATTTTGCCCATGTAGTAGGATGTTCCAAAGCTGATTTCTTCGAAGTTCCTGGTATTATCGATAAGGTAGTTGTAGGTTCTAAAACTTTGAAACATACGAAGTTTTTTGTTGAAGCTGTAGCCAAAGCTTATACCTGCTTGAAGCACCATTGCCGGGGTAGTTGCAAGTGCGGTTGAATCGTTTCCATTATTTTGCTGGCCGTTTTGAGAAAATACAGTTTGCACTTGCAGAATTAACAACAAGAAAAATAGGAATGACATACTGATTAAACTATTCTTTCTGTGTCTTCTGGTTCTAAAACCATTTTTTTTGAGATCTGTCATTTTCGATATTTATTAAAAAGTAACTATTCGGTTTGTATTGATATTTTCAGGGTTCAAGAAGTCCGGCTTGAATATATTTTTTAAATTTTTCACCATTGTTTCCAAGTTCCTGAGGTGAGCCATACTCGGTAATTTTTCCATTCTCAATAACAGCAATAGTATCGGCCATACTGGCTGCTCTTAACGAATGAGTGATCATGATAACTGTTGGCTTATGGTGTATATTTCTCAAAGTTTCAAGAACCGATGCTTCAAACATGTTATCCAGGTTACTGGTGGGTTCATCGAGTAAAAGAATGGGTACATTGCGTATAATAGCCCTGGCAATGGCTATCCGTTGACGTTGCCCACCCGAAAGATTAGCCCCTCCCTCAGTTACATAACTTTCATAACCCAGGGGCAATTCGTGAATAAATTCATGTGCCTGAGCTGCTTTTGCAGCATCTATTATTTGTGCTTCTTCCGGTTTTTTCGAACATCCAAATGTGATATTATCCCGTATCGTACCCGATAACAATAAGGAATCCTGTAAGATAAGTCCAATTTGAGTTCGGAGTGATTCGAGCGAATAACCCCGGATATCATTGCCATCAATAAGAACCTCTCCCTTTACCGGATCGTAAAAACGCAGCAGCAGACTTGCCAATGTGCTTTTACCTGCACCGGTATCTCCAATAATTGCAATATGTTCACCTTGTTTGATAGTTAGTGAAACATCATGCAGAACATTATTCCCAGGTTCATATTCAAAAAAAACATTTTTAAATTCAACCTGACCATTAAAGTGGGGGGCTTTCTTTGATACTTGTTTTAGTTTTACATCCGTTTCTTTTGCCAATATATCTGCTACACGTTCAGCTCCGGCTATTCCATTTGAGAAATTACCAAATTGAAGAGACATCGCCCTCAACGGACTATAAAAGTTGGAAACATAGAAAAAAAACACAATCATATCTCCAATTGTTACATTGCCAGCCAATACTCCTTTCGCTCCATAAAACATAACCAGGGTCAATCCAACTGCTGCCAAAAAATCAATTACAGGAGCCATTCGAGCCTGATGGGTAACACGCTCCATATATTCAGATAAACTCTTTTTCCCTTGTGTTATGAATAATTGATCTTGCCGGTTCTCTTGTGCCAGACCTTTTACAATTCTTATAGAACCTAATGTTTCCTGAGCAATTGAAGCCATTTCGCCATCACTGGCACGGGCAATTTTTGAAGAGGATTTGATTTTCGAGGTATGCCACCAGATAATTACAAATAGGAATGGGAGTACAGAGCAGGCAATAAGAGAATAGCGCCAGTTTAGCCAAAACATCATGGCAAGACGAGATATGATGAGAAGAAAATTTGTTAAGAACAACATGGCTCCCCTGGCAGTTAGACTTTGCATTGAATCCATGTCGGAAGTTAACCGGGTCATGATGTCACCGAGCCTTTTTTTTGTATGAAATTGAATTGAAAGCCGCTGTAAATGCCGGAAAGTATCCACCTTCAGATTGAAAATAAATCGTTGAGAGAAGTTCCCCATCAATCGGGTATATAAATAAGAGAATACTCCCGTGCCAATAGCAATTAATAACATCGTAGCACAAGCAAAATATAAAATAGTTGTGCTGCTGATTGCCGGATCATTGATCCAGCTGGCAATAAATGGTATTTTGAGAACTTGCCCGTTAAGTACTTTATCGATAATCACTTTCAATGGCCAGGGGCGCAAAGCAGTTAGAAAGGAATCGATGGCCATGAAAACGACGGACAAAGCTATCGTACCATAGAAGGGTTTCAAATACGGTTTTAATTGAATAACCCATGCTGTATTCTTCTTTGTTCTGAGTTTGACCATTTAAATTAAATAAGCACAGTAGTTTTAAATCGTTCTTTAATTAACTCAACAATCAAATTCTTATTGGAATTTGTATTTAAAACTGTCGTGTTGTCATATTGTGAGAACTCACGAACAAACAAGGGGGAATTGGTAATGATACCCGAAACAGCAATTGGAGTATAATTTAATTCTTTCACTTTTTCCACAAGTGTAAGAGCAGAACATGCACAAAGAGCTGTTAAAACAACACCAACATTAGTTGATTTGGCAATTTCCGATTTCAATAAAAGTTGAGTTTCTCTTTGTAAGATTCCATCAGCAATTTCAACCAGAATTATATCGGGTTTTGAGGGCATGGTATCTTCAAGCATCCGAGCATATAAACTGGCCAGTTCTTCCTGTGAACACAAGTAGGTTGACGGAAAGCCATAATCACTAAAATCGGCAGTGTAGTTTGCACCTGTTGCCTCAAATTCAAATAGATCGCGGTATGAAACACTTCCTGTCACTTTTAGTATGGCAACTGAAAGTCCTTTTTCGATTAATGCACGTCCGATTCGTGCAGTAGTTGTTGTTTTCCCACTGTTCATCCCGGTACCAATCATAAAAACAACAGGTGGATAACTTAAACCAATAGTGCCAGGTTGAAAGAGAACCTTTTTTAAATTGATGTTTTCCTTATTGTTCTTTTTTACAACTGTTCCAAGTAATTTTAACCGGGTTGGTTCATTCGTCGCAGCGTGTTTTTCTGAAACAGTGCCAATTAAACCCGAATTGGTCAATAAATGGAGATTGGAAAGATCAATTGTATCCGCATGAAAAGCGTCAGAAGCATATCTGTAACCTAATGTGCCAACAATTACATCTCCCTTGAATAGCCGTAAGAATTTATTGTCAGTAGAGTAAATTCGGGTGTGATTGGCCACTTTAGTTACCTCTACGGCCACCACATCGCCTAACTTAGGAATATTCGTGTCTGCCAGATCAGAAAAATTATAGTCTTCTTTTTGGAGGTGTCTTAACGACCAAGTCCATTTCATTGAACAATCAGTTAATTTTGAGTTCATCTTTTCCTTTTTTTTCTGTTTTAAAATTTAATACGAATTTCTTATCGCCTTCTCCTGTAGGGGATTCATCTCCCTTTTTCAAATCAATTATGTGTAGAAACTTATTTCTTTCCAACAATTGCTTGTTCGAAGCATATAACTAAAGAGATTGGGCAAGCAAAAAGGTTGGGTAAACAGTGTATTTTATTTTCGATGGGCATTAAAAAATCGAGCAAATTATCTTGAAGGAAGAAATAATTGCTTTTTGACCCAACCAAATAAGGAATAATGACTCTTAAAGATTATAACCAATAATATAAATTGAGAATGAAATATTTAACTGTCCTATTAGTCTTCTTTATTTCCACAAGGTTATTCGCTACTCAACCAGAAAACAATGTTTTATTCTCAAGCAATAACCTATATGCACCAATAAACACTGATGTTCAACCAAAAGATACCGGGAAACAAAAAATAAAGATTACGATGGAGGTTCAAAACTTATCATCAACCCATGGTACTAATTTCAAAGGAGCAGATTTAATTGTAAGTTATCCACTTTCCCCTTCTTTCTTTGTTGGTTTGGGAACCGAATATTCTCACACCGGATACCATTTTGATAATGGATGGAATCTGACCAACTTAAAATTTATACCGGTTTTTATTGACTCAAAATTGAACTTAACAAAAAATAAAATTTTGACTCCTTTTGTTCATCTCTCAACGGGTATTTCATTTGCAAGCTATACCATGGAGGATATCAATGCACTTGGAAAATTTTATCCTGTTTCGGAAAAAGGACTTTATCTGTATTCAGGAATAGGGCTTTCTTTAAAAAGCTTTAAATATTTCGCCACATTCATTGATTTGGGATTTAAAGGTTATCACATGTCGCTTAATGCTTTGGATGTTAACCCCCATGGATTGACACTCCGATTAGGATTGGAATTTTAATATGTGGAAATCCTTATTAAATAAACAGGCTGTTTATTACCTTTTTCTCCTGTGTATGTATTTTCAGGCTCCAAACTTATACGGGCAAAATGTCGCGACAACCGAAAAGGTTATCAAAGGTTTGGATTTCGGGATATTGCCATCATTCGTTTACAATACCGATAAAGGGTTACAATATGGGGCGTTGGCCAATTTTTATTATTATGGCAAGGGCACAACTTATCCTGATTATTTATTTAACCTTTACTTACAGAGTTCTCGAACGACAAAAAAAGGATATGTAAATTATTTGTTTTTCGACTCGGGCCATTTGTTGCCAAAAGGTTTGAGATTATCGGTTGATATGTCATACGTGAAAAGGGGGTATCAGCACTTTTACGGATTTAACGGGTACAATTCCCTTTACAACAAGGATTACACCGATCCGTCGAAATCGCAGTTCATTTCTCGCCACTATTACTATTTCGAAGAAAAAACAAAGGTAATTACACTTGACTTGAAAGGAAATTTACCAGTGCCGCATTTGCGGTGGGATCTTGGTCTGGGCTATTATCAACTATCTACCTTACCTTTCAGGAATAGAAAACTACCCGCACAAAAACAGCCAACCCTTTTTGAAAAGTATATTGATCAGGGAGTTATCCCATTTGATCAAAAAAATGGCGGAGCCACATTTTTCCTGAAAACCGGCCTGATTTACGATACCCGCGATGATGAATCAATTCCGACAAAAGGAATTTGGGCTGAAGGGGTTTACATTAATGCCCCGCAATTTTTGTTCAACAAATTGGCTTATTCTCAAGTCTCATTCATCTTTCATCAATATCTCCCTTTTAGTTCCAAACTGGTATTTGCATACCGGTTGGCCTATCAAACCAAATTAAGCGGTCAAATCCCATTCTACATGCTGCCCGAACTGGCAAGCACTTATCGCTCGCAGGAGGCCCTGGGAGGCAGTAAAACAATCAGGGGTATTTTGAACCGCAGGTTGATTGGAAATGGTTTTGCCCTGGCCAATTTCGAATTGAGGTATACACCTATCCATACCATTCTACTCAACCGTAACCTGGGCATCGGATTCAATCTGTTTGAAGACATGGGAATTATCACGAACCAGTTCAAAATAGATCAATCGCTAAATGGTCAGGCTTTTGATTATCAATCAGGTCAGGAAAAGATGCACTATTCCGCCGGGGCAGGAATTCGTTTTATCGTCAATCATAATTTTATCGTGGCGCTTGATTATGGCCGGACTCTGGATAAAAGAGATGGTACAAAATCGTTTGATATAGGTTTAGACTACTTATTCTAAAAGCAGGAGATAGACTTACTGAAAAGTCGGAAAATAAGAACAATATTAAAAATCACAACTTGTATATGAATACACGACAAAACAAAAGCTCAATATTTCACCAGCTTAAAGAATATGCATTCCCCTTTTTACATGAGAACAGGAAGGTCATTGTCCAATTTGTTTTCACTCTTTTCTTTATTGTTGTCGGAACCTGGTTTATCCTGAATAAACGTTCGGAATTGGTACATATTAAGAACGTCATGACCACTGCCCAATGGGAATGGATCATTTTTGGAATCATGTTAATGGTAATTTATGTCCTGCTTCAGGGAATGATGTATGTGTTTTCGTTTGCATCTACAAATAATCACGTTTCGGTGTTCGATGCAACAATACTTTTTATTCGACGAAACCTGATCAGTATTTTCTTGCCAGCAGGAGGTGTGTCGTCTCTTGGATTTTTTACTGGCACCATCGAACGCAAAGGGATAAAAAGTTCGCAGATCCATGTTGCTTCCATTATTTATGGGTTTATTGGTATACTGTCGGTGGTAATTGTTGCGGTTCCGGCTTTTATTTACGCCATCGTTCAAGGAACTGTTGGTTCGGGCGAATGGTATGCCCTAAGCGCAATAATCCTGCTCGTGCTTTCCTTATTCTATTTATACCGTTCAATTTTAGAAAGAGGCGTTTTTTACTCATTCCTTAAAAAGCTGTTCCCTGCAACAGAAGCTTTTATGAATGATATGCAAAACAACAAAATTGATAAAAAATATTTTTTATATACGGTACTCATTTCTCTTGTCATCGAATTTGTTGGCATTGTCCACCTTTATGTGGCCATGCTCGCACTCAATTTTACACCTTCCATACCTGCTGCTGTAATGGGATATATCATTTCTGTCATTTTCCTGATTGTCTCACCATTTTTGCGCGGACTGGGCGCTATTGAAGTTTCAATGACTTATGTATTAATTCGGTTTGGGTACAACGATGTTGCTGCAATAGCCATCACTTTTCTTTACCGATTCTTCGAGTTCTGGTTGCCATTATTTGTCGGAGTCGCAGCATTCTTTTCAAAAGTCAACAAATTACTGATGAGGATTTTTCCTGCGATCTTTCTTTTGGTAGTGGGTATTATTAATATTATTTCAGTGTTAACTCCGGCAATTTCAGGACGTGTGGTGTTCTTGAAAAGTTTTCTGTCTAGTGAAGTCATTGATGCATCCAATTATTTGGTACTTGCAACTGGCTTTTTGCTGATAGCAACGGCAGCATTTCTATTTAAAGGCCTGCGGACAGCTTGTTATTTTGCAATCATGCTGTGTACTGTTTCAATCATTGGAAATATAACCAAAGCCATTGATTATGAAGAAGCAATCGTTTCGCTGATTGGAATAATTATGCTTGTCGCAACGCGGAAGCAATATTACATTAAGTCCAATCCGAAACGCCGGAATATTGGCCTGCAAACATCTTTACTTACTGCTGCCGGTACTTTAATCTATGGAATTGTTGGGTTTTATTTTCTTGATAAAAAGCATTTTAACATCGACTTCAGTGTATGGCAATCATTGAACTACACCGTTCAGAATTATTTTTTGATTGGAACTGGAGAACTAACTCCGCTAAGTAAATTTGCTGAACGATTTCTGCAATCGATCAATATCAGCGGATTTTTTTCAATAGCCTTTTTGATCTACACTTTTGTCCGCACTTATGTCCCCCATAAAAATGTAAGCGAAGAGGAACTTGCTTTAGCTAACGTTATGCTTAAAAAATACGGAAATTCTTCGCTTGATTTTTTCAAAGCTTCCGGCGATAAAATGATTTTCTTTTCTGAGAGTAAAAAATCATTCATTTCCTATCGTATCTCCGGAAATTTTGCTGTCGTTCTTGAAAATCCTGTTGCTGAAAACGAGAAAGAGATGAAAAAATGTATATCTGAATTTGATCGCTATTGTTACAAAAGTGGAATGAAAAGTATTTTCTATCGAGTTCCGGAAGAAAGCCTTAATATCTATCATCAGTTTCGCAAAAAAGTTTTGTTCCTGGGGCAGGAAGGTGTCGTTGACCTCTCAACTTTCAAGTTGGAGGGAGGCGCAAGGAAACCCATGCGCAACGCCATTAATAAGGTGATTGATCGTGGATATAAAACAACCATTCACCAACCTCCGGTACTCGATGGAGTGCTTCAGAAGATTAAATCGGTTAGCGATGAATGGCTGAAAGATATGAATCGCACCGAAATAATATTTTCGCAGGGTATGTTTAACTGGGAGGAATTGAAAAAACAGACGATCATCACGGTTGAAAACCCGGAAGAGAAAATTATTGCATTCCTGAATATTATACCCGATTTTGTGAAAGAAGAGGCTACTTACGACCTGATACGGAAAACCAGTGACGCTCCTAACGGAATCATGGATTTCATTTTAGTCGAGCTTTTCGGTTATCTAAAAACAAAAGGTTTCTCCTTTGTAAACCTTGGTTTTGCCCCTATGAGTGGGCTGAATAATCCATATACTTTTCAGGAGAAATCGATGAAATTTGCCTACGAAAAAATTCAGGCATTTGCACACTATAAAGGATTGCGCGAATACAAACAAAAATTTGATCCAAAATGGCACAACAAATATCTGATTTATCAACACGACTATGAATTACTCCAAATACCGATTATTTTAACAAACGTAATCAAACCCTGATTTCATGAAACAACTCCTGTTAAGTTTGATGATTTTTTTGATCATCGGACAAAATGAAATTGTGAATGCCTTTGACATCGCGGATTCCGAAGAATTTACAAAAAAAGATTTGCCTCTCGCCTTAGTTCCAACTTCGGTTAAGAATGATTTGCCCCTTGTCTTTTTCATCTCCGGTGATGGCGGTTGGAAAAGTTGGGATCAGAATGTGTCAGAAGAACTTGCAAAAAAAGGAATGCCGGTAGTTGGTCTTAATGCCCAAAAATACTTCTGGAACGAAAAAACACCACAAAAAGTTGCTGATGATCTGATTATCATTATAAAACAGTACATGCAAACATGGAATAAAAGTACATTTATTTTGCTCGGTTATTCCTTCGGGGCATGCGTAGCTCCATTCATTGCCAACAATTTTGATGATCATTCAAAAAAAAACATGAAAGGGGTTTATTGTTTCTCACCCGATCTGACCGGAGACTTTGAGATCCACATGACCGACATGATGCATTGGAACACGAAACGCAAATTTGATGTCGTTAGTGAATTAACAAAAATTAAATCATTAAATCCGGTATGTCTTTTTGGAGATGACGAAGAACAAAACACCAGAAAAGAATTCTCAAAATCAGGAATAAAGATTAAAATATTGCCCGGAGATCATCATTACAACAATGATTTTAAGGCTATTGCAAATGTTGTCCTGAATGATTTTTAATACTTCTTACTGAACGATTCCAGCGAATCAGTACGATTTATTAGTTATTCAATAGTTCTTTTTTAATATCAATATGCTTCAACATTTGGGTCATGAAAGCTGAATAAAGTCCACTATTTTCGTCTTTTGTAATAGTTATTTTTCCATTGGTTTGATTTGCCTTATTAAAGTCGAGTTCGTTCAGCCAATTATTTACATCGAAAAGTATAGTTATTGATATTATGTTTCCTGATTTGATCTTTAATCCTCTTCCTGAAAGTGGTAGTTGGATTATTTCAGAGAATTCTGAAGTCAGAGAGAAAGGAACAGAAACGCCTCGCGCATTAGTAAACGTGCCGCTTATTGCAATTGAATGATTATTATTATCAGGTCCGGCAAAGAATTCGAAATCAACTTTTTTATACGTTCCAGGTTGTACTGGTACTTCATCAATGGATGCAGTACCACTAAAAATATCCAATATGTATGGACCTTTAAGCAAGGAATCAGCCGTATTGCCAAACTCTGTCCGTACGCTTTTCTGTTTTCCGTTGATACCTAATTTAACTGATTGGTTATTCGGCAAGGAATTTCCCTCAATCCTCAGATTCCTAACTTCAACCTGTACTGATTTCAGTAGAATAAATGATTCATCTATTGTGGAGATGGCTTCTGATCTGAGAAATGATTTTGGTGTATCTGCTTGTAACTGCAATGTTCCTATTGTTCCTGAATGTTCATTTTTAGAACAGGAAAAAATCATTGTAGTAATAACAATTAAAGCAATTCCAATTGTGAAAGTTATTATCAGCCTAAGAACTGCGCTTTTTGTTTTCATGATCAATTTTATAGTTTATAAGCTGAACTTATAATACTAAAGAGATTGATAAATCAAAAAGGTTGGGTAAAGATTGTCTTTTCTTAATAAAATCAGATCTTATAGCCCGGGTTTCGCCATTTAAATCTAATACCGGCCCGAATCCCCCAATAAAGTGGATGGGTATTCATTCCATTGGTTGAAAACGAATTCACTTGCCATTTGACTTCCGGCCCAATCTCTAATTTAAACCGGGAACTAAGCTTGTAGTCAATACCAAGTCCCAGGCCCAATGCAAAGTTATGTGTACGAATTCCTTCAACTCCGGAATACGAATATGTACCGGTATATGATTCGGAAGTGATACTTGTTTTAGATGATCTCAGGTAGGAATAATTCATTCCGGCATCGGTAAAAAAATGCTGGTCCCAATAATACCGGGCAACAAGCGGAACTTCAAGATAGCTTAGATCAATCCTTGTGTTAAAAACAGAGAGTGTCGGTAATTGATCCATTCCGGTACCAGTAACAGGAATTTTGCCAGCCGAAGTATTTAAAATGAGTTGTTCGGGCGAGATAACATCCCGGTGCAAGGCATCGTTCTGTGTTTCGTGCCGGTATTGGGTAAAATATAGGCCAGTCCGAAAAGTCCAGCGATCATTGGCCCGGTACAATAAATCCAAACCAAAGTTATTTGTTAAAAGCGCTTTTTCAATGTCGTTAAAGTATTGGTGGTCAATGTTTCCATTTTCGGTAATTTGATTTTTTCCTAATGTTCGTGTTGATAGCAAAGGCGAATAATTAAAGCCAACTTCGACTTTTTTCATAAATTCTGACAGATCGAAAATTCCGTTATTTCTGTCCCCATACAAACGATTTAGTGGCCTTCGACCCGAAAACGTCAAGAACCCAAAATCAATTTTTGGTAAGTGAAACGAAGTGGCTGACTTGCTATGAGTTTTACTGGTTGCGATTGCTTTCCCTGAACCGGAAACCGGCTCTTCAGAGATTTCCACTAAATTATTTGTATTGGCAGGACAATTATCGTCTGAAGGGACTTCCTGACATTCTATTGGATTAATTTCAACGGTATAATTTGGCTCCGATTTGCTAATTTCACTTTTTGATAAAAGTACAGAAGTTTGATTCCTGTCGGTTGAAACTATCGCTATTCCTGATGAATTATTAGTCGAAAAGGCTTTTGAATTCAATTCATTTCTATTTTCTGAACTGGCGCTTTTGGTTTTCTGATATGCTATTTCTATTTCAGCAGTTTTTAACTTCTCACGTAAATTTTCTAATTCTGTATCCGTAGGATTTATCAATCCGGAATTCTTGACTATTGAAAGATTGTCTTGTTTTTTTGGGTTAAGAATTGAGGTATTCTGAGTAAACAACAGGAAAACGACTGCTACAAGGGAGGCTGCTGTACCAATAAAGGCATATTTCATGCGCACATATTTCGAAAATGGCACCATATTCATATTAATTTGTGGTTCAATTTTCGCCCACAATTCGTCGCCTGGAGTAATGGTATGGCCTTCAAATGTATTTTTCAGAAAGTCATCTAAATCGTCATGTAAATTTTCGTTACTCATATAATTCTCCTCACTTTTTCATGCATCAAAAATTTAATTTTTTTTCGCGCATCAAACAAGTTCGACTTTGATGTGCCGACCGAAATACCCAACATTTCAGCAATTTCTTCATGCGAAAAACCTTCAATAGAAAATAAATTTATCACCAGTCGCATTCTGTCTGGTAGTTCCTGAATAACTTTAAGCACCTCATCTACTTCCATTTTCTTATAAACGTCTCCACTTTCCATCTCCGAAGCATTGACCGTCTGGTAATCCTCAATAAAAACTAAACTTCTGTTTTTCTTGTAAAAGCGGATTGCTTCATTGATTACAATCCGTTTCATCCACCATTCAATCTTTTCCAGCTCCTTTAATTGATGTAAGTAGCTGAATACTTTCAATACACTTTCATTGAAAATATCTTCAGCATCTATTTTGTTTTTGGCATACCTATGACATATGCTTAATATATGGGGCGCAAACATCCCGTATAACGCTTTTTTTTGTTGACTATCGCCTTGCAAACAGCCCGAAATAATGATATCCAATCCCGTTTTATCCAATTGTATATTTATAAAGAATCACCAGAACAAAAAAGGTTGGGTGATGTCGTAGTTTTTTTAATTATTTTTTTGCCTTTTTGTCAAATCCAATTGGTAGCCCAATGTCCATTCAATAAAATCAGACACATGGTAGTTGTAGGCACGCAAATTCATCCCAGCAAACAGATTTCGGCTTAATTGGTAGTGCAAACCAAGCCGCTGGTAAGCAACGGGTTCTCTATTGGTAGATTTCTTTCTAAGAACATAAAAGCCTGGCTGGATAATTACCGACATCTTGTTAATGACCAGCTCGTAAGAAGGAAAAATACTTAATGAAATTTTGCTCCCATGAAATCCTTCGGTAGGTTCGAGTTCGCCATTGTCAACTAAAACCGTTGAATTGTAGGAGCCATCGTAGCTCAATGACATTCCGACACCTAATTTTGTTTTGTAGGTTAACTGTCTGTTGATCACCGTCGTGAGACCGTAAATAGGATAATAAACACCTTTATATTTCGATATTGTATCTACATCGTTGCCTTTGTAAATGACATTTTTAGCTCCTCCAAAGATTGAAAAATCAATTGTTGTATTTTTCAGAAAAGCAGGAATTGATCGTTTCGACAGCGGAGGATGATACCGGTTTATCCTATATTCCAGACTAATTTTTGGGGAGAAGGTATTCAACCCAAAATTGGGGCTTTTCAATGCGCCATTCGAGAAATGAGTAAAACTGTAACCTAAACCCAGATCAAAAAGAGAACTCAATTCATAATTTAGGGAAGCGCCGAGATCTATAAAAACGCTTTGATCAGCACCCAGCGAAATGTTGTAATTATTTTCTGATGGATTGAATGCTTCCCAATTGAAAGTAAAGCCGAATCCTGCTTCATAATTAAGACTTAACTTGTTCCATCGTTTAAACGGAGCCCTAAAAACGCCATAAAGGGCAATGGGAGTACCGAACAGATTGTTGTTGAAAAAACTGGCTGAATATATTCCAATACCATAACGTGGATATCCAAATTTTTGCTCCCATAAATTTTTACCGGTAGTTTGCTTTAACAATTGAAATGAAAGCGCAGCAAATTCATTGGTCGCATTATTTAAAGTATTTGCCTGCTTCAAATATGGGTTGGTTGCCAGCACTTCACCGTATTGTGCATATCCGGAAAGAATTAAATTCATCCTGGTTTTTAATGTATCAGGTTTTTCGGCCATAACATTGGTTATTCCAGAGAACCAGAGCAAAAAAAAGTAAAATATGACTTTTTTAAAACGACAACTTAACTTATTATATTCAATATTCATTGTTTAGAATTACTACTCCTCATACTTCAACTGTGGTTCTTTGTTATTCTTGGTACTTCCAAACCGATAGGAAAAACCTACATAAAGTATTCGCGGCGCACGCCGGCTTTCCATTTCACGATGCAATTCGGATGTATTAATAATTGTCCGGTTTCGGTAGGAGTCGAACAAATCTGAAACTGTGAACATGATGGAAGCCTTGCGCTTGAATACTTCATAACGAGCCCCGGCATTCATTATAAAAGTTGGTTGCCTGTCACCTTGAGGTGTTTGAATAGTTGAAGTGTATCTGGTATTGAGTTGAACCATCATTAATTTAGTGATATTAAAGTTGGTATTCAATGCTGCATTCCAGCTAAAAGAGGTTTTTAAACCCGAGTAACCAAGATTTGAGGCATCCAGTTTGCTAAGATAACCATTTACATTTAGGTTTATAGTGGCAATTTTACCAAACACCCGGTTAAAAATGGCTTCTGCACCAGTGGCGCTGCTCGATGAAAGATTTTCTTTGGTGGAAAGTAAAACCGAATCGTTTAAAAATCGGGTTATTTCAGTCATTTTATTGTAGGCGTACCGGTAATAAAGTGTCGCCGAATAAGTGTTTGCACCTTTGTGATACAAATAACCTGTTTCGATAGAGTGAATCTGTTCAGGCTTAAGATTTGGATTTCCAGCTCTAACGTTATATACATCGCGGTATTCAGGGAAAGGGTTCAAATCATCGCCCTCAGGACGTCGTATCCGCTTGCTGTAATTGAGTTGCCACTGACTGGCATCAGAAAAATTAAACGAGGTATGCAAGGTTGGATAAACCGAAAAGTAGTTGTTGGTAACAACACTGTCAATCGTAATCAAATGGGAAGTAATCAGTGATTGTTCTGCACGCAATCCTGCCATCACACCGAATTTTCCAAACGACTGTTTGTCTGTGGCATAAAGTGCATGTATTGTTTCGTCGAATAAAAACTTGTTGCTTTTAACTTTGTCAGGCATCCAGTTGGTACCAAGTAAATATTCAGCCTTAAAATTCAGGTCGCTTTTGTCAGCTTGCAATTCGTAACCAAGTTCAAGCTCTGCATCTTTACCTCTAGGTCGCAAGTAATTTACTCTTAACAGGTTTTCGGTATTTGCCTGCCAAATTAAAGTATTGTCCTTTGAATTGGGTTTTACAGGAAAAAGATATCGATTGGTGAATTTATTATCTTCTTGTTCTTTTGATGAGTTATGGGTAAAATCAACCGTCAACTCCTGATCTTCACCAATTTTGCGTGTATATTTTGCAGCCCATTCAAGTTCTTTTTCATATTCAACGTCATTGCGATATCGGTCATAATTGTTAGTCGGTGCCTGGTATTGATCCAGATTTCTGGTAACAGCAGTATCAATTCTGGTAAATGACATGTAATTATAATTGACTGAGGCTTCCATGCTGTTTTTATCATTGATTTCCCATTCAATTCCAGTTTGTGCAATTTGTGATGTAGGCCGTGCTTTGCTATCGATGGATTGAAATTGGTAGTTTTTTTCACGGGTTAATGAATCGGTTCTGATATAATTATCTTTTGAAAACCGATCACGACGATCCAGCCGGATACCATAACTTCCATAGACATTGACACCGCCTTTATTGTAATTGAGCGCTAAATTTGAATTGTAACGATTTTGGTTTCCCACATTTGACGTAATTGCGCCATTGAAACCCTCCTTTCGTTCTTTTTTCAGTTTCAGGTTAATGATTCCTGCAGTTCCATCAGGTTTGTATTTGGCCGATGGATTGGTAATAATTTCGATACGTTCAATAGAGCTGGCAGGAAGTTGCTGTAAAACCATCGCCCTGTTCTTGCCCATCATTGCCGAAGGTTTTCCGTTGATTAGTATCTGTACATTTTCGGAACCACGAAGCGAAACATTTCCCTCAATATCAACCTGCAACGAAGGGATGTTTTGCATCAGATCACTTACCGAACCTGAACTGCTTGTCAAATCATCGCCAACGTTAAAGATTTTTTTGTCGATGGTTTGGGTGTAGCTAGAGCGTTTGCCTTCTACTGTTACTTCATCAACAGCAACAGAGCTTGTCACAAGTGATATTTTGCCCAGATTAAGCAAGGGTTGTTCTTTTGTCAGATTGATATTGGGCAATTCCAATTTCTCAAAACCCATAAAGCTAATGGCAATACTGTATTCACCTAAAGCTACATTGCTTATTGAAAAGTTTCCTTTGGAATCAGATATGGTTCCTTCAACTGGTGTTTGGTCAGATGTTTTAAATAATTGAATACTTGCATATTCAATGGGATATCCGTTGCTTTTCTCTACTATTATTCCGGTTATTTTACCTGTACTTTTTGTTTGACCTGACAAACCTACTGCTATGAAAAGCAGCAATACCATTAAGTTTAGTTTCTGCATTGCTCAATAATTTCAAATTTGAAAACGAATGAAATGAAAATGGTCGGGTTGGACGAAAAAAGAGTTTAAAAAAGCCTGCAATGAAAGCAAGCTTTTTTAAACGTCGAATTCCCATTTTATTTTCTTTTATTTCGACTCGTTGGTTACCTTAAGTTTCCCTTCTTTGGTAGCCTGGACTTCAACATTTTTGCCTTTCACTTTAAGGGCGATTTCGTAGCCTTTGAAATCAGGCATTTCAATCCATGAGCTTTCGCCCAGTTTAGCACCTGCAAATTCCTTTTCGATGGCACTTTTTACTGCTGCAGGAATCTCATTTTCTTCAACTTCTGTTTCTGTTTCGAGCCATTTGCCTGAAAGATCGAACGAAGCTGAGGTTTCTTTTCCTGAAAGCATGAATTCAGCTTCCCACTCGTTGGACTCTTCCATGTCCCATTTTACTTTTTCGGCTTTTTGGAATTTTTGGGCAAACGCATTTGTGACAACTGTTGGTGGAGTTTTTTGAGCCGAAGCAAATAAACTTACCATAAAAAAACTGAGTACTAAAATTGTTGTTTTCATCTTTTCTGATTTTTAAATTAATACACCAAACTTACGATGCAATTCTAAAGGAAATTTGAAGTTGGTTCAGTGGGTATCTAAGGTTAAATCTTTTGTTTCAGTATTTTCTGTTTGTTTTTTTTAATGCTCATGAAATATGAATACACAAGCCTGACAATCATCTGAAATAATCTAACAAAACAGAATGAATTTAACTGATCGTAACCTAGCTTAGGTTAACTTTGGGTTGGTATCAATTTTTGAAACGGACAAATAGACCACAATACCGATAATAGTAATTAGGAACCCTCCATTTATTAATAAAAGACTAATCCCTAAACCCATATAATCAATATGCCTAATCGGATTTAACTTTCAACAAAGCTTTTTGTGGTGATTTAATTGTTAAATATGATACAGAAGCTATAATTACAATGAAAAAGAAAATATTTATTGTTGCCACTGAAATTCCTAATCCACCATCTTTAGGCGCTTGAATAAATAAATCTCCTAACGAAGCACCAATTGGCCTTGTGACAATAAATGCTATCCAAAATGCTAAAACAGCATTTATTATTTTAGAAAAGTATAGAACGCCAGCCAGAATAAAAATTGAACCGAAAATAATTAGAGAATAGAAATAGCCTACATTTAGATACTCTGATACTGTATCCCCGACTCCGGTACCTAAAGCAAATGTTGTTAAAACAATTATCCAATAAAATTTTTCTCGATTATCATTATTTATTGAATGAATAGATAATGTATGTTCTTTCTTATGCCAAAAATAAAATAATAATCCCATCGCGATTGTGAAAACGATGTCTAAAGACAATAGAGAAACACTAAATTTTTCAACTAAAATATCAGTTATTAAGGTTCCTTCAATACTCATCATCACAATTAAGGCCCAATAAGAAGGCGGAAAATATTTTTTTTGTCTGAAGTTCCAAATAACAATTAAAATAGTAATTACACCCATGAAAATCGTAGTTATTGTTAATCCAAAGTTCAAGTTTACCGAAACATAATCAGCGGCAGTTTCTCCTACTGTGGTTGAAAATATTTTAATAATCCAAAACAATAAACCTAATCTTGCAACTCTATTTAATAATTCATTGTTCATAATATATTTTTCCTTTTAATTTTAAATTCGATATTTTTAAGAATCTCATTATTATAATCAATTCAGATTTATTTTCTGTTTGTTTATTTTTTTGATTTCTTTATTAAATACTAAGTTCTAATACATCAACTAAGGTCAAATCCATATTAGCTAGAATTTCACAAGTTTTTATATCATTGTTTTCAGCGCTAAGAATCAGACCTTTAAAAAGATAATTAAAAGTTTCTTTCAGATTAACATCCTTTACTTTTGGGCTTAAGGCAAGCCATTCTTTTTGAACATTAAAAATGGTTTGTTTAACAATTGCCCAATCAATTTTATCCTGATTTAAAAGAGCCAGAACTTTAAACCCCATATAATCTAAATGTTCTATTCTGACTTGATTTTCAATTCTCTTTGCATCCACGAAATTGCTAATATTGAATTCAAAAATTTCTGTTGAAGCTAAAGCAATTTCATTGTATTTTTTCTGCTTAATTAGTTCTTTTAGCTGTCCAATTTTCGGGGTTAATAAGTTTAAGTTTTCAACAGAAAGATTTTTTTTAAAGATCGATTCTTTAGTTGCTTGTTCAACTTTACTCAACGATTCCAGGATCCCCTTCTCGTTTTTATCTAAAGCAAATTCTGTCATATCTTCAAAAGGCGATAGAATTATATCTAATTGTTCAAATACTTGTTTTGTAGATTCTACTTTAACCTTCTGTTTTGCAACTTCTGATTTTGATTGTGCGGACATTGTCTTGTTTTGTTGGCCAAATGATGTAAAAATCATTGCCATTCCGAGTAATAAAATTGATGTTTTTTTCATTTCTCTAATTTTATTAATAGTTATTTTAAAACAAAAGTACAGTTCAATTCTAATGCAATTCTAAAGTTTAAATTGACCAAGGTTTTTTTTCATTATTATATTTATCTCCACCATCTATTTCCGGAACCGGTAGAAAGGCATGACACGGATTTTGACCACCAGCGGCGATACCATCATCTCAACCATCAAAAATCTGGACAAAAGCACGGCGGCAGGAATGGAAGTGATTCTGTACCAATATCGAAAACTCATCAACCTAAATTTAAGTACCAATACGTTTTATCATGTGACTGACGTTACAAGGGGAAAAACCTGCAATCGTTTTTCCTGAATACCGGGTTCAAACAGGAGTTGTTTAATAAAAAAACGGCGATCCTTTTGACAGTATCTGATGTTTTCAATTCCGAAAAGCGGAAGTCGATGATTGATACGCCAGTATTTTACCGGCAGGACATGCGCAAACGTTCGGCCCGATTGATTTACCTCGGATTTAACTACAATTTTGGACAATCGAAAAAAAAGCAAAATGCCCACTGACACCTATAGTTTTTTCTATGAATGCCCGAACTGCAAAACCGTACTAAAGCCGAAGCCGGGAGATTGTTGCCTGTTTTGCAGTTATGGCTCTGTGAAATGTCCACCTGTTCAACAGAACAAGTCATGTAAAATGAAATGATGGCCAACAGAATCTAGCCCAGTGCAAACGAAGTGTCGCCCTGGGTTGGGAAACGGGTATTAAAATCATCCACGCGATAACTATTTTTGAAGGGTTTTCATTGCTTCGGACGAAAAAGGCATGAATCATAATTCCGTCCGAAAGGAGTTTTCCGCCCTGACTATTGTATTTGCGCGGACGTTTTTCTATTTATCCTAGCCCAGGCGTTGCCTGGGCTAGGATATGCTGGCCTTTCAGTCCGAAACTTGTGTACAAAAAGTAGCTTCAAGAAGGGAGGGGAAGAGCATCACAGATGCGATGGGGTGATTCAGTTGAAAATATATTAAAAAGGGAATTTTGTCGTACACCCTCTTATTTTCAATCTCTCTCTACCATCTTCAAAAAAGTCGGTAAAGCGATAAGCAAAACCGGCAGCGCAAAAAGCAAACCTCCGATGACCGAAATAGCCAGCGACTGGTGCATTTGAGCGCCGGTTCCAATACCCAAAGCCAGTGGTAACATAGCAATAATAGCGCTAAATGCAGTCATTAGTTTGGGTCGTAAACGGATAGAGATAGAAAATACAATGGCATCGGTAACCAATTCTCCCTTTTTTCTTTCTTCCAAATATTGTAAATAGGTGAATATAGAGGCTTCGCCAACCATTCCAATAATCATGATAATTCCAACATAGCTGCCAACATTTAGCGGAACGTTCAGCAAATAAAGCAAAATAGCACTTCCGGCGGGAGCAAGCAGAACTAAAAAAATAAGCAATAAGGCGACTTTGAAGTTCCGGTAAAGAAATAAGATGACAGCAAATACCAGTAAGCTAGCCAGTATCAGGATAAGCATCAACTCATGAAAGGCCTGTTGTTGCTCCTTGAATGAACCGCCATATTCGATGTGAAGTCCGGGAGGTAAGTTTATTTTTGCCTGAATATCTTTTTGAATTTCAGCCAGTGTGCTTCCTAAATCGCGATTATTAAGGCGAGCTGTAATATAGTCAACATTTTTTAAGTTTTCCCGATTAACTTCGGCAACCCCTTTCGAGATACTCACATTTGCAAAACGGCTTAAAGGCAAAAGTTGTCCGTTATTCAGAAAAATATCAGATCGTTTCATCTGGTCAACACTCATTTCCTGGCGATCAGGATACATCATACGCACATCACAAATCTGAAGTGGTTCTTGTACGCTTCCTGCAACGATCCCACCAATTCGGGTTTCCAATTGGTATTGAAAAATGTTGGGAGTTAGCTGAAACTGGCTTAACTTGGTGTAATCCGGTTTAATAAGCACTGAGGGGCCTGCAATTACTATTCCATCAAAAACATCTGCAGTACCTGGTACATTTTCCACAACAGCCGCAATTTTTTTTGCATATTCATGAATCTGCCCGATGTCGTTACCAAATACTTTAATGCTAATTGGCTGTACAGAGCTCATCAGATCGCCCAACATATCGCCAATCACCTGCCCGAAATCGACTTTTAGTACCGGGATTTGAGCTTCGATTCGTTTCCTAATTTCATCGATAACTTCATCTGTACTTTTATTTCGTTTATCCTTTAGTTTAATCAAATAATCGCCACGACTGGGTTCTGTAATAAAAAATCCCATTTGTGTTCCAGTCCGGCGTGAAAAAGATTCCACTTCAGGAATATGAACAATGATGTTGTCTGCTTTCCGGAGCATCACTTCGGTTTCCTGAAGCGAAGTTCCGGGGGGACTGTCAAAGTCGAGTACGATCGATCCTTCATCCATTTCAGCTAAAAAGCCTGATTTCAATAAGGGGAATATGGTATAAATTGAAAAAAGCATGGCTATTACCATGATGAAAGCGATGTAAGGTTTCTTTATAAAAAAAAGAACCCAATTTCGCTTATGTATGTTGGCAGGTTTCAGATTTTTCTCCTTAATATGGCCAAAGAAAAGCAAATATATAACCGGAAGGACGAGCCATGTAACGAAAAATGAAGCTGTCAACGTGATGATCATGGTTCGTGTCATAATGTTGAAGTAAGCTCCGGCCACTCCTGTCATCAAACCAAATGGAATAAAGATTACGATTGTGCTGAGTGACGAGCCAATCATGGCTGGTAAAAGGTATTTAATCGCTTTGGGCACCACCTCTTTATAGCTTTCCTCCGGATGTTCCTCGTGGGTCCGGTGGATTTGTTCAACCACCACAACTGCATCGTCTATTACCAGACCAATAGCCGCCGCTATAGCTCCCAGTGTCATGATATTGAAATTGTAGCCCAGGCTCAGCATTACAATTATCGTTAGCAAAAGTGAAACGGGTACTGTAATCAAAATTGCCAGACTGCTTTTGAACGACCGGAGAAATAACATGGTTACTACAATGGCAAGCAACAACCCCACCCACAGCACATCGCGGATACTCTTAATGGAATTATCAACAAAGTTAGCCTGACTGTAATATGAAACTAATTTCACACCCTTAGGCAGCAAATTGTCATTTAGGGCTTTGACACGTATTTGTAGCTGGGAGTCTATCTCTGCCAGATTTGCTTCTGGTTGTTTCATAATGGCTACCAACGGAACATCTTTCCCGTTAGCGTTAATTTTAACATATTCAACCTGACCTGCAATCTGGACTTTAGCAATGTCTTTTACCTTTGTCGTTCCTGTCGAGCTACTTTTAATAATGGTATTCTCAAGTTCCGAAATATTACGAACAGAAGCATCGGTAAGTGTAAGATAAAGTCGGTTATTGTCGTTCAGATATCCGTTTGATTTAATCGAATTGGTTTGTGCCAATACATCGCCCAGCATGTTCGGCGTAATACCAAGTCGACTCATTTTTTCGATGTTCAGAATCAATTGATATTCTTTGTTTCGTCCACCAATCACCGATACTTCGCGAATTCCACTGATCTGTTCCAAATATGGTTTTACAGTAAACTGGGCTATCATTTTCAGTTCTACCGGGCTCAGGTTTCCTTCCAGCGAATAGCCTGCAACAGCCAGAATCGATGGATTCATTTTCTCAATGGTTACCTTCAGGTTTGGGGGAAGATTGGGGCCACTTTCGCTTATTAGCCCCTCTATTTGTTGCCGGGCAAGATTAATGTCAGTATTCCAGTTGAAGTAGGCCGAGATTTCGCAGGTTCCGCGAGAAGTGGTACTTTGTATAATATTCAGATTTTCGCTTTTCTTAATAGCAGCTTCCAAAGGGCGAGTTACGCTTACCAGCATCGCATCAATGGGTTGTTCACCATTGTCGGCAATAACTTTAACCTTTGGAAATGTCACATTGGGCAGCAATTCCACCTTCATCTGCGTGTACGAATAAATACCTGCAGCAATCAAAATCAGCAATACAATCCCAACGGGATGTTTAAATTTGTGATGGAAGCTTTCTTTGATTTTCATCCTATTTTCTTTGTATTTATTATCTATTTACTGTTTTTTGTGTATTCATCAAACAATGATTAAAGCTCTGAATGAGAATGAATAAAAAAGGTTTTTCCTGATTATTTTCAATCACAAAAAATAGTTATCGTTTTTTAGTCACTACCTGAACCATGGCACTGTCGGCAAGTCCATAGCCGCCTTCCGAAATGACCCTGTCAGCGGTTGTAAGTGAAGTGCCAATTAGCTGAATCAGGCTGTCCATTTCCAATCCTTTTTCTACCGGCACTTTAATACAGGTCGAATCATTCATCAGTTTCATTACCCAGAAATTGGTTTGTTCTTCATTTCCCATTATCGCATTTTCGGGCACAAACAATGCTTCCGGAATTTGTTCAGCAATAAATTGCACACTTAAATTAATGTTTTCTGCAAGAGAAATGGGTCTCGAAGGTTCTATAATGTAGGCTTCGGTTTGATCCAGCGATTGAGCTGCAGACAACTTACCGGAAATACGACCACCTATACTTGACCCATCAGGAAGAATCAGCTTGCAGGTTTTCAACTTCTCAATCATAGCCGATTTTTCAACCGGGATATAAGCAATTAACCGCATTGAATTGCTGCGAATACAAGTAGCCAATACATTGCCAGATTGTACAAAATCACCAACTTGTACGTTCAGGCTATTTATTTGTCCATTCAGCTGCGCAAATATCGTATCCGAAAGCCCCTTCAGAATTTCGGTATTATATTTTGACTTCTGAAGCGCGGCTGCTTCCTGTGGCTGGATGATAAAAAGTGCTTGTCCTGTTGAAACATTTCCGGCAATAGTACAGTTGATCTGGCGCACAATTCCGGTCACCTGAGAGCGGATGTCGTTGGCCTGCATGTATCGTGTTACCGCCCTGAAATTAACCAAATGATTGGCAGAAAGAACGACCGGGAAAACGACTTTCACATCACTTTTCGCCGAAACTGTGTCTTCCTGAACTGGTTGTCGGGATGCACAGCCAGTAATCAAATACAAAATTGAGATTATTGCAAGCCTGCCAACCCATCCAGTGGATTTAGCCTGAAACTTGAAACTTGAAACTTGCCCGCCTGCCGGCGAGTCAGAAAACTTATTTATTCCAGTAGTTATATTCATTGATGAGCCTTTTTAGCGTTATTTCTTTAAGATTAAGTTCTAAATTGATGCTGCTGTACTTTTGAAGATAAGCAATTAAGTCGATTACACTAATTTGTGCCCGCTGCAATTCATCCTGATATAATGTAAGTAAATCTTTATATTCTGCCTGAATTTCCTTTTGACTGGAAAGTTCTGCTTTGGTTTTTTCAATATTTTGCTTAAAAGCATCCACCCTGGTTTTCACTTCCCTGATTTTTAATCCTCTGAGAGATTGGGCTTCGTCTATTCGTAGCATTTGCTGTTCCTGATTGATCTTTTTTTGATGGCCATCGAAAAGTGTGTAGGAAAGCTGAATTCCGGCACTGGCCCCAATGTGTCTTTGCATCATCGGAATTGAAGTAGAGTTTAATCCTGAATTGGCGTAAACATTTAGCTGTGGTTGGTATTGATCATCAAAAGCTTTTTGCTGAGCTACAGCAGCCAGGCTATCACCCGAAAACGAGCGGATAAAAAGCGATGGTTTATTTAAAGGTTCTGATTGAACCATTTGTGGGATAGTAAGTTGTTCAATCTCCTGATTTTTTATTCCACATGCGGCTTTTAACTGACGAATAGCAAGTTCCAGATCGCTTGATGAGGTACTTAGGTTGATGGAATCTGACTTCAGCGAAAGTTCCATCAACTTATAGTCTGAAATACGGTAGAGTCCTTTACTGGTCAGCCTTTTTATCAGTTGGAATTCTTCATTGAGTAATGCATTGTTTTTACGGTTGTTTTCCATGGTTACCTGTTTCGCCAGTGCATCGAAATAAAGGCGGCCAATGTTGTATTTCAACTCATTTTCAATCAGCTTCAGTTGTGTTTGCAGTTTTTCTACTTCCACTTTATTTTGTTCCTGAAGATGAAGCACCTGTTTTCCTTTCAGGAGAGGAAACTGAAGATTAAAAAGAAACGAATATAAACCACCGTTTGTGATGCCAACATCGTAACCAATGGCTTTATCTAACGGAGCAGTATCAATAAATTTACCCTTGTTGTTCAGGTATGGAGCAACAAGCAGTTCAGAGCTAATGAATGCCTTTGGTGAACGCAGAACAGCCGAAATCATTTGGTCGTTGAACGTGTATGATTTGATTTGGGCATTGATCGAAACAGCATTGGGACTGTGAACCAGAGCGCTATCAATAAAATTTTCGAGAGAATTCTGACTCGAAGCGAGAATCGGTAATCCGATAGTCAGGATTAATACTAATATTAAGAGATGGCAATATTCAGCTATTATTTCTAAACTATTCATTTTTTTTGACTGTTCTAGTTGAATTCAAAAATATTATTTTGATAAAAGCATTGTGAAATTAATGGTAGCTAAATCCTAAATAGGACCAATATACTATGTAAGGAATTGTTATATGAATATGAAACCTTCCATCCCTGGATTTCACATATTTTAGCTACAATGGCTAATCCAAGTCCTAAAGAATTTGTAGAATGACTTTCTTTGTAAAAGCGTAGGAAAAGCTTCTCCGGATGTGCTAATTCTGTTCGTCCTGTATTCTGAATTTCCAAACTATCCGGATTCAGGATAATTCGAATTGTTCCTCCGGGAACATTGTGGTTGATGGCATTTGATAAAAGGTTATTTAAAAGAAAATCGGCTAAAACAGGATTGCTTTTAATTTCAAAATCTTCAGAAAACTGGTACTCAACAGTAATTTCTTTAAGCTTAAGTAATTCAAGAAATTCATCAAGTTTTTGATAAATAATTGGGCTCAATTTGATTTTTTCAACCAATAAGAACTGGTTATTTTCTATTTTAGTCAAAAGCAAGAGTGCTTTACTAAGTTTCGACAAACGCTGTAAAGCAAAATTTACCGATTGAATGGTTATCAACTGTTTTTCTCCAATTTCAGGATCATTTAATAGGGTCTCCAGCTTTGTCGAAACAATTGCAAGTGGCGTTTGCAATTCATGGGAAGCATCTTCTGAAAATTGTTTCAGGTTTTCGAAATCAGAAATAATTTGATTTGTGAGACGGATAATGACTTCATTTAGTGAATCGAATTCGGTAATTCCAGTTTGCTGAAGGCTGAGTGGTTGATGATCTGCCAACTTAAACCCTTCAATTCTTTTGAGGTTCTCATAAAACGGTTCCCAAATTGAGCGGGCAACTTTTCGGTTTATCAGGATTAAACTGATTGTCAGAAATAAAATAGCCAGCAATGTTATTCCGGCCAGGGTTTGGATGAGATCTTCAGATTCAAGTTTAGACTCACGTACTATGATTCTATAAAAACTCTGATGAATATGTTTTACTTTTATCAACTGTCGGTATTCTTCCAGTTCACTTTCTTTCGAGTTTAAGATAATTGTATCATTAAATAAAGTTGATTCCGGAGATTTCTCAATTTCATTTACATAAACATATGGTTTGAGCCACTCAACCTTTCCGTTTTCGGCCAGTTTTTGTTCAACCCTGTCTGAAATTTCAGTAAGTTTTTCATCCAGTTGTTTGGTTACAATCATCGAAATGAGAAAATAAATCAAAACTCCGGATATCATCGTAACCGTAAGCGAATATATAATATACCTGATGTTTAATTTTGTGAGTAGCTTCATGATTCGGTGAATTTATAACCCATCCCGTAAACAGTTTTAATATAGTCCTGTCCACCATGAGACATAATTTTCTTTCGGAGATTATTGATATGCGTGTATATAAAATCAAAGTTGTCTGCAAGATCGATGTTATCGCCCCAAAGATGTTCCGCGATGGCTTCTTTAGTCAGAAGGCGATTCTTGTTTACGAGAAAAAACAATAGTAAATCGAACTCTTTTTTTGTTAGGGTTACAGTTTGCCCATGAACTTCGACTGTTTTATTTTCGGCATCAATTTCTATTTCATTAAATTGAATCAGGCTAGTCCCTTCAAAATGCCTTCGTCGCAATAATGCTTTTATCCTCGAATTCAACTCTGAAAGCTGAAAAGGTTTGGTCATATAATCATCTGCTCCAAGATCAAGTCCCGAAATCTTATCATCCAATGAATTCTTTGCCGAGACTACAATAACACCAGTTTTTTGATTATTTTTCTTCAATGTTCTGATCAGATCCAGTCCGTTTCCTCCTGGAAGAGTAATATCTAACAGGATTATGTCATATTCGTAAAGTGAAATCTTTTCGTAGGCTGCATCAAACTCCGCAGCCTGCTCGCAAGAGTAGCCTGTCTCTGTCAGATAACTGTTGAGGACAGAAAGTAATTCTGTCTCGTCTTCAATGATTAGAATCTTCATGACCTAAAACTAAGACTTAAATCTAAAGAAAATCTAAAGATTTGATTATTCTCTTGAAATTTTTCCCCAAAACAATAAATATAAGCTATTGAAAAAGAACATCCTACATATGACAATTGGTATCTTTGTTTTAATCCCTTGCCTGAAAATTAGTTTATTGTTTGTTTACTTGCATATTCTATGATTTTCGAGATTTGAAATGTATTTCGAGACATTCGCTTTTAATTACAACAACTTCTATTTGCTTGAATAGGTGGGCAGTGAACATTACCATAAGAACAGAAAACACAACAATCACCCTGCTTTGGTTTTATAACTGTTTTACAGTTATCGCATTGATAAAAGAATTGACATGAATCTGTTGGCATAGTTTCTTCTTTTTGAAAACCACATTCAGGGCAGGTAATAACTGAAT
>JBASYJ010000203.1:0-10902 GCA_049277435.1 Prolixibacteraceae bacterium
ATTCCTCGTTTTAACCTGAAAGAAGGGGTGAAAATTGAGGATTCGGTACTGATTTCAGATGCATTCTTTCCATTCCGCGACAGTGTTGAAGCTGCCAACGAATTCGGGATCAAATACATTGTGGAACCAGGAGGCAGTATCCGCGATGAAGAAGTAATTGCAGCCTGTGACGAATTTGGCATCGCCATGGTATTTACAGGAGTAAGACACTTCAAACATTAATACTAAAAGTCTTGTTTGTCAGTTTAAGAAGTATAAACAAAGAAAAAAATATACCTAAATGGGATTGTTTTCATTTTTAACCCAGGAAATAGCCATCGACCTTGGTACTGCCAACACCATCATTATCCACAACGATAAGATTGTAGTTGACGAGCCATCGATCGTAACCATCGACCTCAAAACGGAAAAACTGGTTGCCATTGGCGAAAAAGCACGTCAGATGCAGGGAAAAACCCATGCAAACCTGAAAACGATTCGTCCGCTGCGTGACGGAGTGATTGCCGACTTTAACGCGGCAGAACAGATGATCAGGGGAATGATTAAGATGATGAATCCCAAATCGAGGTTTTTTGCCCCTTCGCTCCGGATGGTTGTTTGTATTCCTTCCGGCTCAACCGAAGTTGAGATTCGTGCGGTACGTGACTCGGCTGAACATGCCGGCGGCCGCGATGTGTATATGATTTATGAACCTATGGCAGCTGCGATCGGTATCGGTCTTGATGTTGAAGCGCCTGAAGGAAACATGGTGGTGGACATCGGTGGCGGAACAACCGAAATCGCAGTGATTTCGCTGGGTGGTTTGGTTACCAACAAATCGATCCGTATTGCAGGTGATGACCTGACGGCCGATATCATGGAATATATGCGTCACCAGCACAACATTAAAATTGGTGAGCGTACGGCTGAAGAAATCAAGATCAACGTTGGATCTGCCTTGTCGCAGCTGGAAAATCCCCCTGCCGACTATGTTATTCAGGGACCAAACCAGATGACAGCACTTCCGATTGAAGTTCCGGTTTCGTACCAGGAAATTTCACATTGTCTGGAAAAATCGATTACCAAAATAGAAACTGCTATATTAAGTGCGCTGGAACAAACTCCTCCGGAATTGTACTCCGACATTGTAACACGCGGAATCTGGCTGGCTGGCGGTGGAGCATTGCTTCGCGGTTTGGCCAAACGTTTTACCGACAAGATCAATATTCAGTTTCATGTTGCGGAAGATCCTTTGCGTGCTGTGGCCCGTGGAACCGGTATCGCGCTTAAGAATGTAAATAAATTCTCTTTCCTGATCAGGTAATTCTGAAAAGGAGGGATCATAAACCTTCCGGCTAATGAGAAGTTTATTTCGTTTCTTAATACGAAATTATTTTGTGATGATGTTTCTCGCACTTGAGGCCATTTCTCTGGTGCTTCTGGTGAGTTTCAACAATTACCAACGCGTAACATTCTTTAATTCAAGCGATAATCTAATTGGGAGTATCTATGAACGATACAGTTCCTTTGACGATTATTTTAGTTTGAGCCGGACTAATGCGCGTTTGGCAGCTGAAAATGCATCATTGAAAAAAAAACTGCAGCGTTATATCATGCAGGAGGAGATGAATCCGAAACAACAGCTTTCGGATACCCTGGACGCTCCCGAATATGTTTTTACTTCAGCAAAAGTAATCAGTAACTCAACAAATAAGAATTTCAATTATATTACCCTGAATAAAGGGTCGAGGCACGGAATAAAACCTGACATGGGCATTATTAGTTCAGAGGGTGTTGTGGGAGTCATTACCAATGTTTCGGTAAATTATTCCACAGGTTTGTCGATTTTAAATAAACGGTTGCTTATTCCGGCGAAGATCACAACCAACAATTATTATGGATCGCTGGTCTGGGATGGAGATCATTTCAATTCAGCCAATCTCAACGATATCCCTTTTCATGTTTTTGTGAATGTTGGCGACACTGTAGTCACCAGTGGCTATTCGAATATTTTTCCTGAAGGGATAATGATTGGAACTATTAAGAAATACGATGTTGAGAGTGGAACGAATTTTTATAATATTAAAGTTGAGTTGTCTACGAATTTCAAGACTTTAAAATTTGTCGATGTGGTTCAGAATACCAAACGAAATGAACTAATTCAACTGGAATCAGTAAATACAAATGATTAAAGATCTGGGAAAATATGTCATCATGTTTATCGTATTTGTATTGGTACAGGTACTTTTACTCAACAACATCCAATTCAGTGGACTGATCAATCCATACATCTACATTTTATTTATCCTGTTATTGCCATTTACCATTCCCGGATATTTTTTATTGGGGCTATCATTTCTGCTCGGAATTACGATTGACATATTCACCAATACACCGGGGCTGCATGCCGGAGCAACAGTGCTTCTCGGTTTTTTACGTCCCGGAATCGCCCGCCTGACTTCCTCTCGTGAGTTTATTGAAAAAGGAAGTATTCCAAATCTGGTACAACTGGGATTTGCAAGTTTTTTAAAATACATTGTCCTCTCGGTTCTGGTTCATCACCTTTTTCTTTTTTATGCCGAAACGTTTTCCTTTGGAGGCTTTTTCGAAACATTCCTACGATTTATTCTAAGCAGCATATTCTCGATTGTCATTATTCTGGCCAGTCAGTTCATCATTTTTAAAAATTAAACGGGGTGGATACTTTCTCGAAGCGAAAATATATCATTGGCGGAATCATGCTTGGGATTGGGATTATTTTCATCCTACGGTTGTTCACTCTCCAGATTACCAATAAAACATACAAACAATTCGCTACCCGGAATGTACTTCGAAAAGAAACGATTTTCCCGGCCAGAGGATTAATCTACGACCGCAATAAGGCACTGATGGTATACAATAAAGCTTCATACGACATACTTATTGTTCCCCGCGAAGTAAAATCGTTCGATACAACAGAGTTTTGTAAAATCATTCAGCTTGACCGGGTTGAGCTTAGGGAAGCAATTAAAAAAGCCAAGCAGTATTCGTATTATAAACCATCCGTTATAGTCGGTCAGATTTCGCCACAGGTTTATGCCCCACTTCAGGAAAAACTTTATAAATACCCCGGTTTTTTTGTACAGTCAAGAACTTTGCGCGAATACCCAAGTAAAAGTGCAGCACAGGTACTGGGTTTTGTTGGAGAGGTAAATCAGAAAATGATCGATAATGACAATTATTACCGTTCGGGCGACTATATTGGTGTGAGCGGACTGGAAAAAACCTACGAAAAAGAATTGCGTGGAATCAAAGGTGTAAAAAACTCGATGGTCGACGTACACAACCGTATCAAGGGAAAATACAACAACGGAGAAGAGGACACCACTGCAATCTTAGGTCAGAATCTGCTGACCGGAATGGATGCTGAGCTTTCGGCTTACGCTGAATTACTGATGACCAATAAAAAGGGGGCAATTGTTGCCATTGAACCGGCTACCGGCGAAATAATTCTAATGGTTAGCGCACCATCATACGATCCGAATTTATTGGTTGGTCGGGAGCGCAGCAAAAATTACAACATGCTGATGGAAGATTCCTTGTTCAAACCGACCTGGAACAGGGCCATAATTGGCGAATATTCGCCGGGATCAACCTTTAAACTGCCCAATGCACTGATTGCCCTGGAAGAACATACACTCAGCCCATTCGATCGTTTTTCATGCTCCGGAAAGGGGAATAAGCCAATTTCGTGTACCCACAATCATGTAAGTCCACTTAGTATGCGCGAAGGTATTCGGGAATCATGCAACTCGTATTTCTGGAACGTTTTCCGGACTATTATAAATCATTACCCAAATGCTGAAGAAGGTTATAATGAATGGCGGAAACATATTCTAGAATTTGGATTCGGACAAAAATTAGGTCCCGAATTATCATCCGAACGAAAAGGAAACATTCCGGAATCGACCTATTACGACAAATATTTTGGCAAAAGCCACTGGAATTCTCTAACGATCCGGTCGCTTGCCATCGGACAGGGAGAAATTCTGGCCACACCGCTGCAGATGGCCAATATGGTTTCGATTATTGCGAACCGGGGATATTACATTACCCCACACCTGGTAAGGGCAATTCAGGATACTAACCGGGTATACCGGGAATTGAAATTCGAAAAAAAAGTTCTGAATATTAAACGTGAGAATTTCAATACGGTTATCGATGGAATGCAGGCAGTTGTTGATGAAACGAGGACACTTAGCGCGACTGTTCATCTGAACGACATAGCCATTTGCGGAAAAACAGGAACAGTTCAGAATCCACATGGAGCCGATAATTCAGCATTTGTTGGATTTGCTCCCCGCGACAATCCAAAGATTGCGATTGTCGTTTATATTGAAAATGCCGGATTTGGAGCTACTTATGCAGCCCCGATCGCCGGACTTCTGATTCAAAAATATCTGACCGATTCAATTACTCCCCAAAGGAAAGAATTGGAACAGCGACTGATTGAAACGAATTTGTTACACGTAGTTCAGAAAAAAAATTAATAAGGTGCAAAAAAGAAACAACGTTTGGGCAAATATCGACTGGATCACGGTTTCCATTTATCTGGCCATGATGTTCATCGGCTGGATCAATATTTATGCGGCTGTTTACAACGAAGAGCACAAAAGCATCCTGGATTTTTCGCAGCAATACGGAAAACAATTAATATGGATTTTTGCCGCCATTTTCATTGCTGTACTGATGCTCAACACCGATTCGAAATTCTTTGTCACCTTTTCCTTTCCAATATATCTATTCATAATATTGGTACTACTTTCTGTGCTGGTCGTCGGTTCCGAGATAAAAGGAGCCAAATCCTGGATTCAATTCGGAAACTTTTCGCTTCAACCGTCTGAATTCATGAAAATGGCAACCTCACTGGCCTTAGCCAGATTTATCAGTTCGTACAATTTCAAGATGCACAGCTGGAAATCGCTACTGACTTTGGCTGCCATCATTTTTGTTCCGGTGGGCTTGATTTTTCTTCAAAACGACACCGGTTCGGCCATAGTTTTCGGAGTTTTTCTTTTTGTTCTTTACCGCGAAGGGCTGAACGGGATCGTACTGTTTTTTAGTTTCCTGATCGCATTGGTTTTTATTTTCACGATGGTTCTCGATCCGATGGTTACCATTCTGATTTTAACTGTGCTGGGATTCCTGATCAATTACCTCATCCGGCGCAAAGCCAAACGCAACCTGATCGGAATCGCCATTTTCTCGTCAATCTTCATCATTTTCTGGTTCATTAATTATTTGGTTCAGGGAACGATTGATCCATTATACATGGTCGTCACAGCAGCAATTCTGTCAGCTTCATTTTTCCTTTTCTGGGCTTTAATGATCCGGAAACGAAGCCTGGCCATTTTAATTGGAATTTACCTTGGAAGTGTTTTGTTTGCCGTTTCTGTCGACTATGTTTTCCACAACATTATGGAACAACATCAGCGCGACCGGATCAACGAATTGCTCGGAATTCAGTCTGACCTGCTTGGTGCAGGGTACAATGTAAACCAGTCGAAGATAGCGATTGGTTCGGGTGGACTTATCGGGAAAGGATTTTTGCAGGGGACCCAAACCAAATTCGATTTTGTTCCTGAACAAAGTACCGATTTTATTTTCTGTACCGTTGGTGAGGAATGGGGATTTTTTGGAACAACTTTGGTGATCGGTCTTTTCCTTGGTCTGATGATGCGACTCATTTATCTTGCCGAGCGAAACCGGTCGAAATTCAGCCGGGTTTATGGATACTGTGTAGCATCCATCCTGTTTTTTCACTTCGCCATTAACATTGGTATGACCATCGGTTTGGCGCCTGTTATTGGGATACCTCTGCCCTTTTTCAGCTACGGCGGTTCGTCGCTCTGGTCATTTACCCTGTTACTTTTCGTTTTTGTCCGACTGGATGCCAGCCGATTCGAAGAATTGAGCTATTAAAAACTGAAGGACTGGGGGATTGAAGGACTAGAGGATTGAAGGACTGGAGGATTGAAGGATTGATTTGTGATTTTCAGGAGAAAATAAACTAGATTGCTTCTTGACCAATAGTTGGTTTCAGGATATTAACCTGAAATTCGGTTTCGCAATAGTCAACCAGTTCTGCAAAAAAGCTCCGGAATAATGCCTCAAACTGATCGTATTCCTGAACGAGCATTTCGGCGGCCCACCTGCTGTTTTCAGGTAACGAGGTACGCCTCGACATAATTTCGAGCACCTGAACCATATTTTCATGATTGGCATAGGATTCAAGCCGCTTGTGCTGTATCAGGAATGGCAGAAACTGTTTGACTCGCCAGGGAAGTAATCTGAAATTGGAAAGCAGAACCGCATGCGTGTATTTCGAAAATTGACGCAGGGTATAAACCGAATATTCGTTCCAGTTCGAAGCTAAAAAATGATCGAAAAAAATGTCAGAAACTATTCCGGCATACCGGCCATAACCCGGTTTCAGGATATTCATAAAGGTTTTTGCGGTTTCGTGCTGATCGGTAAACGAATCAATATGCCGGTGCATGCGTATGCCAAACGCAACCTGTTCAGGAAAATCCTGATGTTTGTTTCCTTTGATGTAATCGCCAATAAAATTCCCAAGCTTTATTTCGTCAGATTCACCGGATAAATAGATATGTGCCAGGTAATTCATTTTCCTGAAAGTTATTAATTTGAATATTCCTCTTCTTTCCTAATCCTGATTTCTTGTTTAAATACGACAATTCATGACGATCCAATAAAACATCTTAATTTTGATTAGGAAACAGATCGGCTACCCGTATTTTTTAATTCTGAAAAAACAACATTTGCTTTTTGGTCAAACATTTTTTTACAACAGACAAAGATGTTAATTGTTATTTTAAAAGTAAATAGTTTTAACGAAAGGCGATTTTTGATTTTTTCCTATCTTTCGCCCATTAATTATGAACTGAGAAACAATGAAAATTGCTGCATTTGGTGAACTGTTATGGGACTTACTTCCTACCGGAAAGGTTCTTGGTGGCGCACCTGCAAATTTTATTTACCGCATTAATTCATTCGGCGATGAAGGTACCTTGCTCAGCAGGGTGGGAAACGACAAAGCCGGTCGCGAAGCCCGAATTGCTCTGAAAAGACTGGGTGTTTCCGACGAAAATATACAGACCGATTACACTTTTCCGACCGGTTCGGTAAAAGTCAAACTCGATGAGTTTGGAAATCCTGATTTTAATATCATTACCGACGTTGCTTACGATCACATGGAAATCAATTCGGAAATGATGGAAGCATTTCGTGAAGCTGATTGTGTTTGTTTTGGCACCCTGGTTCAGCGATATGGCATTTCAAAAAATACCCTTCGTGAATTGATTCACGAATCACCCGATGTGGTAAAATTTCTGGATATCAATCTGCGAAAGAAATGTTATACCGCCACAACCGTTGAAGACAGCCTGAAAATGGCCAATATCCTGAAGACCAACGACGACGAATTGCTGATTACCAAAAATCTGCTTGGACTGAAAAGTATACACCTGAAAGATCTTGCCAGGGAAACCATCGAAAAATACAATCTGGATATTCTGCTTTGCACCCTTGGCCGCAATGGCGCTTTCTGTCTGACCAAAGAGGATGTTTTTCATTATGATCCTGGTTATCAGGTTAGTCTTGGTGATACGGTTGGTTCCGGAGATGCTTTCTCTGCCGGGTTTGTCCATTATTACATGAATGGTCATTCGATTGAAGAAGCACTTAAATTTGGTAATGCTGCAGGTGCAATGGTCGCCAAAACAACCGGAGCAACAGCATTGGTTGAAAAAGAAGAAATACTGAATTTCATGCTCTTACCTCAAACCCGGAATTCTATCCGTTTCCAACAATAGTTTTACTTTACCTGAAACCAGGTTTTCAACCTTTCGGGATTTAAGATTCATTTCTTTTTGATCCGGATGATTCCTGCCTGCGACATGGTCATCACCAAAACGCCGGTAATAGTGATTCCCCCACCCCACAACTGAATTGCCAGTGGGAAATTGCCCAGATAGAAATAACCGATAATCAAAACAAAAATACCTTTCAGGCTTTGAACGATTGATGATTGTGAAGCAGCGATGTAACGATAAGAATAATAGAAAGACAACAATCCGAGGTAAGCACCAAAAAATGCTCCCAGGGCAATGTTCTGGAATGCGTTTACAGGAATGACCAGGGACTGGCCGCTGGTTAAAAAATACCCCAGAAAAAAGAGAAAAATCCAGCCATTCGAATTCAGGTTAAAAACTTCGGGACTGGTTTTATGTACATTCTTTTTAATGATGACTGAAACGGTGGCAGCAAAAAGAGTATTCAGTACGACCAGTCCTGTCCCCGGAATAAAAAATTTCTGCCACTCCATTCCTCCGGAATAGCTAATTACAAATGCGCCAAGAATGGCCAGAAGAGCTCCCAAAGATTCAAGCAAAGTAAATCTTTCTTTCAGAAAAAGAATTCCTAAAGTACTTAGAAAAACAGGAAACAGATTGCCCAGAAACGAAGTTACCGAAGGATCAGGAATAGCCTGAATGGCCATAAAAAAGGTAATATTTGACGCCAGATCAATTACACCCAGAATAATTAATAATCCAATCACGCTTTTCGAAATTCCACGGAGCTGCCTTGCTTTTCCTGAAATCAGGATAAAAATCAGGTTGATCAGAAAACCCATCCCGAAATAATACAATCCGAACTGTGCCAGTTCAACCTGGTTCAGCCCGGCTTTACTGAAAACGTACAAACTTGAAAAAGCGATTGTACCCACTAAAGCCCAAACGTATCCTTTCCACGCTTCAGATCCTGTTCTCTTCATTCCGGAACAAAAAAAAGAGAAACCTCAACAGTGAGATTTCTCCTTACAAGATATTGTATTTTTATGACTACAGGCGTTTTTTGATCGCTTTTGTGGCTTCTTCGAAACCTGGTTTTTCGAGCAGGGCAAACATATTCTTTTTGTATGCTTCAACTCCGGGCTGATCAAATGGATTAACACCCAGTGTGTAGCCGCTTAAACCACAAGCCACTTCGAAAAACTGAATCAACTGGCCCAAATAATATTCATTCAGTTTCGGCATCACAATCTGGATGTTAGGAACGCTTCCGTCAACGTGAGCAAGCATAGTTCCCAGTTCAGCCATTTTATTCACCTCATCAACACGTTTTCCGGCCAGGAAATTCAAACCATCCAAATCGGCAGCATCAGTTGGAATACGAACTTCGCGATCGGGACTTGCTATCGAAATTACAGTTTCGAACAAAGTGCGTTCTCCTTCCTGAATGTATTGTCCCATGGAGTGCAGGTCGGAAGAGAAATCAACCGCAGCAGGGAAAATTCCCAGTCCGTCTTTACCTTCGCTTTCGCCGTAAAGTTGTTTCCACCATTCAGCCAAAAAGTGAAGTTTTGGATTGTAGTTTACCAGGATTTCAACTTTTTTTCCGTTTTTATACAATTCGTTGCGAACTGCTGCGTACTGGGCAGCAAGATTTTCTTCAAACGGAACATCAACACCGGTTGCATGCTGCATATCAACAGCACCTTTTACCAAAGCACGAATATCAAATCCGGCAACGGCGATGGCCAGTAAACCAACCGGAGTCAGAACTGAATAACGACCACCCACATCATCAGGAATAACAAATGTTTTATATCCTTCGGTAGTGGCCAGTGAGCGCAATGCACCCCTGCTGGCATCGGTGATAGCTACGATGCGTTCGTTCGCTTCAGCCTTTCCGTATTTATCTTCAATGTCCTGTTTCAATAAACGGAAAGCCAAAGCTGGTTCGGTAGTTGTTCCTGATTTGGAAATAACCGCCATGGCGTATTCTTTGGTTTTCAGCAATTCGCGGAGTTCGAACAGGTAATCTTCGCTGATGTTTTGTCCGGCAAAAAGAATAAAAGGATTTTTGCGTGTTTTCAGGTGTGCAAAACTATCCGAAAGGGCATCAACCACTGCTTTAGTTCCGAGGTAAGAACCTCCGATACCAATAACCACAAAAATATCGATGTCTTTGGCATTAATTTTAGCGGCGGTAGCTTCCAAATCGGCCAGTTCAGCTTCAGTAACTGAAGCAGGCAAAGTTGTCCAGCCTAAAAAATCGTTTCCTTTTCCGGTTTTATTAAAAAGTGCACGATTGTGATTTTCAATCGCTTCCTTGTATGAGAAAATCGAGTCTTTCGAAATGAAATCAAAAGTCTTCGTGAAATTTAAAGAAATATTTTCCATTTTACTTTTATCTAAGGTGTTCTGTTAATAATCGGATTTCGATAGCGGGGGAAATGTTTTCGTAAAGAATGTTGTAAACAGCTTCAGCAATTGGCATGTTTACCCTGAATTCTTCATTGATTTCTTTAATCGATTTTGCCGCATAATAACCTTCGGCTACCATGTGCATTTCGAGTTGTGCTGACCGTACCGAGTAACCTTTTCCGATCATGGTTCCAAAAGTACGGTTTCGTGAAAATTGAGAATAAGCGGTGACCAATAAATCACCTAAATATGCAGAACTTTTAATATCGCGTGTAATAGGGTGCACTTTATCAACAAATCGTTTAATTTCCTGAATGGCATTGGCAATAAGCACTGCCTGAAAATTATCGCCATAGCGTAATCCATGTACAATTCCTGAAGCAATAGCCACGATATTCTTCAATACTGAAGCATATTCAGTTCCGTAAATATCGTCGGAAACATGCGTACGGATGTACGGACATTCAAGGCGGAATGCAAAAGCACGGGCCTTTTTCACATCAGGACAGGCAATTGTCAGATACGACAAACGTTCGAGCGCCACCTCCTCGGCATGACACGGACCGGCAATCACACCAATCCGTTCGTATGGAATGTTGAAATACTGGTGAAGGTATTGTCCAACAATCAGGTTGTCTTCAGGAACAATTCC
>JBASYJ010000204.1:0-1563 GCA_049277435.1 Prolixibacteraceae bacterium
AAAAATTCGAAGCCATTCTGACCGCAACAAAAACTGGTTCGGATGCTCAGCTGGAACTAATTCCTCAATCTTCAGGAACAGTGGCTTTGGACATGATTTCGTTATTTCCGCAAAAAACATTTAAAAATCGTAAAAACGGCTTGCGTGCCGACCTGGCTCAAACCATTGCCGATATTCATCCGCGGTTCATTCGTTTCCCCGGAGGTTGTGTGGCCCATGGCGATGGACTTGGAAATATTTACCGCTGGAAAAATACGATTGGTCCATTGGAATCGCGCAAACCTCAACGGAATTTGTGGGGATATCATCAAACTGCGGGACTCGGATATTTCGAATATTTTCAGTTTTGCGATGACATTGGCGCTGAGCCATTGCCGGTAATTGCAGCCGGTGTTCCCTGCCAGAACTCAGCCACCGGAGGCGCCGGTCAACAATGTGGCATTCCGATGGACGACATGGATGACTATGTTCAGGATGTATTGGATTTGATTGAATGGGCCAACGGTGATGTGAAAACCAAATGGGGGAAACTTCGCGCCGAAGCCGGACATCCGAAACCTTTCAACCTGAAATATGTCGGAATTGGAAACGAAGATCTGATCACCGATATTTTTGAAGAACGTTTTACCATGATCTTCAAGGCCGTAAAAAAGCAACATCCTGAAATAACGGTTATCGGAACAGTCGGACCATTTTTCGAAGGATCTGATTATACGGAAGGCTGGAATATTGCCACCAAACTGGGTGTACCGATGGTCGACGAACATTATTATGTGTCGCCGGGCTGGTTCATTCACAATCAGGATTTTTACGACAAATACGACCGCAGCAAATCGAAAGTTTACCTCGGCGAGTATGCTTCACACCTTCCGGGAAGGGTTACCAACATTGAAACAGCTCTTTCTGAAGCGCTTTACCTGACTGCCTGCGAGCGCAACGGTGATGTGGTGAGCATGACATCGTATGCGCCATTGCTGGCCAAAGAAGGGCACACCCAATGGAATCCTGACCTGATTTATTTCAACAACACCGAAATAAAACCAACCGTTGATTATTTTGTACAGCAACTTTACGGACAAAATTCAGGAGACCACTATATCTCAAACAACATTCAGCTATCCGACAAGAAAGAATCAGTACAGAAACGCGTTGCCGTTTCGGTAGTTCGCGACAGCAAAAGCAATGATCTGATCCTAAAACTGGTGAATATGCTGCCGGTAGCAGTAAACACAAAAATCAATCTGGAAGGAATTGGTAAAATAGAACCTTCTGCAACACGAACAGTTCTGACTGGAGCTCCGGACGATAAAAAAGCCCGACCAGTTACCGACAATATATCTGTGAGCGATAATTTTCCGTGCATGGTCCCTGCATATTCGTTTACAGTGATCCGAATTAAATCAGGAATCTAAAATCAGGAATAAAAATAATCCAATATCTTTCGATCGTATGAAAAATAAAATTTTGCTTCATATCACGTTCAAAAAATACTCATTCAGTCTGTTTTTTTCTGTAGTACTGATGTTTGTCTGCCTTTATTCTGAAGCACAGAAACCAACCAAC
>JBASYJ010000205.1:0-15574 GCA_049277435.1 Prolixibacteraceae bacterium
CCGAATCGTATTTCAGAGTATACAGGAGTTCACCGTTTTCATCGAAAAACCGCCAATCCGAGTCCTTCACATCCTCGAGATAATTCGCATCCATTTCGAGCGATCCGTTTGGGAAACAGGTTTTAAATTTTCCATTTCGTTGCCCATTGGTGTAGTTGCATTCCAGGTACAATTTTCCATCCTGAAAATAACTCCGGGACAAACCGTGCAGCTTATCGTTTTGCCAATTCGATTCTTCGAGCAGTTCGCCACCGGGATAAAAACGTTTGCAGATTCCGTTCTTCAGGCCATTGGCATAGCTTTCGGTTGCAGTAACTTTCGAATCCAGAAAATAAGTCCATTCACCGGTTTTCTTTTGTCCTGAATATTCACCACGGGCTATCAGTTTTCCCTTTTCGTCGAACAACTGAGCTTCAGAAATATCCGTACCCTCCTTGAAATTCATCACCGCCATCAGTTTGCCATTTGGATGAAACCGCTTCATTTCGCCAACCGGCTGATCATCTTTAAAAGTTGCCTGATACAACATTTTGCCTTCAACATCTTTTTTAGTCCAGAATCCCTGTTTCCGTCCCAACTCATCTTTCTGATTTATTGGATTCTGTGCATACATTTCTCCTGAAATCAGGAGAAAAATAACTAAAACTACTAAACGCATATTGACTTTTTTTTAACGAACCACTAAGTTAAATATTTATTGCCGCCAATATATTTCAAGCAAGTTCATTTTATAATTTAGTTGTAACATTCCTGCATTCGGAACAAAGTTTTTGCGATCTGAATGCTTAGTTTTGTACCTGAAAAATACCAATCCATGCAAGATTCACACATCATAACGTTTCTCCGGACGACGAATGAAAATCCGGATTTCAGGAAAATGGTCGATGCTCTGGACGATGACCTTTACAAACGAAATGGCGAAGGTCAGCTTCAGTACCGGCAATACAATTCCATCGACAAAATTCAGCACGCCATCGTGATATACTCCGGCAACAGTCCTGTTGGCTGCGGATGTTTCAAATCCTTTGACGCTAAAACAGTTGAAATGAAACGCATGTTTGTTTTGCCCGAAAAGCGTGGCAAACAAATGGCAGCGCGAATGCTTCAGGAATTGGAAAAATGGGCTTTGGAAGAGGGAAATACCGCGGCAGTGCTCGAAACAGGTCTCCGGCAGGTTGAAGCACAGCGACTTTATTCAGTAGCCGGCTATTTCAGGACTGAAAATTACGGCCAGTACATCGGGATGGCAGACAGTATATGCTACCGGAAAGAGTTGAGATAAAGTATAAAAACAGTTAGAGGGTGACTTTAAGTCACCCTCTAACTGAAAAGCTTCAATATAGATTTACAATTCCAGTTTCAGCTTATTGAGTTCTTCGGTAATAAAACCAAGTTCCTCAGCAGTCAATGTTAAATCCAATGCTTTGGCATTCTGAATGGCCTGTTCTGCATTTCGTGCGCCAACCAGAGCGATGGTAATTCCGGGCTGTTCAACGGTCCAGCGAACCACCAGTTGTCCGAGGCTGACATTCTTTCCGGCAGCCAGTGGTCGTATTTTATCCAGAAAATCATTGGTGCGATTAATGTTTTCAGGAGTAAAAAACGGCACTCCGGCCCGATGATCTCCGGGAGCAAACTGCTGACCGGATTTCATTTTACCGGTCAATAATCCACGCTCCAGCGGGCTGTATGCCAGAATTGACTTGTTGTTTTTAAGCACATACGGAATTAATTCACTTTCGATGTCGCGCTTCACCATGCTGTACGGGACCTGATCGGAAACCAGAGTGACATATTTTTCAGCTTCGGCCATTTGGTCTGCTGTATAGTTACAAACTCCGGCATACCTCACTTTTCCTTCCTGAATCAGTTTTGCCACAGCTTCCATCGATTCCTGAATTGGGGTTGTCGGATCGGCCCAGTGAATCTGGTACAGATCGATATAATCGGTTTTCAGCAAGCGCAAACTGGTTTCGCATTCCTTTACAATGGTTTCCTTCGAGGCGTAGCGATGTATGTCAATTGGCTTTCCGGAGTTATCAAAACTGGGAAAGAAAAACTGTCCTTTTTGGGTGTCCCAGCTCAAACCATATTTCGTCAGGATCTGAACCTTGTCGCGTGGAATGCCTTTGATGGCTTCCCCAACAATTTCTTCGCTGGTCCCTTGTCCGTATACCGGAGCCGTGTCGATTGAAGTCACGCCCAGATCGTATGATTCCTGAATGGCTTTTATGGCATCTTTGCGCTCATTTCCGCCCCACATCCAGCCACCGGCGGCCCAGGCCCCAAATGTTACAACAGATAATTCCAATTCCGAATTCCCTAATTTTCGATATTCCATGATGTATGATTTTGTTTATGATTTTAACAAAAATAAAGGCAATTATCCTTACTGCCAAATTCATTTTCTGAATTTAATTTCAGAAAAAAGCCCCGCCGGAATTCCGACAGGGCTTTTAATATCTGTTAAAAGTGAAAATGAGTTTTTTTTGCGTTTTACCTTTACACTTTTTACTTGATCTTATTTTACCTCTTCGAAGATTTATATGATTGTTTATTAGTAGTCGAATTTTGAATGTCAGGTGCAGTATTCATTGATATCCTTCCTAATTAACAAATCGCTTTCCATAGTGTGTGAAAATACCTGATGTTTCGCAGACTTTATAGAAATATTAAACTATTTCTGAAATAACTTATAAACATTGATATTTTCAACCTTCGATATGAGATTTTACTTAATTGAGAAAATTCCTGAGTAAGGCAAATAGCTTTCCCCGGGTTACTGGTTTTTCCAGGTATTCGTCGCAACCTTCTTCCAGCATCTTTTCGCGGTCGCCAGACAAGGCATGTGCAGTCAAGGCAATAATTGGAAGTTGGGGGTTTGATTTCTTAATTTCTTTTGTGGCTTCCAAACCATTCATGTTTGGCATCTGTATGTCCATCAATACCAACCGGATATCGGGATTGGCCAAACAAATATCCACGGCTTCCTGCCCATCCCTGGCATGAAGCACATTGAAATTTGATCGTTTGAGTAAATGGTTCATGTATTTAAAATTCGTTAATTCATCTTCCGCAATCAGGATCGTTTGGTTCGAAAAGAGTTCCTGGGTTTTTTCAGGTATCTTTTGTTGCAATGCCGTTTTGGGAAGTTGGTCCGGTTCAAGCCGGGGAATGGTAAAATAAAAAGTGGAACCTTTACCCAATTCAGAATCAACTTCTATCATTCCTCCAAGCAATTCGACCATCTGTTTGGCCAGGGTAAGTCCGATGCCAGCTCCCCCGAAATTCCGGGTGTATCCATCGTCTATCTGCCGAAACCGTTCGAAAATAAAGGATTTATTCTTCTCCGAAATTCCAATCCCAGTGTCTTTTACGAAAAATTTGATCCGGTCATTTTCGCCATCCGGTGAAAGAACATATCCAAATTCAATTTTTCCTGAAGAAGTGAATTTCAGCGCATTTTTCAGGAGTTGAACCATGACTTGTTTCAACATCTGCTGATCGGAATAGACAGATACAGGCTCCGCTTCAGTTTCTGAAGTCCAAATGATTTCAAGTTGCTGTTTATCCGTTTTTTGCTGTGCCATTTTCGCAAAAACAGACAGGCTTTCGATAAATTCTTTTGCGGAAAACCGTTTCTTTTTTATCCTCGCCTGCCTACTTTCGAGCATGGTCAGTTCAAGAATACTTTCTACAATTTCAAGCAGGTTATTTCCGCTATCGTTAATTATTTTTGCATATGAGACGATTTCATCCATTGATATTTCTTCGTCAATCAGGCTCGAAAAACCAATCACCGCGTTTAATGGTGTTCGCAATTCGTGAGACATGGTTGCCAGAAAAGCAGACTTTAAACGATCGGATTCTTCAGCTCTTTCTTTGGCAATCAACAACTCAACATTAACCTCATTTAGTTTTTCGTTTTGGGCTTCTATTTCCCTGTTTTTTTCCACAACAAGCAATTCGGCCTTTTTGCGTTCGGTGATGTCCTGAATTGTGCCGATCATTTTAATTGGATTGCCCTGGTCATCACAGGAAAGTTCTCCCAATCCATGCACCCAGCGTTCTTTTTTGTCAGCCCATCGGAGGATTTTATATTCTTTATTAAAACGTTGGCGCTTCCCTAAAACTTCATCGGTAAAATAATCAATCATGAGATCCCTCCAGTCGGGGTGGATTAAATTTACCCAACCTTCCAGACAACGGCTGTAATTTTCATCAATACCAAAAATCTTATCCAATATTTTTGAACTTTCCCATAATCCAGTTGCGATATCCAGGGAATAGCTCCCTAACCTGGCTACTTTCTGCGATTCACGAAGTAACCTTTCATTGTGTAACAATGCTTCCTCTGCCTGCTTGCGCACAGTAATATCTTTAACCACCCCATCGTAAGAAACCAGTAACCCATTTAAATCATATTTGGGGATAATGGTATCCAATACCCAACGGACCTGTCCGTCTTTACGAATGATGCGGTGTTCAATTGGGGGCCCATCGTGGCCGGCAAGAATATTCAGAAACCTGGCAGCAATGTATTCCTTTTCCTCCTCAACTACCATATTGATCCAGAGCCAGGGATCCTCAGAAAATTCTTGTCTGGTATATCCGGTCACTGCGAAACATGCTTCACTGTGCGTAGTCTCAACAGCCTTTCCATTTTTAACAACTACAGTATAAAGATAGTCGGTTAAGCTGTTGGCAATTCTTTTAAATCTTTCTTCGCTTTGGGTCACTTTTTCTTCGGCAAGCTTGCGCTCTGTAATATCTATAGCAACGCCAATGAACGCAACAGGGCTATTTTTATCATCTTTAATTAATGAAGTAGAAAGAAATATAGGGAAAAGCGTTCCATCCTTTTTTTTATTCATGATTTCGCCACTCCAGCAGCCACTCAAAGTTTTGCTATAAATTTTGTTACTGATTTTAGTTGAAATTTCACGGGGCCGTATTATGCTAATGTGTTTTCCAACCAATTCTTCCTTCGAATACTGATAAGTTGTGATAAAAGCATCGTTGACAAACCGGATGATATCATTTGTATCGGTTATGGAAACACATTCATTAATACTTGAAATGGCATGCGCCAGTAATTCTCTTTCTTCTTCCGCTTGTTTGCGCCTGGTTATATCAAAAGCTACTCCATTGATAATTAGTTCATCTTTCTCAGTCTTTTTGCTGAAGGAACGATCGTAGAGCCAGTGCCAATTGTCATCTTTGTCTTTAATCCGGTATTCGATTTCGAAATTCTGTCCATGTGTAATTTTTTCGATCGCTTTATCAACATTTTCTTTGTCGTCGGGGTGAATCGATGAATACCAGAGAAATGGATTTTTTAACATGTATTCAACATCGAAGCCGAATATTTCAGGAGTAGCCGGAGAATAATAAATACCTCCACGTTTTGTTGAATAAGAATAGACCGAAGCTGGCAACTTTTCGATTAAACTTTTATAATAATTCTCACTTTGTTTTAGATTTTCTTCCGCATGTTTGCGCTCCGTGATATCATTCATTGAAACCAACAGGCAAGGTTCTCCTGACCATTCAATGCCGGAGGTTTTTAATTCAACCGTTTTTAATGTATTATTCTTAACAAGCAGGGTTATTTCAACGGGAGTTTCCGATTCAATGGCATAACCGAGCGGAAAGTTTAACAACTCATCATGCGAACGGCCAAACAATTTTTCGGCAGCAGGGTTCGAAAAAAGAATGTTGCCTTCCTTATTTACGATGACTAGTCCACTAATGGTGTTGTTCAGTATTAACTTAGACTGTTCGGCATTTTTAATCAGTTCGGTATTTTTTTCTTCAATTTTTTTTCTGAGCAAGAACCGTTCAATAGCGTGAAGTACCGTGTTTATGAGATATACTTCAGTAAGGTTCCGCTTCACCAGGTAATCTTCGGCCCCAAGCCTTAGCGTTTGCGTGCCTATTTCTTCATCAATATTGTTTGTAAGTACAACAACCGGAATTTCCACATCATAACGCATGAAGTAGTTTATCGTATCTAATCCTTTGGATTCCGGCAGGCCTAAATCGAGCAGGATACAATCGAATGTATTCGTTTTAATTAACTCAAACCCTTCGGCTAAACTTCCGGCTGTTTGGATCTGGAATTTCTCCCGGTTGGAATTCTGCAAATATTCCTTTGCCAGCAGGATGTCATCCTGATCGTCGTCAATGATTAATATTTTCATTTTAGGTTTCATATTTTTCAGTCTTCAGTCCACAGTCTTCAGTCGGCAGTCGGCAGTCCTCCGGTCACTGAGCTTGTCGAAGTGCATCACTTATATTTTCCACTATTCATAATCATGTCATTCCATAATTTCCCAATTTCTTCGGACTTATTTGTCAAATTGACTTGCTGTTCTTTGGTGATATAGTTGCAATGAAACGAAAAATCGATCCAAACCTGGGTTTCACTATTTTCCATATCTGCATCAGAAATTTTACTTTTAAAATGAGCCGGATATTGTCTTTTTCTATAACCTTCTGCGGTATTCGAACATACAGAGCGGGATGACCTTCTTATCTGACTCGTCAAACTATAAATCTCATCTTTTGGATATTTTTTTGTTAGTTCAAAAATTTCCATTGCTAAATTAAACGCCTTCTGATATGCAATTAAGTATTGGGAATAATAAGATGTCGTATTTTGATTTGTTCCTTTATCTTGACTCACCCCGTCGCATCTGCGATGCTCTTCCCCTCTCTGCGAGCAGAGAGGGGGAAGACCGAGTCTTCGGTCTTGGGGTGAGTAAATTTGAAATGCGACATTAATTCATTTCAACTACTTAAATCCTTAAAACTACCCATTTTATATGCTGTTATTTTTGTTTGTATTCTGCCAACTGCCATTTGCCAATTGCTGACTGCCTACTGTTTCAGTCTCCAGTCTTCAGTCTTCAGTCCACAGTCTGTTGCTGACTGCCAACTGTTACAGTCTTCATTCTTCAGCTTGTTGCCGGTATCGTAAAAAAGAAAGTTGATCCTTTCCCAACTTCGCTCTCCACCCATAATTTTCCACCAAGTATTTCAACATAGGATTTGGCAATTGCCAGACCCAATCCGGCGCCGTCATATTCACGGCTATATGATTCATTGACTTGCCTGAACCTCTCGAAAATTGTTTCATGTTGGTCGCTTGAAATTCCAATTCCGGTATCCCGCACATAAAACTCGACAAATTCTTCTTTCTTTTCATATCCCAGTTCAATCAATCCTTGATGACTGAATTTAATCGCGTTTTTCATCAGGCTGGTTAAAATAGTTTGCACTTTCATCGCGTCGGTTTTTAGGACGGATTCATGGTACGGCAACGATTTTTTTATCAAAAACTGCATCCCTTTTCTTTCAACCGCAGGTTTGAAAAAATTACGAACATAATCAATACGTTCGTTTATATTACAATCTGAAAAACAAGCTTTAACCTCCCCAGCCTCAATCCGCGAAATATCAATCAGGTCGTTTAGTAGGTCCAGCATACGTTGACCAGATTGCTCAATGACCTCAAAGTATCTCTCCTTTTGTTCACCTGTCAATTCCACATCCTTAAGCATTTCCAAAAAACCCAGGATACCGTTCATTGGCGTCCGGATTTCGTGCGACATGTTGGAAAGGAAAACGGTTTTAAGCCGGTCGCTTTCTTCCGCTTTCTCTTTTGAGAGAATCAATTCAGCATTGACCTGATTAAGCTTTTCGTTTTGCGCTTCTATTTCCCTGTTCTTTTCCAGAAGAAGCAGTTCAGCCTGCTTGCGTTCGGTAATATCATTCATCGAAACCAGCAAACATGGCTCTCCTAACCATTCAATGGCAGAGGTTTTTAGTTCAACCGTTTTTATTGTATTATCCTTTGCATGCAGGGTTATCTCAGTAGGAGCATTCGATTCAATTGCATAACCAAAGGGAAAACTTAACATCTCATTTTCAGTCCGTCCAAATAATTTTTCGGCGGCAGGGTTAACAAAAAGAATATTGTTTTCCTTATTAATAATCACTAAACCGCTAATGGCGTTATCCAGTATTTGTTTGGAGTGTTGGGCATTTTTAATTAGTTGGGCATTTTTTTCATCGATGGTTTTTCGAAGCCGAAATCGTTCAATGGAGTGAAGTACTGTATTGCAGAGATTTTCCTTCCAAAGATTTCTCTTCACCAGGTAATCTTCGGCCCCAAGCCTCATTGCTTGTGTGCCTATTTTTTCATCAACATTGTTCGAAAGTATAACAACCGGGGTTTCCACCCGATAGCGCATGAAGTGGGTTATGGTATCTAAACTGCTGGTTTCAGGCAGGCCTAAATCAAGCAGGATACAATCGAATGTGTTCGTTTTAATTAACTCAAACCCTTCGGCTAAACTTCCAGCCATTTGGACCTGGAATTTCGCCCTGTTGGAATGCTGCAAATATTCCTTTGCCAGCAGGATGTCATCCTGATCGTCGTCAATGATTAATACTTTCAGTATTGTTTCCATTTTATACCATAGATTTGGTTCTCATTCGTCCGAAATTATTTATTAACAATGAATATTATTTTATCGCGGACGATTTCATCATTCTCATCTAACCAGGGCGAAGTTCCTTGAGGAACTTTGCCCTGATCGAGAATCTGCTGCCCTTTCAGGGCTAAAACCACAATAAACCCGGTTGCCTAAAGCTTTCCAATGTACCAGTTGCGGCGCATACAATGTTATTATTTCAAATTACATTACCTGATGCGCCTTTAACTTTTGTACTTTTTCTGACCCCGGGTTGAAACCCGGGGCTATTGATATACCGCCCCTTCAGGGCTAAAACCACGATAAACCCGGTTGCCTGAACCTTCCCCTTCGGGGGAATTAGAAGGGGGCTTCCTAATCTTTAAAAAGCCCGCTGATCCGGTCAACTTCACTGGGTGAAAAATGTTGGACAGTGCCCGAGAGTATCCCGCTGATGTTCCGGAATGGTTTGCCGACATGCATTCCATGCCCATCGATCGTGAATTCAAAAATATTTTTCTCGTGCGTTGAACCACGCATTTTCAACACGGTTAACCCACGCCTCATTTCGCCCATCATTTCAACATAGCGTAAAAGAATAATGGTATCGGTTATGGTTGAGATGTGCGCTTCAGTAATTGACGTTCCTCCAAGTAGTGTAGGGGTTGTAGAAGTAAACAAACCACAGGCTTCCCTGTCTTTAATGAACGACGTAATGCCAATTACGAACTCGCGGTAACCTTTTTCGGTTGAAACCCTTTCGAGGGCAGAAAGGCTGTCGACGGCAATCCGGTTGGGTTTAAATTCGTCAATGATTTTCCGCATTTTAATAAAGTGGTCTTCCAGCCCCATGGTTTCGGGGTAAACACAAACCACTTTAAGTTTTCCTTCCGCTTCCAGTTTGTCAAAATCCATGTTCCAGCCCGACGCGTTCCGGTATAATTGTTCCTTACTTTCCTCGTAGGCAAACAGCAGGCATTTTTCGCCTTTTGTTACGCCACCGTAAATAAACTCGGTAACCATCAGTGTTTTGCCATTTCCGGTAGCGCCCGAAACCAGGATAATCGAATCGCGGAAGTATCCGCCGGCTGTAATTTTATCCAATACCTCATTCCCGGTATGTATTCGTTTGGTCGAAGATTTTTGCTTCAGTTCAATTTCTGACAACGGTATAACCACCATTCCTTCACCCGGGATTACGGTAAACGGGTATTCGCCCTTCTGGTGTGTGGCGCCCCTGAATTTCAGTATTTCAAGCGTCCTTCTTCTTTTCTCCGAATCCAATACATTTCGCAGGATGATCACATTATCGGACACAAACTCCTCGACGCCAAAGCGGGCCACTTCGCCATATTCGGCCAATCGTTCCGCGGTCATCACCGAAGTCATTTTCATTTGTTTTAATGCAAAGGTAACCCGGTACAGTTCCCTTCGAATAATGGTGGTGTCCTGAAGTTGTGTAAATATGGCGCTGACCGAATCGATAGCGACACGTACCCCATTTACTTTATTTATCGCGTGTTCGATCCGGGCCAAAAGCGCCCCCAGGTCGTAATCGCCCGATACAATAAATCCTTCCCCGGGCTGAGGGGATGCGTCAACGAAAGCGAATTTCTTTTCGTCTTCCCATTTTTGCAGGTCCCAGCCCAGGCTCCACATATTTTTCCGGATATCTTCCGGTGTTTCCTCAAAAGTTACAAACACGCCATTTTCGTTAAATTGCTTGATCCCTTCGGCCAAAAACTGAATGGCCAATACCGTTTTCGCGCTTCCCGATGAACCCGCGATCAATGTGCTCCTGTTGCGGGGAAGACCACCGTTGGAAATAGAATCGAGCCCCTCGATGCCGGTCTTCATTTTTTCGATTACATCATTTAATTTTCGTATTGTCATATTATGATCTCCTATTTATTTTTTTTTAAATATAAATCGAGCCCCAAAAGCACTTTTTCCTTATCCGACAAATCGCCGATAATTTTACGCACCGGTGGCGGGAGCTCTTTTAACAAGGTTGGGGTCGCGAGAATTTTTTCATCTTCGGCCAATTGAGGGTGATCTAAAATATCAATGATTTCGAGCTCATAATTTTCGTTCAGTTCTTCGTCAATTATAGTCCGAAGGTTCGATATTGCCCGTTCAGACTGTGCCGTCTTTCCGGTTACATACAAACGTAATCTTAATTTTGCCATGATACATACTCCTTATAATTTGGTGAATTTTTATCTTTTTTTCTCATTTTTATAGATCATATTTACCGGTACGTACTTGCGATAGAAAGAAAGCAAATAGCCCATCATTTTTAGCAGAAGGATTCTTCCTTCTTCGAGGTAAACTTGCGATGCTTCGTAAGTTGCCGCCTGCATTTTATCTTTCAGGGCAACGCTGTACACTTCCACCACATCCTGGGGGTTTGCAAACGCGAAACCCAGGTCGTCGGCCAAAGCGCGAAGGTCGGCAGTCAAATCATAATCGACCCGATAAGCCCTTGTTTCAACCGATTTGTCCATGATTTCCCCCAGTTTTTCCACGAAACTTCGAAAAGTACCCGGCGAATGTTCATTTAATGATTTAATCCCTAACGATTGCCCGGTTATTTTTGAAGATCCCGATCTTTCCAGACTGTCAAGTGTTTGCAGTTCAGCTTCCTGTTTTTTTAATTGTTTGGCTTTCTGAAGTTCGGCAGACAAGCTGAAACGCTCGATGGCATACCGTATCGAGCGGCTTAATAGGGCCGGGCTCATCGTACCTTTTACCAGATAATCCTCAGCTCCCATCTGAACCGCTTTAGCCCCGGTATCTTCATCGGCAAGGCCGGTAATTACAATCAGCGGAATGTTCCTGATGTATTTTTGCATCAGTGAAAGAGTTTCCAATCCTTTTGATTCGGGCAAGCCTAAATCGAGCAGGATGAGATCAAATTCTCCGGATGCCAGTAACTCAGCGGCTTTGGTTAAATTCTCCGTAGCGCTGATGTTATATTTTGAATGTTCTGAATCTCCCAGGTTTTCTTTCAGGAATAAAAGATCATCCGGGTCATCTTCGATGATCAGAAGCCTGATCGCATTTTGGTTTTTACTGCTCATTTTAGTTTATGTATTATTTTAATTTCCAGTCTTCAGTCCTCAGTATTCAGTCTGTTGCCAACTGCCGATTGAAGACTGCTGACTGTTCCAGTTCTCAATCTTCGGTCTTCAGTCCGATTGCTGACTGCTGATTGCCAACTGTGGACTGTGGTTTTTGATAATTACCCGAGGAAGCGTAAAACTAATCTCGGTCCCTTCGTTAACCACGCTTTTAACCTGCAGGCTTCCTCCGCTTTTTTCAACCAGCTCTTTGCATAACACAAGGCCTAGTCCGGTGCCTTTTTCGCCTGAAGTACCTGTTGTTGATATTTTTATATCTATTTTAAATAAGTTGTCCAAATTCGATTTTGCCATCCCTATTCCATTGTCACGAATCAATATCCTTAGGAAATCTTTTTCGGCTATCGTGGAAACTACAATTTCACCATTTTCATTGGTGAATTTTAGGGCGTTTGAGATTAAATTCCGAATGACCGTTGAAGAGGCATGCGGATCGGCATATACCGTATCGTTGTCGTGATCCAGTTCCGTTTTAATCGTTATTTTTTTATTGGCTGCTGCCAGCTTGAACGAATGAACTGTTTTTGCTATCAGATCGCTTACCCATAGTTCCTGAGTGTCAAATTTCATTTTTCCTGACTGTACCATCGACCAGTCCAGAAGATTGGTAATTAGTTTATAAAGATTATTTAATGAGTCATGTAGTTCTATGTAAATTTCCTTCAGTTCGGCCTTTGAAAAACTGTCACTGTCATCAATGAATATGGCAAAATAACCCAGTAAAGCGCTGAAAGGTGATTTCAGGTCGTGCCCGATGATGGAAAGAAACCGGTCCTTGCTTTGGTTTGCTTCAACCAGCTTGGCATTTATCTTTTCAACCTCTTCCTGATATTTTTGCCTTTCGGAGATATCATTCATTGAAATAAGCTTACACTCCTCTCCATACCATTGCGTCGATGATGTTTTCAGTTCGACCGTTTTAACCTGACGATTTTTTGACAGGACCTGAATAGTAACAGTCCGTTCTGTATCAACCGGATAACCGATCTCAAAATTGATTAACTCTTCCTTTGTTTTTTCGAATATTTTCTCCGCCGCCGGATTTACAAATACGATTCTTCCTTCCGGGTTAATGATGGTCAGGCCACTTATGGTGTTGTTGATTATGTTTTCGGTTTGTTGTTCGATTTTAACTAATTCCTGATGTTGTTCAACCAAATCTTGTCTTAGACTGAACCGTTCAATGGAATACAAAATGGTTTTTTGTAGTAGATTTCCGTTAAGATCTGATTTTACAAGATAATCTTCGGCGCCCATTTGGATGGCGGAGAGAGCACTTTCTTCATCTGTCAGGCCGGTTAAAACAACCACCGGGATATTGAGCCCAAAGTTTAAAAATTGCGAAAATGTCTCCAATCCCCTGGATCCAACCAAACCCAGGTCAAGCAGGATCAGATCAGGTTTTTCCACAGACGAAAGTTCAATCCCTTCCGATAAATTCTTAGCAGTATGCAGAATAAACTTTATACTCGCAGAACCTTCCAGTTTATCTTTTAATAACAACAGGTCATCCGGGTCATCTTCGATGATCAGGAGCTTGATTTCGTTTTTTTGTAAATTTCCCATTTTTCAGTCCTCAGTTCTCTGTATTCAGTCTACAGTCCATAGTCTTCAGTCCTCAGTCGGTCTGCCAATTGCCAACTGCCAACTGCTGACGGCCAACTGCCGATTGTTTACTGCCGACTCCCAACCGGCAATTCCACGATTTCAAACCAATACTTGCTCAGGCTTTTCATTACATTAACTAAACCATCTAAGGTAATGGGTTTTGTAATGAACGAACTTACGCCTAATTCGTAGGTGCTTAATACATCCGATTCCGTTTTGGAAGTAGTCAGTACCACGATAGGTATTTTCTTCAGTTTTGGGTTGGCCTTTATTTCGGCCAGGGCTTCCCTTCCGCTTTTCCGGGGCATATTTAAATCGAGCAGGATGAGGCCGGGCATCGAATAAGTTTCCTGATCGGTATATTTGCCCTGGTTTAACAGGTAATCCATTAAATCTTCACCGTCTTCGACGAACTGGATTTTATTTACGATGAGGCTTTCTTTCCAGGCTTCGGCGATCATAAACCGGTCGTCGGCATCGTCGTCGGCACACAACACTTCAACTGTTTTTTTTGTCATCATTCATTTTTTTTATTACAGGTAAGTTAATGATAAATTGGCTCCCTTCGCCAGGCTTGCTCCTGAACGAAAGGATACCGCCATGGCGTTCAATTATTTTTTTACAAATGGCCAGTCCAATACCGGTACCGGCATATTCCTGCTGTGAATGCAGTTTCTGGAACACTTCAAAAACCTTATCCGAATATTTTTCGTCGATCCCGATCCCATTATCTTCAACAGCTAAAATAATACGTTCTGAAGAATCTACATGATCCGTAATCTGGACTATTTTTATTTCAGGCGATACATTTTCTTTCCTGAATTTTAACGCGTTACTGATCAGGTTTTGAAATACCTGCCCTATTTGAAACCTGTCGGCATCAATAACCGGTAATTTCCCGATGGTTACTTTAGCCCCGGCTTTTTCGATGCTGAATTCCAAATCGGAAACAACATCTTCTGCCAGCTGGGTTAAATCGGTTGGTTCAAACGGATTTACTTTGGTGGTTACACGGGAATAGAGCAGAAGCGCGTCGATTAAGTTTTGCATCCGGCCCGATGCGCTTTGCATCCGGTCGATATAACCGGCCCCTTCATCTCCCAGGATTTGGGTGTATTTCCGTTTCAGCATATCGCCAAAACCCTGTACTTTTCGCAGGGGTTCCTGAAGGTCGTGCGAGGCAATGTAAAGAAAATCAACAAGCTCTTTGTTTTTCTCGTGTAATTCGGTTGTTCGCTCCCTGACACGGATTTCAAGACTTCCTTTCTCCCTTTCCAGCGCCGTGTTGCTTTCAGTCAGTGCCTGTTTTTTTTCGTCCAGAAGTTTTACATTTTCCTCCAGTTGATGGTTGGCTTTCTGTAATAATGCCTGTTGAGTTCTCAGTTGTTCTTCGGACGCCTGAAGTTTTTGAGTTTGAATTTCAAGTTTCTCTTTTGCCTGGCTGATCTCATTTTTTGACCGTTCAATATCCCTGGTTTTCCGGTACAGCTCAACAAACACATTTACCTTTGATTTCAGGATGACCGCGTTGATCGGTTTAAAAAGAATGTCAACGGCACCCTTCTCGTAGGCCATTAATACATTCTTTTCGTCGTAATTGATTGCGGTGAGAAATATGATGGGTGTATTTTTTGACCGGTCGCGTTGACGGATAATCCTGGCAATTTCGTATCCGTCAATTTCAGGCATTTGAATATCGAGCAAAATCAAGGCAAAATCTGTACGCAGAACTTCACGTAAGGCATCTCTTCCCGAATTCACTTTAACCAGTATATAAGAAGGATCTCCTATAATCGATTCGAGGGCAACCAGATTCTCGGGTTTATCGTCGACCATTAATATGTAAATTCTGTCATCCATGCTTTAACTTTCTCTTTTGATAGATTCTTTGGTTTGCATCCAATTTATTGAAACAATGTTATTTTTTTCTGACCCACCCCTTCGCATCTACGATGCTCTTCCCCTCTCTAAGTGTAGAGAGGTGGGGACGTGCGCTAGCGGACGTGGGGTGAGTGAACCATAAAATGCGACAATATATTCTTTCACTTATTTATCTTTAGAATTCGTTATAAAACCTGTTTTTTCACCTTGTCATTTCAACAAGCGCTGATGCGATTTCATTTAAAGGTAAAATTTTCGCCCCCGCGACCAAAGCAATGGCCGATTTTGGAAGGACGTTGCTTTCTGCTGTTGATGGCTCCTGAACAATGGCAAGCCCTCCGCTATTTTTAATGGCTGCCAGTCCCAGCGCGCCATCAGTAGACGATCCGGTTAAGATTATGCCGATTGTTTTATCGCCAAAAGTATCGGCGGCTGATTCGAAAAGGACATCAATAGAAGGCC
>JBASYJ010000206.1:0-39460 GCA_049277435.1 Prolixibacteraceae bacterium
TTTTCTGTCAATTTCGATGACGGGTTTATTATTTGGATCAACGGCAAGGAAGCTATTCGGGTAAATGCTCCGGACAATCCGGCTTACAACAGTTTTTCGATCGACCAGCATGAATCCGGAACTGTTGAAACCTACATTTTGCCTGCCCGGGACATTAATCTGATTGAAGGCGAAAATACAATCGCGGTTCAGGGATTTAATGTGAACAACGAAAGTTCTGATTTCGTTTTCGATCTTCAAATCCACGCAGAAGCACACCTTGTTCCGGTTATTGATACACTTAAAGTTATTTTCAGCCAGGCCAGCGGTTTTTATGCCAATCCGTTTGATTTGCAACTTGATGTTCCTGACCCTGCTTACGCTATACTCTACACGATCGACGGCTCGAATCCACAAACCTCATCGACAGCGATGAATGGAGGAACCTCAAAAACAATCACCATCGATCCGGCAAGTACGGCAGGGCGTGCAAAAACACCGGCATTTCTGGTTCGGGCTTCGTTGAAGAAAGCAGATTCAGAACCGACTTTCCCGCAGACCCGGACTTACATTTTTTTACGGGAAGTAACCAAACAAACCAATCCCGGATACGACTGGCCTACCGGCATCCGCGTAAACAAACAGGTCATCGATCTGGATATGGATCCGGATGTAACCAACAACCCGCTGTATAAAAGCTCCATGCTCACCGCGTTAACTGATATTCCGACCATTTCGGTGGTAACCGACATGAAAAATCTGTTCGACCCAACCACCGGAATCTATGTCAATGCCATGCAACATGGAGAAGACTGGGAAAGGATGTGTTCGGTTGAATTAATCAATCCTTCCGGAGCTACCGGTTTTAACATTAATGCCGGATTACGTATCAGAGGTGGCTGGAGCCGGCACGACGAATTTCCAAAACACGCGTTCCGTTTGTTTTTCAGGCAGGAATATGGTGCTGCAAAATTGAAATTCCCGCTTTTTGAAAACGAAGGAGTGGATGAGTTCGACAAAATTGACCTGCGATGTGAGCAGAACTATGCCTGGAGCAAAGGGGATAATGTGAGCAGATACACAGCGGTCCGGGAAGTATTTTCGCGTGACACGCAGCGAGATATGGAGCAACCCTATACCCGCAGCCGGTATTACCATTTGTACCTGAACGGCATGTACTGGGGACTGTACCAGACTCAGGAACGAGCCGAGGCCAGATTTGCCGAATCGTATTTTGGAGGGAAAGACGAAGATTACGATGTTGTGAAAGTAAATACTGAGGGATACAATGTTGAAGCAACTGACGGAACAATCGATTCGTGGAAACGACTTTACATTCTTTGCCAGAAAGGTTTTTTATCCAATGCTGATTATTATGCGCTGGAAGGCAAAGATCAGTTTGGGAATCCTAAAAAAGGAGGCGAAATTCTCCTTAACATCGATAACCTGATAGATTACATGCAGGTTATTTTCTATACAGGAAATTATGATGCCCCAACATCCACCTTTATGAATAATCAGGGACCAAATAATTTTTATGCCATCGAAAAACGCGATGACAGATCTACCGGATTTATCTTTTTTACCCACGATTCCGAACATAGCATGATGATTGAACCTGAAAATGTTGGAACCGGGCTGTATGAAAACCGGGTCACTCTTCCGAATATGTGGGTTGGCAGTCTCGAAAAATTTCACCCCCAGTGGTTGCATTCCAAACTGGCCAACAACAAGGAATACCGGCAGCGGTTTGCCGACCGGGTATACAAAAACTTCTTTAATTCCGGGGTTTTTACGCCGGATGCTTCACATGAACGGTTTAAGAAAAGAGCCGACCAGATTGCAAAAGCCGTGATTGGCGAATCGGCCAGATGGGGTGATTTTACAACCTGGAACGGTCTGCCAAAGACAGTTGAAGATTGGAACAAAGAGATAAACGATATTTACACCCGGTTTTTTCCTGTCCGGACAGACATTGTGCTGAACCAATTAAAAAATGCGAATTTATATCCCAAAACATTCCCGCCTGTTTTCAAAAGAGACAATGTTCAGCTTACTGAGGATGTTTATTCTTTCTCCGGAAATTATTCGATATCCGTTTCCGGTTCTTCGGAAATAATTTATTACACACTGGACGGAACTGATCCGAGAATGATTGGTGGAGAGATTAATAGTACGGCCAAAACAATTGGCAATGGCGGGATTTTAAACCTGCAAGGAACTGCTGTCATTCAATCCAGAATTAAAAATGGTGATGAATGGAGCGCCCTGGCATGCATCAAAATAATCAATCCTGAAGAAGATTACAGCCATCTGAAAGTAACTGAATTGCATTACCACCCAACAGATTCGATCGCCGGAACAGATACGATTTCAGGAAAATCGTTCGAATTCATTGAACTGAAAAATACCGGCAACCAGCCAATAAATCTCTCCGGATTAAGTTTCACATCGTCGATCGAATACCAATTCGGTACAAATGAAATTCTTGCCCCGAAACAATTTTATGTGATCGCGTCCAAACCAAAATGGTTTTATGAACGGCATTTCAGGATTCCATCAGGTAATTTTGCCAATAACTTTTCCAATTCGGGCGAACAGGTAACCATTTCAACTTCAGGTGGAAATCCGGTGATTGATTTCCTGTATTCGGATACAAACTCCTGGCCGGTTCAACCTGACGGGGAAGGCAATTCGTTATCTTCCCTGGTTCGAAACCCAACCGGAAACCCGAATGATTTCAGTTACTGGACCAGTTCGACTGTTTATGATGGAACACCATTTGCCGATGATCCGGGAATTATCGATTCGGTTGATGATCCGGTACTGACAGCCAATTCCGTTTTGGTTTATCCAAATCCGACGAAAGGTGCACTATACGTAAAAATTAAAAATCAAAAATCTGATGTGATTCTGGAGATTTTCACCATTTCGGGCACCAAAGTGTATCATTCGATGTTTTTTGAAAATGCAGTGATCGACTTTGGAAGTTTAAATATCCAACCGGGAATGTATCTGGTCAGGATTCAGGATGCAGAAATAAAAACAGTTCAAAAAATAATTTATCAGCCGTAATTCAGTATAAAATTTCAGAAAATACAGACTGTTATTTTCGAGATTAAGTAATTAAAATCGTTTGATGTCGTATTTTTTTCTCTTACTACTTCGATTATCAGATTCACCGATCAATTAATACAGAAAACCAATGATCTTTAATGGTTTGAATAAATCATATTTGTTCTTCATTCTTTTATTTCAGGTTATTTTTTGTGCAGGTTTCGGAAATACTTCAAATGCACAAAGTCCAACGAATTATTCCATATTGGTGGCGGGTCATGCTTATGGCGCTCATGCCGGTAAAAACATTGGCCTGCATCCTCCATTTCTCGAAAAACTGCGAATAAATGCCGATACGAATGTGATGGCTGTGTTTCTGACCGGTGATATTGTGAACCAAAGTAACACCGCAAGCTGGACGCAGGTTGAAAGCGAACTTTCATCACTTCAGTTGAAATCATACTACGTCATGGGGAATCACGATAACAATTCAACAGGGGCTTCAGTATTTCAGAAAAAACATGGTGGCACTTATTATTCATTCACCTTTCAAAATGATTTATTTATTGTCCTAAACAGTACCGAATCCGACCGTTCGATTTCGCCTGTCCAACTCAAATTTCTGGACGAAGTCTTAACAAATACCGATTCGGACTGGAAAAGGGCCTTTGTGTTTTTTCACGAAGTTATCTGGAACAGTCACGAAAAATACCGGCTTGTCCGCAGCAACAGTCGTTCGAGATACGCTCTGATTTCCGGAATATCCAATTTTTGGGAACAGGTCTATCCGAAATTTACAGCCATTCAGAATAAATCATTCTATTTGTTCGCCGGAGATGTAGGAGGAAATCCGGATGCGATTTCGGCTTCATTTGACCAATGGGGCCATGTATTTCTTTTATCTTCAGGAATGGGTGAAGTGAAAGATGAAAATTACCTGAAAGTGGATATTTCATCGGACACAGTCTCCTTTAAGCTTATTCCATTGAATGACGATGTACAGATGCATCCGGTCACCTGGTACAATGTTCCGGAAACGCCAGCTCAGATTGACGGATCATCACGAGTTAATCCGGCAGAAACCACTTATAAATATGAAGTAAGTCCGGTTCAAAATGCAACGGTATACCGTTGGGATTTAAGCAGCGGAATCACTGGCAGAAGCGATTCTTCGGCAATAGACCTCCGGTTTGATTCAGACTTTCAAAAAGGTGAAATTTCAGTCACAGCCATACATGATGGGTTTGGTGAAAGTGAACCCATTGCCTTAACTATTCAATCCAGTGCCTACACTTCAGTTCCTGAAGATACAATCCTGCCAGAAATTAGTTTGAATGAAAATCAGGAATGCATAAAACTTGGATTCCGATCACAAACATCAGGAATGGCAAAACTTGTGATTTACGACCAGGCGGGAAGAAAGATTTACATCAGAAATTTTTCGGTAGATGCGGGTTATAACACGAGATTGATTGATAAAAACAAACTAACAAAAGGATTGGTATTCATTGAATTGCTGACCGGGAAAACCCGGATGATTCAGAAAAAAATCCTCAATTAGCGGGCAAAATAATCACCATTCGTTTGCTTATTCGATAATCACTTTTTCGAGTTCGGTGGTGAGTTGAACCAGTGAGATTTTATGAAGCAGTTCGCCTTTTACTGCCAGCGAAATAGTCCCTTTCTCTTCGGAAACAATGATGGCTAGCGAATCTGTAACCTCGGAAACACCCAGTGCAGCGCGGTGGCGCAAACCGAGATTCGGATCGATATCCTGCCGTTCGGTGAGAGGCAGGATGCAGCGGGCGGCCACAATCCGATTTCCGACAATCACCAGGGCGCCATCGTGAAGCGGCGTATTTTTAAAAAAAATCGTTTCAACCAGGGCCGACGAAATACGCGAATTGATTCTCTCACCTGACCTGGTAATTTCCTTCAATTCGGATTTATGCGGAATGACAATCAAAGCGCCGGTTTTCGAACGGGCCAGATTATCACATGCCCGGACAATTTCCTTAATTTGCTGGTTTCCGGCTGGTTTAACGGTTTCAGCATGAAATAATTTTTCAAGGCCAAAACTTTGACTGATCTGATAGTTGGTTCCGATATAAAGCAGGAACCTTCGAATTTCGGGTTGAAAAACCACAATTAATGCCAGCACGCCCACACCGATGAATTGCCCCATCAGCGTACCCAACAGTTCCATGTTGAGCGCTTTCACGAGCAACCAGCCCACATACACAAAGAATACTCCAATGAAAATACTGAAAGCAACTGTTCCTTTTATCAGGCGGTACATCTGATAAAGCAGAAAAGCGACCATCAGAATATCCACTACATCCAAAACCTTTATTGTGATAAATAATGTCATATCCTGAACCTAAATTTACAGTTTGCGGGCTTATTTTCCTGAAGTTGCCAGCTATTTCGAAGTTGAACGAACCATATTCAGAATACGAACGGCTTCAACCGCTTCCTGCACATCATGAACACGCAGAATGTCGGTTCCGCCCATCAGGGCCAGCGTATTGATTACCGTTGTTCCGTTTAAGGCATCTTCGGGTTTATTGCCCAGCAGTTTAAAAATCATGGATTTACGCGAGGCTCCAACCAGCAAAGGCAACTGAAAAACCTTAAATGAATCGAGCCGGTTTAAAAGTTCATAATTATGCTCCAGGGTCTTTCCAAATCCAAAACCCGGATCAATAATTACATCTTTTACCCCCGCCTTGGTGAGTTGTTTTACCCGATCGGTAAAAAACAGCGAAATATCGCGGATTATGTCGTCATACTGTGGATTCTCCTGCATTTTCAGCGGTGTTCCCTGCATGTGCATCAGGATATACGGAACATTTAGTTTTCCGACCGTATCAAACATGTGGTCATCAAATTCACCACCGGAAACATCGTTCACCATACACGGACCACATTCTTCAATAACAGTCAGAGCCACCCACGAACGATAGGTATCAATCGAAATAAACGCATCAGGGAAAGCTTTTTTAACTGCTTTTACAGCTGGCAGCAAACGGTCAATTTCATCTTTTGTCGAAATTGCGTCGGCGCCGGGCTGGGTTGAAACAGCACCGATATCAATCACTGTTCCACCTTGTTCAAGAATTTCTTCAGCCCGTTTCAGGACCTTTTTCTCGGTTTTATACTTTCCGCCATCAAAAAACGAATCGGGAGTTACATTCAGGATACCCATTACAACTGGTTTGGCCAGATCAAGAATACGTCCGTCAAGGTTAATTGTATTCTTGCGTTTCAGAAATTTATTGGCCGTCGAGGTGATTAACATACGATAAAAATTAGACCGCTTAAAATCATGTGTTTCACAAAAGTAAAATAAAATGCCATTAAAATACACATTAATTTAATACTTTTATGCCTCTAAAAATTACGATAATCATGGATAAAACCAGTCAGCAATATGACCACGTAATCGCTGTGTGTCAGGATATTTTCACAAAAAAAATGCAGGATTACGGTATCTCGTGGAGGATTCTTCGCCCCAGTTCGATGACCGACCAGATTTACATTAAAGCTCAGCGAATCAGGAGTATTGAACAAAAAGGTATGAGCAAAATCGACGAAGGTGTCCGCTCCGAATACATCGGCATTGTCAACTACTGCATCATGGCGCTTATTCAGCTTGAAAAAGGAATTTCGGAAGAAGACGACCTGAGCAAGGAAGAAACCTTAAGCCTTTACCAGAACTATTTTCAGGAAGCCAAAGAGTTGATGATGGCAAAGAACCACGATTACGACGAAGCCTGGCGCAACATGCGGATGAGTTCGTACACCGACCTGATTCTGATGAAACTGAAGCGTACCAAACAAATTGAAGATAATTTGGGAAAGACAATAATTTCGGAAGGAATTGAAGCAAATTACCTTGACATGATCAATTATGCCGTTTTTGCGTTAATAAAGATTGAATTCTAAATTTCTATTCATGTTTAAACACATTGCACGCGTACTGCTTGGATTAACTTTTATCTTTTCAGGATTTGTAAAAGGCATTGATCCATGGGGATCGACTTACAAATTCACCGATTATTTTAATGCGTTTCATATGCCCTGGCTGACCGATCTGGCATTTGGCCTGGGTGTCTTGCTTGCAGCCGCCGAATTTATCATGGGAGCTGCCCTGCTCTTTAATTTTTTCATCCGGATCACCAGTTGGTTCACGCTGGCTTTTATGACATTTTTCACCGTGCTGACTTTTTATCTGGCACTGACCAATCCGGTTACCGATTGCGGATGTTTTGGAGATGCCCTGGTCATTACCAACTGGCAGACTTTTTACAAAAATATCGTCCTGATCGCATTGGCAATTTATATTTTTGCCAAACGCAAAGATTTCGAAGGTAAAAGTGGCCCGGTCCTTTCGATCGGATTTACCGTGATGACCAGTATTTTTTATTTTTACCTGGTTGTATATTCCTACCATCATTTACCTATTATCGATTTCAGTCCTTATAAAGTTGGGGTTAATATTCCTGAAGGGATGACCGTACCTGAAGGAGCGAAAAAAGACATTTACGAAAACAACTTTATTTACAAAAATAAAAAAACAGGCAAATCGCAGGAGTTTACCGAAGCCAACATTCCGTGGCAGGACACGCTAACCTGGGAATATGAAAAATCACTCGATCCGGTACTGATTCAGAAAGGCTACCACCCTCCTATTCACGATTTCAGGATTGAAACTACGGAAGGCGAAGACATTAAAGATTTCTTCCTCTACGATGAGAACTATACATTCGTGGTAATTGCCTATAATCTGGAGAAAACAAGCCGCGAAGGAATGACAAAAATGGCCGCATTAGCCCGTGAAGCCAAAGCCAAAGGATATCAGTTCATTGGCCTGACAGCAAGTTCTCCGGATAGTTTTGAAGCATTTAAAAATGAAACCGGAGCAGAATTCGATTTTTTCAACACCGACGAAGTGACCTTAAAAACAATCATTCGTGCGAACCCCGGATTAATTGTTCTGAAAAAAGGAACTATTAAGAAAAAATACCATTTCAACGATGTACCAAAACCGGAAGATCTGGAAAAACAGCTTGATTTACTGAATTAAATACATGCCGAGTAAATAAAGTATTTTTGATTATCAGGCAAATGGAAGAAAACATAACGAAAAGAATACTAAAACCCGGATTTTACCGTTCGGTTAAAAAGCCGAATTTTTAGAAATATGCGCAAACTACTTATCCTGATTGTATTTTCAGCCTTAATATATCCAAAAGTATTTGGCCAGATTGGCGGCGAAAATACTTATGATTTTCTGAACCTGACCAATTCGGCGCGTATGGCGGCTCTGGGTGGAAACCAGATTGCCCTTAACGATTCGCTAGATTTAAATGTTTCGTACAACAATCCGGCCCTGTTGCGGCCCGATATGAAAAATAAACTCACCGTCAATTTTGTGGATTATTTTGCTGGCATCAGATATGGTTATGCAGCCTATTCGTTCGGAACCTCATTACCGGGAAACTTTGCCGTTGGGATGCATTACATCAATTACGGAAATTTCGTTGAAGCATTGCCAAATGGTGAAAAAACCGGGGCGACTTTCAATGCTGCCGAATATGCTTTAAACCTGATCTGGTCGAACGAATATGGCCGGTTTACTTATGGGATTAACCTAAAACCGATCCTGTCTTCTTTCGAGAATTACCAGTCGATCGGACTGGCAGCTGATCTTGGAATCAGTCTGTTCAGTAAAAATAAATTTACCGTTACCTCGCTGGTTGCCCGAAACCTGGGAACCCAGCTGACTACCTATTACGATGGTGCCGAACGCGAATCGATTCCGTTTGATCTGCAGTTCGGTATTTCGCAGAAGTTGCAACATGCCCCGATTCGTTTTGCAGCAACACTTCAACATCTGCAGAAATGGGATTTAGCTAAAGCTGAAATCGATAATACATCCTACGTTTCGGTGGTGAAGGAAGAAAACTTCACCAAAAAATTTATGCGCCACATGGTTCTTGGCGTTGAATTGCTTCCTTCACCCAATTTCACCATTCGGGCAGGTTACAACCACCAAATCAGACAGGAACTGAAACTGGCCGAAAAAATGTCGACTGTCGGATTTTCATGGGGATTTGGGTTCCGGATATCGCGCTTCGAAATCAATTACGGATCGGCCCGCTACCACCTTGCCGGTGCAAGCAACCTAATTTCGGTAGCCCTGAATTTAAACGACGATTTTCAGCGTAAATCCGTTGATGAAACCATTCCTGAAAATTAAACCTCCGACAACTCAACAATCACCTCACATTCGCATATAGCTGATAAAAATCAAGTGTAAATCGGCATTTCAGGTGTTTCTTTGTACTTTCACAAAAAAAAACCTGACATGACCTATGCTTCCGACGATAAAATTTTCAGCATCAGATGGTTTAAAGATTACAGCTTAATCACAATCGGTTCGTTCATACTGGCTGTTGGTTTTGTGTTTTTTATCAGTCCGCACCGCATCGTTCCCGGCGGAGTTTATGGTATCGCCATTGTGGTACATTACATGACCCAGGGAATGTTTTCATTTTGGCCTGAAGGTTTCCCGATAGGTCTGTTTGGTTTAATCCTGAATATCCCGCTTACCATTGCCGGAATAAAAATACTGGGGCCCAAATTTGGGGTCAAAACGGTCGTTGGCTTTGTTCTGACTTCAGTTTTTATGGATATGATAACCTACATGCGTGTGGATGGCGACGCCCCACTCGTTCCTGACATTTTATTATCCTGTGTATTTGGCGGAGTTCTGGTGGGTTTTGGACTCGGACTGATTTTCAAATCGAGGGCAACTTCCGGAGGATCGGACATTATAGCCATGATTATTGCGAAATACACCCGGATGCAGCTTGGGCAACTGATGATTTACGTCGATTCAACGATTGTTTTACTGAGCTTGCTGGCTTTTAAAGACTGGCAGATTCCGCTCTATTCCTGGGTTGTCATCTACATTACCGGCAAAGCCATCGATTTGGTGCTTGAAGGAAGTAACTACAACAAGGCCCTGATCATTATCTCGGAGAAACACGAAGAAATCCGGCATAAAATTCTGGTCGATCTGGAGCGTGGCGGAACTTACCTGAAAGGAAGCGGTATGTTTACCGGCAACGATAAAAACATCATTTACACGGTTGTCAGCCGACGTGAGGTCGCAATCCTCGAAGAATTCATCAGCCAGATTGATCCGGATGCTTTTATTACGGTGATGGACACACACGAAATTCTGGGAGAAGGATTTCAGTCACTGAAACATAAAATTGCAGATTAATTGCCGGATATTATTTGTTGAGACGCACGGCCGTGTATCTCTACAAATAATACAAATCAAATTCCAGGTAAAACATTTATTTTATGGTTAAGTATTTTGTAAATTTGGTTTCCTCCAGATTATAAAAAACAATTGGCCATGAAACAATTCAGCATTCTACTTTTATTCATACTTGCCGGATTACTGCCCGTGAACGCTCAAAAAGTTGGCTTGGTTTTGAGTGGAGGCGGCGCGAAAGGATTTGCCCATATCGCGGTAATCAGGGCTTTGGAAGAGAATGGAATTCCGATTGATTATATTGCAGGTACCTCTATGGGTGCGATTGTCGGAGGTTTATATGCTGCCGGATACTCAGCAGATGAGATGGACGCCTTATTTCGTTCTGATCAGTTCAAATTCTGGTCGACTGGTCAGATCGAAGAAGAATACCGGTATTTTTACCGCAACATGGAAGAAGAACCTTCATGGCTTGAACTTGATTTACTGAAGAAGGAAGAAAAATTAAAAATTCTGCCTCCCACCAATCTGATTCCGGAAGAACAAATGGATTTTGCCTTTATGGAAATGTTTTCGTCAGTAACTTCAGTAAACAAAGAAAATTTCGACAATCTTTTTGTACCGTTTTTTTGTATTGCCACCGATGTTTACAACAATAAGGAAGTGGTTCTCCGCCATGGGGACCTTGGAGAAGCCATCCGGGCTTCGATGACCTTTCCGCTTTATTTCAAACCAATCGAAATCAATGGTACACTTGTTTTTGATGGCGGAATTGTCAATAATTTTCCGGTTCAGAGGATGAAGGAATTATTCAATCCCGACATCATCATCGGGCACAATGTGGCAAATAATCCACGGAAACCTGATCCGGATGATGTTATGGCACAGATCGAAAACATGATCATGAAAAAAACGGATTACAAAATTGATCCGCAGGATGGTGTTCTGATGGAAACTACCTTTAACAATGTCGGGTTGCTCGATTTCAAGAAAATTGATCTGATCGAAAGTGCAGGCTATGAAACCGTTTCAAAAAACATTGAAACCATCCGGAAACGGGTTGCTGCCCGAATCAGGCCTGAAGAGGTACAAGACCAGAGACGATTGTTCAATCTGAAAAAACCACAATTAATTTTCCAGAATATTCAGGTTGAAGGACTTGACAACATGATGCAGACCAAATACATCATTCAAAGCCTAAAACACAAATCGAATGTGGTTGATCTGAAAGAACTGAAAAAGGAATATTTCAAGCTGGTAGCCGATCAGCAAATCAAATCGCTGCGGCCAATTGCCAAATACAATCCGGCGACCGGCTATTTCGATCTTCAGCTGCTTGCCAAAACAAACCATCCGATGCAGGTAAATTTTGGCGGTAACATTTCGACCCGCCCAATAAACCAGGGATTTTTAAGCGGTTCGTACCGCCTGTTCAAGGAGCGATCGTACACGCTGAGCACCAACATGTATTTCGGGCGTTTTTACAGCTCAATTAAAACAGGGGCACGCATCGACTTCCCGACAACCATTCCGTACTATCTGTCCGGATATTTCACGCTGAACCGCTGGGATTATTACTCATCGACCACTGAATTCGTTTTCGAAGATGTGCGACCTCCGTACATCATCCAAAATGAAAGCAATTTCAGGATTGAAATGGGTTTTCCGGTAAATACCTGGGGTAAATGGACCCTCGGTGGTTCATACTCAAAATCGAAAGACGAATATTACCTGACTGAATCAATTAAAATTTCGGACACACCGGATCACACCCATTTCGAAGGATTGACTGCAAATACCAGCATTCAGGCCAATTCACTGAACGACAAACAATATGCAACTGAAGGTATTTCATCATACCTGTCGCTGAATTATATTTCAGGAAAAGAAAAAAACGAACCCGGAACAAGTTCAAACCAACAATTTTCCACAGAGTATCAGCACAATTTCTACCTCATTAAAGGAAAATACGACCGGTATTTTAAATTGAACAGACGTTTTTCTTTGGGCTGGATGGGCGAGGGAATTCTGAGCAACAAAAGCATTTTCAGCAATTATTTTGCTACGGTGCTGGCGGCACCTTCTTTCGAACCCATTCCGCACAGCAAAACCATTTACCTGAGTAAATTTCATGCAAACAATTATCTGGCTTCAGGTTTAAAAGGCATATTGAAAATCTCAGATCAACTGCACTTCAGGACAGAAGTTTATGGTTTTGCACCCATCCGCGAAATTACCGAAGGGAGAAATTACATAGCCGTTTATAACGAACAGAACTTCCCATCTTTAAATTTTATGGGTACCAGCGCATTTGTTTACCAAACGGCAATCGGGCCTGTCAGTTTATCGTTGAATTATTACGATAAAAGCCAGACCCGATTTTTTGCCATGCTAAATTTTGGGTATATTTTGTTTAACCGGAAAGGTTTCTGATCGAATTTTTCCCTATTTAAACAGCTTTTTCAGTTCGTCGCCAATCTTTTTCACCGATCCTTTGATCTGTTCAACCGAAGCTTTTTTCACTTCCTGTTCGATTTGGGCACGTGCTTTACTCAGATCGAGCGAAACCTCTGGTTTGGTGATCTGACCTTTCAAAACCACAGAAGCCTCAATCATCTTGATATTTTCCGATCCGGGTAAAATTCCCAATCCTTTGTTTAGATCCGATCCCAGATCATCGCGGTTCACGAGAAAATCCAGGTTCAGGTTGATTTCGCGGGCAGCCGATAAACTTCCGTAAATGGTTGCCTGCTGGTCGGCCACCGTTGTCTTAAATGGATTCAGTTTCAACTGGCCGTTTTCGAACTGAAACTTGGCCGTAAAATCGCTGATTTTGACATTCTTCAGTTTTTCCTTTTTGATAATTCCGCGAATCTGATCAAACACCGGCGAATCGACAATGGCCAGATTCTGAGTGTTCAAAAGGCCAAGTCCGTTTAAACTGGCAGGCACAATGTTCATTTTTTCGTTCATAATTCCTGAAAGTCCCAACTGAGTGGAAATCTTTCCCTGACTTCGGGCTGCAATCGGTACATAGTGCTGAAATGTACTGAGCGACTGATAGGCCGTCGGAAGATCGACTCCTTCCATATTCAGTTTAAAATCGAATGCCGGTTTATTTTGCGCATTGCTGGCATACGAACCGTTTAAACCAACTTTCCCCTGCAACATATCCATGGTCAGATTGGTTAGCTCCATGCGCTGATTTTTCACATTCACCAATCCGTTGATGTTATTTATGGGCATTTTATCGTAAACGGCCTTCCGGATATTCGATTGAAAACTGATATCAATTTTATCGGGAACCTGAAAAGCAGAAACTGAATCAGTTTTCTGTGCTTTAGCTTCAGCAACAGGCTCTGCCTGGATTTCAGCTTTTGAATCAGCCGGTTTAACGGCCGGATTCTGAATATTCGACAATTCAGTAAAATTCATAAAATCAGAATTTAAACTGAAATTTCCTTTCAGGACATCGTTTTTGAAAATATATGCGAGGTAATTACTCACCGTTCCGCGCAGCGAAAAATCACTTTGTCCGATCTTCGCGTCAAACTGATCAATGGTTATTTGTTTGGTGGTGGCTTTTACCTGTCCTTTGCTGATTTCAACCGGCTTGGTTAACTGATTGCTTTCAATCCTGAAATCGCGGATACTGGCTTCTCCGCTCGATTGAAATTTTTCGTAATCCTGCTTTTCGATGGAAGACATTCGACCGGCGATCTGCATATTGGCTTTCAAAACACCCGTAATATCCATACTATCAATCGGAATAGCGTTCTTCAGTGAAGCAAAATCAACAATTCCTGAAAAGGTTGCATCAATGTTTGGATCAGTCATTGGTTCGGTTATGGACATCTTCAGATCAACCGGATTATTTTTTATGGATGCGTGCGCTTTTTCTATATTCACCTTCAGTAAATTCAGATCGCCTTCAGGCTTAATAATTTGAGCCAGAACCTGAATATCCTGAACACTTTCCGGAAGGTCCTGGTATTTAAAACTGGCATTTTCGGCACTTAAAAGCACATCAATTGCCGGATAAATTTCATTGTAGAACAAGCCTTTTACCGATCCTTTAAACTCAGCTGAGCCGGTAAGCGTGGCTTTTTCGAGGTATTTCTGGTAATCAGCAGGAACCAAAGCCAGAATGGTGGCAAAATCACTTTTTTCGCTCTGGAAACCCAGATCAAAAATCATGCTGTCGCCGGGCATCGAAAACGAACCATTGACCTGCAAGGGAAGGTTGTTTATCCAGAGTTTTCCCTGATCGAAAGCAAAATCCATTTTATCCATATCCACCTTCAGCAAAGTGGTGGCTTTCAGTGTTGTTTTCGAAATGTACTGAACCGAATCGTATTCAAAAATAAATTCGCCTGCATCACCTTTCAGATCAAAATTGGTGATTGCACCAACCACATCGCCCGTTGAACTCAGGTTTGTATTTTTCACCCAGACTTTCATGGGCATTTCCTGATCGTCGTAAACCAGGTTCAGGTTATTTACTTTCACATCGCTCAACTTCATATGAAAAGCCTCGCCGGTTGCTTCCGGCTGTTGTGCAGCGGTTTGCTGAGTTGCTTCTGTAACTTTGGCAATATCCCAGTTTACTGCACCGCTTTTATCCACGATGAGCAGAATCCGGGGATCATCAATGGTCAATGTCTTTAAATCCAGACCTTTATTCCGGATCATTTCCATCAGCGAAATGTTGGTCGAAATCGAACTGGCCGACAGAATGGTGTCTTTTTCGAAATTATTTATTCCGACAACACTCAAATTCTGAAGCTGCATTTCAACCTTTGGAAACTGTGAAAACAGCGAAACTTTAAAATCAGAAAAATCGATCTTCGCATTGATCTGATTGTTCAAGGTCGTTTTAACTTTTGCCAGAAGTTTGTCTTTGTATAACAAGGGTAATGCCGCCAGAACAGCAAGAATTAAAACAAAAACTCCCGCGATGATGATTATTTTTCGTTTCATTTTGAGTCTGAATTATCTTTCAAAATTAGGATACGCAACATATTTAACGAGGTTTGTGTACTTCGTATTATATTTCGTTCGCGATTGTGCTTAAAAATATACATTTTACTTTTCACTCCTGAAGGGCCTGCCACTGCGATCCAGACCGTTCCAACCGGTTTTTCTTCCGAACCGCCATCAGGCCCGGCGATTCCGGTGGTTGCTATCGAGTAGTCGGCATTTAATCCGGATCTGGCGCCAAGAGCCATGGCTTCGACAACCTGCTGACTTACCGCACCATAAGTTATCAAAATCTCTTCAGGAACTTCTAGCAGTTTATTTTTAATTTCGTTGGAGTAAGCCACTACCCCACCTTTGAAATATGCCGAACAGCCCGGATTGGAGGTAATTACCTGGGCAATGTTTCCACCGGTGCAGCTTTCGGCCACTGCCAGGGTTTTCGATGATCCGACCAGCATCCGGCCAATTGCGCGAGCCAGATTGTCGTCATCATAGCCAAATACATTTTCAGGAATTAAGGTTAAAAGTTCGTTTACCTGTTTTTCAATTTCTGCCTCAATTAATGCCTTATCGGTTCCATAACCGCTTAACCGCAACCGTACAGCCATCGGACTTGGCAGATAGGCCAGCTTAATGAAAGAAGGTAACGCATTTTCCCAGTGCTCAATCTTTTCGGCGAGCATCGATTCAGGCAAACCAATGGTTAAAACTGTTTTGTGAACGATCGATTGGGTGATTCCTAATTTTACCAGTCTGGGGAAAACCTCTTCGGTCATAATTGCTTCCATTTCGAAGGGAACTCCCGGCATGGAGATGAAAATGGTGTTGTTTCGTTCGAACCACATTCCGGCGGCTGTTCCGGCCGAATTGTGCAGAATGGTGCAGTTTGCAGGCAACAAAGCCTGATCACGGTTCAGCTGATTAATGACCACATTTCTTGATGCCAGCAATGAACTGACATGTTCTAAAACTTCAGGCTGAAAAACGAGTTCGGTTTCGAAATATTCGCACAATACTTTCTTCGTAATGTCATCTTTGGTTGGTCCAAGTCCACCGGTAATCAGAACCAGATCGACCCGGCTTTCGGCATCGGCAAATGCTTTCAGAATGTGATCGTGATTATCGTGAACCGAAGTGACCTGGTACACTTCAATGCCATGCAAATTCAGGTTCTGCCCCATCCAGGCCGAATTGGTATCTACAATCTGACCAATTAAAATCTCGTCGCCTATGGTAATTATTTCTGCTTTCATAAATGTTGTTGTTGATAGAGACCTTGACTACTGCGCCTCTACAATTTTTTTAATGCATTTAAACGTTGTAACAGTGTTGGATGCGAATAATGAAAAAATACATATGCCGGATGTGGCCGCAAATTACTCAGGTTTTTAACCGACAATTTTTTCAACGCCGAAACCATTTCATTTGCGTCAAAATGCTTGGCAGCAAAAGCGTCAGCCTGGTATTCATTTTTTCTCGAAAAAATATTCATCAACATACCGGTAATCATGGAAATGGGTGAATACAAAATACCAAAAGCAATCAGGCCAATGTGAAAACTGGGCGTTTCAACACCCAAAGCTGCCGAAAGATCGGGACTATCAACAAAAAGCGAAAAGATGAACAGCATGATTCCTGTCTGGATAATTCCCAGCAACAAACTCCAGATCACATGGTTCTTTTTGTAATGTCCGATTTCGTGGGCCAAAACAGCCACCAGTTCATTCGTTGACAAATCGCTGATTAGTGTATCGTACAGAACCACCCGCTTTTTTGCACCCAATCCGGTAAAATAGGCATTTGCCTTGGTCGATCGTTTCGACCCGTCGATGACAAAAATATTATCGAGTTTAAAACCAACTTTTGCCGCAAACGTTTCGATGGCAGATTTCAGTTCTCCTTCAGGAAGAGGAGTTTGTTTATTGAATAAAGGGACGATCAGGTTGGAATAAAAAAGAACCATAAAAATGGAAAACCCACTGATGATCATCCAGGCATAAATCCAGAAACTGGTGGTTGTTTTCAGGTAAATGAAGATGATCAGAGCCAAAAGCCCGCCACCGATAATTCCCCCGATCAGCCAGCCTTTCAGCTTATCCAGAATAAACGTTTTTGGGGAGGTTTTGTTAAACCCGAATTTTTCTTCAATGACAAAAGTATCGTAAACGGAAAATGGCGTATTCAGAATGTCGGAAGCCAGCATCAGGATTCCGAAAAAGACCAGTGCTGTCAGGATTGGCTGCACCGAAACTGAAAGTGCAAGCTGATTAACCCAGGCAAAACCGGTCAGTAAAAACATAATCAGAATCAAGACAAAACTGAACGATGAACTGATCACCGAAAAGCGAAAATTAACCTTTTCATAGGCTTGTTGCTGCCTGTATTTATCTTCGTCGTAGATGTCCTTCACTTCTTCAGGAAGTTTGTCGCTCCAACGGGTGGTGTTCAGATATTCGAGAAAACGCTCTAAAATAAAATCGGCCACTAACAGGCCAATTATGATGTAAAACAAAATCAATGACATGTGCAATATTTTAATTCAAAGTTAGTAAAATGTCTTCCTGCTGTTCCTGAAATGCGATTCAAATTCAATGCTAAATTAAATTGAACGATAATCATCCGGATTATTCAGGTTATGAAACAATCTTGGGTTACTGATCAGGATATCAGTACAATCCAAATATTTAGCATCAAGTTTCGCCAGCAGATTCATTAGTTTGTAATCTCCTGTCCGGATCATTTCTTCAACCACCGGCAACGTATGTTTGTGATATAGTGCAACAAGAGGTTCAAGTCCTGAATCATGTTTCGGAATCACACAATCCGTTTCAGAAATGTTGGAAATCAGGAACCGGATAAATTCTTCAGTTACAAACGGAACATCAACGCTGATGATCAGGATCCAATCAGTTTTCGAATTTTTCAAACAGGAATATATTCCTGAAATCGGACCACAACCAGCATAAACATCCGGAACCATTTCAAGATTTAAGAAAGAATATTCAGCATTTTGACCGCTGATCGCCAGGTAATCGCAGGACGGTTTAATAAGATTAATCATCCGTAGTAATATCGGCTGATTTTCTATTGTCAGCAAAGCTTTGTCGGTTCCCATCCGGCGACTTTTCCCTCCGGCAAATACATATCCCGAAATTTGTGGTTCATTCATACAATCGGCAAAAAGTTTTCCAATCCATACTTTTCAGAAATATAAGACCGAAAAGTACTTCATTTTTCCTGAAAAGTGAGGACTCAATTTCAACAAAAGCAAAACCGGGAAAATCATTTCGTAAAATGTTTTTCCCGGTTTTTAATATTTTTCAATACCTGAAAATTTATATCCGGATTGTGACTGAAGCATTCCGCGGCAATGCATGAAGAATTGCTTTTGCTTCATTTTCAGGAATACTGATTAAAATTTCAGGTGTGTAAACAGTTTTTTTGAACTGAATAATATTTTTAAACGAGTTTCCTATATTTTTTAAATCACGTTTAAATTCAAATCCCTGACCTAATTTATAACTGGATTTCAAGTCAGCAATGGAGTCAATACCCTGAATGTTAAGATCAATATCGCGGTCAAGTTTCACTGTCCAGAAAACATTTTCTTCAGGAATTGAATCTTTTTTTATCACTGCTTTTTCGGCTTCTTCAGCTGATTTTGGAGCCTGAATAACTTTCAATGGGTTCTTTTCAATGGAAGATTCAAAACTCTGAATGGTTAATGGACTTCCAAACATGGCAAAATACACATTTCCATCCATTCGTTTAAAAAAGCCGGAAGTTGAATATTCCCTGATTTTTGAAGTCAATACTGAAACGCCTTTCAATTCAAGCGATATGGTGTGTTGTCCCAGATCAATGGTTAATCCGATTGAATCTCCGGCAGCCATTTTCAGTCGCGACTCAATCCATGCTTTATTTTTCATCAGATCAATTAAGGCAGGATTGACTGGTTCCACATTTTCAACCTGTTGTTTTGCCAACATCATTCGCGCACGAACCGCAGCGATTGAATAATAGGCATAAAGAGATGTAAATGCAAGGACAAAAACAAAAAAAACAATTGCAAAAGTTTTTAGTCCTTTATATTTTTTCACAAATAAGCTATCAAAGCCGTCAGTAGTATTTTCTTTCATTTCTAGTAAATATAAACTTTTGATCCAACTACGAGAGTTTTATAAACCACTTCCAAATCTTCGTCCCCAAGCCGGACGCAGCCATGTGTAACGTTTAAACCCATAAAACGTTTATAGATTGTTCCATGTATCATATAGCCATCACCCAATGTTAATTTATAGGCTCCGAGCGTCCCGGATTCAAAGCGGGAAGGATCACCCGGAGGTGGAATTGGAAGGCCCTCTTCGACAAATGCCCAGTTGGGTTTTGCCCAAACCGGATTTGGTTGTTTACTTAAAACTTTTCGTACACCCAACGGAGTGTGGAAAACATATTCTTTATCATTATCGCCTGAAATTAACCGCTCATTTTTTCCGGTTGAACACAATCCGTCTCGAATCAATTGTTTGCCCTTGTATAGATAAAAATGATTATCGTTGGTATTGATAATTATATATGCTTCAGTTGGAGTATATTTATCCAATTTTAACTGGAGCTTTTCAATTTCTTTTTCGAGTTTCTCTTTATCGGGTGCTGCTTCAGTAACTGAATTGTTTTTATTCAATGAAGGCAATACCAAAGTAGATTCCTGTAAAGCCGGAATCACAAAGAGGATCATTGAAACAAAAAATACCAGGCCAATAAATAATATTGACACATAAATTAAAATAGTTCGAACTGAATGGTTCATATTTAGATTAACTTTCATTTAATAACAATCTCAATACACTAACAAGTTACAAATTTATATATTACTTGCCTAAAAATCGACACCTTCTGTAACAACCGACAAAGGTTCAACAGATCCTACAATTGTAACTCTGGTGCCTGTTCCAACAAGCCTGCATAGATCATCAATGTCATTATCTCTAAGCCCTACACAGCCACTGGTCCAATGAAATCCTTTTCCGCCATTACCGTGAATTTCTATTAAACTTCCAATTCCTGCATTTCGTGATAATAAGCCTTTTTTCTTCTTTAACTCAAACATTCTGCGGTCTTCTGCATTCGGATAATCGAGCAATAAAGCTTTGTGATATATGGTATTTCCACGTGTTTTTTCTTTCGTTATACGGTAATTACCTTCAGGAGTAGCTTTATCCCCTGTTCGCTCTTTGTGAGCCATCCAGTTTGGGCCAAATTCAGCACTGTAGCTACGAATTACTTTACCTGACTGATATACATAAAGTACCTGAGCAAATTTATCTACTAAAATTACTTTGTTTCCTCCACGGGATGATGCAATTGCGTCGTTAGCCAAATTTCTCCATTTAGGATAATCTCCAAAATAATCTCTAAGCATCTTTCCGGCACCAGTATTGGCATGGTTTATATAAATCTCTGCCTTTTTAAATAAAACTTCAGCTTCTTTAAGTTTTCCATTTTCGTGAGCAATTTTTGATTCGCTTAAAAACATTTTAGATTTATTATGCGCATCAAAAACCGATTTTGGTAATGGAAGATCTTTAAAAAGTTTATTGTATAATTCTATTTTTTTTGCAAGATTGACAAAAGCAGCCTCCACATTTTTACTTAAATTACTGGATTGTTTTATCGATTCTTCAGTCGATTCAGTCGCTTTTTGTTTTGAACGTTTAGCAAAACTTATAACCCGGGCATAATCACGAAAAAGAATAAATCTGGCATTTTCCCTGGACCAATTGGCCATAGCTGAATCGTACATTTGAACCGATTCCTTATATATTTTTTCAGCATATATATTCGCTTCAGCTTCTTTTGCAACAGTTAAGGCTTCTCTGGCAATTCTCAAATCATTAGTTGGAAGTGTGCGCTGCGATACAATTAGAACACTTACAGAAATTGCAACCAAACCCAATGTAAAAAAAACTATAACGAACCACTTAATAAACCTTTTCTTACCTAAACGCATCACTTAAATATTAAAAAAATACCCGGGGGGAATGCCCCCGGGTATTGTAAACGATTAACTCCTGGGAGTTATTATTATTTTCCACCTTTTTTTGCAATAGCTTCTTCCAATTCAGCTTTGATTGAAGTAGCTTTTTCTTTTGCAGCTTTAATTTTGTCGTTCGAACCGATCAAATCGCCGTTAGCTAAAAGAGCTTCAACTTCAGTTACAGTAGTTTCAGCAACAGAAAGGTCGCTTTTAATAGCTTCCAATGCTTCTCTGCCTTCTTTACCTTTAGGAGCTTTTGCAATTAATGCTGTGTTTTCTTCGATCAAAGTTTTCACTTCGCCGATCATAGTTTCAACTTCAGCTTTCAACTCAACTTTACGAGCTTCTGATTTAGCTTTAGTATCAACAGCAGCCTGGCTAACATATGCCAAAGTTTCTTTTGCTTTGGTGTAGTTAGGGAACCATTTAGCTTTAGCTACTTCAACTTTTTCATTTGCTGATTTCATGGAATCAACTAAAGCCTGATAAGCTTCAGGAACATACAAGTCTGCACCTGCATCTTTAACTTCCTGAATAGCAGCAGTTGCTGCGTCAATTTCAGTTTGAGGAACTTTAGCACAACTGCTAAATAATACTGCGATACCCAATGCTGCAATAGCAATAACTAATTTACTTTTCATCTCAATTTTAATTTTGGTTTTCTCTAAAATTATTAACTTCTATTTTAACAAATATTTTTATAAATTTCTATTTTTACGCCGCACACCTTCGTGTTGCTTTCGGCCAAATTTATCATTGTGACGAAGGTTTCTTTAGAAGTAACACAAGTTTAAATTATTTTTTTATTTTTTTTTTGATACCGCTCATTTCCAATACGTTTAGATGAATTTAAAAATCAAATATAACGAAAAATCTGATGAAGAAATAGTAAGTTTCATCCTGAATTCTGGAAATCAGGAATTATTTGAGATTCTTTATTCCCGATATTTTAAAAAAGTCCGAGATAAATGTTTTAGTTTTTTAAAAGACAGCAAACAATCGGAAGAATTTGCAAATGACATTTTAACAAAAGCGTATGAAAAACTACCAGGATTTAAAGGAAATTCATCCTTCTCATCCTGGCTATACTCCATCACCTACAATTACTGCATCGATTACCTGCGCGTAAAAAAGAAACTCCATTATCCTGACTGGAACAGCAACAATGATATTCCTGAAATTATTGACGAATCGGAAGCTGATCTGGAAGAAGCAAACTATGACAACCTGCTTACGATTCTGGAATTAATCCACCCGGAAGAAAAAGTTCTTTTACTTATGAAGTATCAGGATAATCTTCCGATCAAACAAATAGCAAAAACACTTCGTATCAGCGAAGACGCGGTAAAGATGAGACTTAAGCGCGCCCGCACCCGGGTTATCTATTTATATAAACAAAAGTTCGATCTATCTAATTAATTTACTGCCTTTAGCGTTACTATTTACGCTATTATTCGTCTATATATAAAAGGAAAAAATATATTCCGAAAGAAATTGTAGAATTTTCAGTACAAAATTACACCAGTACCAACCAACCAAAAACAAGTTACAAGCCATGAAAAATATATTAAGTAAATTTTTTAAATTCACCAGTGTTTCAGTACCTGTAGCTGTAAAGACTGCATTCTCGGAAAAATTTGGTGAACCAATAAATGAAGAATGGCTGCAAACTGATGACTTTTATGAAGCAATATTTTATTTTGAAGAAATCGAACACATTGCTCATTTTGATTCATCAGGAAAACTTCTAAACCTAAAGAAAAATCTTCCAATACATTCCATTCCTGATCTGATAAAAGAAAAAGCGGCACAACATGGCGAATTAATGAATGTGATCGAAATCAGAGAGCAAGAAATTGTTGGCTATGAATTAATCGTACGTGATGAAACTTTGATCCGGTATTCATTACTTATGAATGAAAAAGGCGGATTAATTCAAAAAAGCAAACTTTAACAGCAGGTTAAGCAGTTTATATAACATGCAACATTCCAGAACGATAAGTTTATCATTCAATATTATCGGCAAATGGAAGCAAATCGGCAAAAGTTTTGAGCCATTGAATGTTAAGGATTAATTTAAAAATTGGCGTAAAAAACGCCACTTTCCTATTGCATATCTAAAAAATTAAATGCTATATTTGCAACCGCAAAAAGAAACACGGTGGTTGTAGCTCAGTTGGTTAGAGCACTGGATTGTGGTTCCAGGGGTCGTGGGTTCAAATCCCATCATCCACCCATAAAGAATCCAACTATTTAAATAATAAATAGTTGGATTTCTTTTTTTATGCACTTTCCACGAAATTCTCGATTAAAAAAAAAGATGGCCGGACTTACAACCTTTAAAATCCAGCCATCAAGTTTAAAAAGTCATCCGGGTTTATTCCTGAATATCTTCCGGATCGATAATCTCTTCCATTCTTTTTTCAGAATACCTGGCAGCAATGATCAAAGCGATGATCAAAACAATCGAAATATATAATGCGTTCGGAATTGGAGGCGGATTTCCCTGAGCATAGGAATGCATTCCGGATAAATAGTAATTCACACCAAAAAATGTCATCAGTACAGAACTCAAACTACCAAGTGCAAGACTGCTTAATCCAAAAACACTTTTTAATCCGGGCACTTTTCTCAGGTGTAAAACAATTGTATAAACAAGTACAGTAACCAGCGCCCAGGTTTCTTTCGGATCCCAGCCCCAATATCTGCCCCATGATTCATTTGCCCAGACTCCACCAATAAATGCTCCGATCGTCAGCATAAACAAACCAATAATCAAAGCCATTTCGATGATGTAGGAAACTTCAAGAATGGTAATACTGATTTTCTGATTATTATTCTTATTCCGAAGAATCATCAACACCAAATTAAGCATACCAAGAATTGCTCCCATAGCCAGGAAACCATAACTGGCTGTAATGATTGCCACATGCACAACCAGCCAGTAAGACTTTAAAACTGGAACTAAATTGGTGATTTCGGGATTCATCCAACTCATACCGGCTACAAATAAAATAATTGCGGTTAAAATGGCAGTTACCGCCAATGTTATGGGTGAGCGACGCACAAAAATAAAACCCGACAACAAAGTTGCCCAACCAACAAAAATCATCGTTTCATAACCATTACTCCAGGGTGCGTGCCCTGAAATATACCATCGTAGTATTAACCCTGCGGTATAAAAAACAAAGGCAACAAATAAAAGTATTGTTCCGGAATTGATCAGTTTCTCGATTCGGGCTGTTGGTTTAAATATGAGCATAAAATGAATACCCAACAGAATAAAACCGAAAAAGGCAAGTATTTTGGCTAGTTTCCCGAAAACATTCCATTCGTTGTAAAGGATTTCCATTTGAACTTTGGCCGGAGAAGGGATTATGTCGGCACCATACGTAACCTGATACTTGCTGATATAACCCAGATATTCATCCGCTTTTGCCCAGGCCCCGTTTTGAGTTGCCGTATTGTATGCTTCATAATAAAGATTCAGAATATTTGCTGCAAAATCAACTTCCTGCTTCTTCATGGTTTTGGGCAGCATGGTGTGGATAACCCAGGTTTTATTCTCGTCATTGGGAACCGGGAAAATCTTCAGGAAATCACCATTAAATATCTGGTACATGATATTCACCCGCTCATCGACGTTTATAATTTCCTTGTCCAGTTTATTTCGTTCAGTTTGTTTCTTATTATACGATTCCTGAACCTGATTATTCAAGCGGTAATTACCTGTTTGATCGAACATTTGGGCATACGATAAAAAACCGCCCGACGCACCCAATATTGAAGCCAAATCGGGATTTGCAACTTTAATTACGGGCACATTATGCCATTTCCCAGGATTTGCGCTCATATCCAGAAATACTTCCACAGCGGACATTTTTTCCCAGCTGTCTTTCTTCGATATTTTTCTCAGCAAGTCTGATGCAAGTGTATTTACAGGCTCAATCCTGCCCTGATGATCCTGCACCAATAATTCGCCAAATGCCTTGATGTGTTTATCGCCAGAAGTATTTCCAACAGCTAAAACATTATTGTTCAGGCTGCCAAAACCAGTCAGAACCAATCCAAGCAGAATAATTTTTGCAATTTGTCTTTTAGCCTGAAGTTTTCCGCTTAAACGAACCAGTTGCTGAAAACGACTTTGTTTACTGAAAACCGTAAAAACCATTCCCAGTGTCATCAGGAAATAGCCCAGATATGAAATTAATGTTCCCCAGTAATCCTGATTTACCGACAAAACAGTTCCCAGTTCATCCTGATCAAAGGAAGATTGAAAAAATCGGTAACCGCTATAATTTAAAATGTTATTCATAAATATGCGAAAAGGTCGTTCGACTCCGGAATTCGGATCTTTCAAAGTAATTTCACTGGCATAGGATGAAGGACTGTTCGAGCCTGGATATCTTTCAATCTGAAAATCGCGAAGCATGATACTGAAAGGTAATTCACGAAGAATTGGCCCATAAGTCAGGTTCAGTGTTATACCGTCAATCGTACAACTAACTGGTTCTGAAACTTCACCCCTGCTTTCAAAAACATTGACCCTGCGAATTTCGTTTCCTGAAGATATTTTAGCAGTAAAGGCATTCGAAACCGACATTCCGGATTGATTTGGCAACTGAACCAGCGAAGGTTTCGCTTTGGGCAAATATTTCCGGAGGATAAAGCCCGAATTTTCCACCACATAAAATTGATTGGGAACAACAGGATTCAAAACGTTTGGAATCAATTTTTCTTCTGATTTTGAAATTGTATTGGAAATCCAAACCGTATCGGCTGAAATCATTTGAATTCCACCATCAACACTTCGACTGAAAACGATGTTTGCAGAACCATCTCCGGTCTCGAAACCAAAACTCATACCCGACAGTACTTTTTTCTCCCGGAATTCAAGAAAAAAATCAGATCGCATCGATTTTCCATCACTGAAAAGCATCGAAATTATAGGCTGTCCGGTCTCATCAGGAACAGTAATTTCAGATGCGTTCGGTACAAAAATTTCGTTTTCAACAGTTATTTCTTTACTGCCAACAGATAACACTTCTTCATAAGAGTTATTCGAATTTGGAGTAAATTTAACCTGAGTTTGACTCTTCACCACATCATTGCCCGAGATAGCCTCCAGATTGATATAGCTCGCCTCTGAAACTACTTTATTTGTTGTTCCACCTTCGCGAATATGCATACTACCTTCAAATCCAAAATACCGCGTAACTCCGGCGCCAATAATAATGCAAACAAAAGCTAAATGGAACAATAAGATTGCCCACTTTTTGCGGGTAAACAGCTTGTACTTAAACATGCTGCCAATCAGGTTTAATATTCCCAGAAGAAGAAGAATCTCGAACCACTTTGCCTGATAAATTACGACCTGAGCAGTGGGAGTGCCATAATCGTTCTCAATAAAAGTGGCGTAGCCGATCGAAATAGCAAAGATCAACAACAACACAACACTGAAAAACATAGAGAAAAGAAAAGAGACTATTTTTTTCATAATTTCAATATTCGAATAATAAATGAAGAAAAACTAATAACAGTGACTATGAAATCAAGGTAAAACAAAAGGAATGTGATATAAAAAAAACTCCTTTGTTTTAATCTTAAAACAAAGGAATTTTTCGGTAGCTAACGATGAACAAAACTATTTGGTTGTTGGATCGTCGTGAGCAATTTTTGCTGAATATTCTTTAAAATTGAATCCTTTGTAGTTTGGACTTTGTTCGTTGTGACATTTTTTACAAACTTTCTCGTCCGGCATAATCATTCCTTTTGACATTGCCAAAGTTTTATCTTTCATAATCGTTGCAGTTTTGTATAAACTACCTGGTCCATGACAAGATTCACAAGATACACCTTCAGCAACAGTAATTGAAGCGATCAAGCCCTGATCGACACTTGCTGCAGTAGAGTGACATTTCAAACATTTTGGGTTAGTCGCATCTGCACCTTTCAATTTATCCATGGCTTTAGCATGAGGACTAGCCAGCCATTTGTTATACTGCTCGCCTTTTTCTGCTTTATTGTGACACATTTTACATTTGGCTGCCCCAATATATTTGGCATCCTGAGCATTAACTGCTGAACTTAAAATGATAAACATTCCAAGAATGAAAGATAATTTAAGTAATTTCATAGTCGTTGATTTTTAATATATTAAAGATATTTTTGAACAAATGTTTATTTAATCAGAGAATAAATTTTCAACTGTTTCCAATTATAAAAATGCATTTAATATTTCTTTTCACAAAAAAAATGCCATCCAAATTTATTCGTTATTAACAAAATTTTAGTAGAGTTGAGAATGGCAAGATGAACACATTTCTGTCTTCTCGGCACCATCAATATCTACCGGATGTTTGAATTCTAAAGGCTCAAATGAATTGGAGTATTCCATTTCGGCAGGAGTTCCCTGTGCCATAATGGTATGGCACATATTACAATCTTTCGAAATAACTTTCCCCTGTTCAGTGGAATGCCGGTCGTTGTGACATCTGAAACAACCGTCAGATTCCATATGACCCACATTGTTAGGATATCCTTTCCAGCTGGCTTTCATAGTTGGAAAGATATTATTCGAATAACCAGTCTGTATTTCTACAATTGCATTTTCAATATCAGCTTTATTGCTGCTATATAAATCAGGATAACCTGATTCATATAAATCGGTGACCTGCTTGCGGATGGCATAAAATGCACTGTCTTTGGTTGGATATTCCTTATACAAGGCCTGCATCGAAATTTGCTTAATACCAGGCAGTGTTTTTGAAATCTTTCCTTCGGTCATCGATTTGTCGATAAAATTCTGTGGGGTCCTATAATTATGTGCAGGCCGGTTGTGACAATCCAAACAATCCATCACGCGGGTTTCCAGCGAATCCAATTTTTCCTGACTTAATGTATTCTCGCTATCATTAAAGATCATGCTTTCACCGGTTTTCAGATTGGTATATTTAACCCAGGGAATTACCTGACGGTTTTCTGAAGTGGTTTTATATTCAATCTTTACATCAGGACTAATGTGCTGGTGGATTCCTTTTTCAAATCCATTCGCAGTCATTTTCGAACTGGTTTTAACCTGAAGATTAATAATTCGCTCGGTATTTTCATCGTCGGCAAGGAACGAATGTTTAACCCTTAACTTTCCATCGTAAAATTTTTCAGGCCAGTGACACTGTTCGCAGGTTTCGCGAGCCGGACGCAGGTCTGCAATCGGTGTGGGTATCGGTGTTGGAAATTTCTTTGCCAGCACGGAATACACCTGATATAAACCCGACATTTTACTTTTTACATACCAGCTTGCTCCCGAACCAACATGACACTCAACGCAGGCAACCCGTTCGTGTGAAGAACCATGATAAGTGGTATATTCAGGTTCCATAACCACGTGACAAAGTTTTCCGCAAAATTCAACAGATTCGGTGTAATGAAAAGCCTCATAGCTTCCAATTGATGAAATAATCAGTAAAAATACCGTTCCGAAAATAAAAATCAATGAAGCATTTCGTGTACCAGTATTGTTAAAATTAAGTACCGGCCAGTTCTTTTCAGTTCCTTCAAGATCAGCTTTTCTGGCTTTTACCCGGTTTATTCGCATCCCAATCGGAATTAAAAGCAATCCGAAAATCATAAAAACAGGAAGAACCATGTAAATAAACAAACCGATATAGGTTCCCCCAAAATTAAACACCCAATTTAAAACAACTAAAGAAAAAATAGTGGCAAGATTAAAAATTGCCAAAACAGCTCCTGAAATTGAGATCCAGTTTTTAATTGATGAAGGAAGTTTCATACCTGATATATTTTGAGTAATGATGAAAGAAAATAATGCCGCAAGTTTATCAAAAGAAAGTAATATTTCAACACACATTGACAAGTGTCAACCGGTCAGTTTTCTATACTAATTTTCAGAAGATTAAAGAGGATTAAAGAAATCCGGATTAACAATAATTTATATATTAATGATGAACCACCAAATTTCAACGATAAAATTCTGAAAAATCAGAATAGAAATTATGAAATTTTCAGAATCCTGAATCCATTACATACTGCGATCAAATACATTAGAAAATCTGCTGGTGAAAAGATCACAGATATCGAAAAAAAACTTGTCGAAGTAACAGTTTAAAATGCTGCATACTCCGGCAAGTTTCAGTTATTTTACTACTTCGAATACTAATGGGAAAGCAGAGAATAGATAATAAATATTACTTGTATAATTCCGGTAAACAGGAAGATATAACCAAAAAATTTAACAATCCGCATCTGCTTTGACGAGAAATCTTTCTTCACGGTAACACTTTCGAGTACTCCCGATTTTTCAAGTTCCTCATATTCCCTTGGACGATCAGCCTTATATTCTTCAAGTTCAACATGACCGGTAAATATAACGGTATCCATTGGGAATGATTCAGGACGCAGGTGGGTATTGAAAAAATGGATCGTGAAAATAAATCCAACTGCCAATAAAGCCTCATCACTGTGAATAATCTGAGCCACATTGATGACCCAGCCAGGAAGCAACATGGTAAAGAATACCGGGAACCATAGAATCAGACCAGTGGATCCAATTACAACTACTCCCCAGAAAACAGCCATGTAGTCAAATTTTTCCCAGTAAGTCCAACGTCCGTAATGTGGACGTGGTCCTCTTCCGGTAAACCATTTTAATGAAGCCCACAAATCTTTTAGATCCTGAGCATTAAACATGAGTGAATTCTTTCCAAAAATGAAACCGGACAACTTTTGTTTATTGCTGATTTTCATTTTAATTAGACTGAACACATGATAGGCAAAATAACCAAAAGTGACTACTGCGGCAATCCGGTGAATAACTCCTGCTACATTCGCTCCACCGATTAATTTCGCATAGAATTTAGCCCATTCCATGTAGGCAAATTTCAGTAACATACCGGTAAATGCCAGCGAAAGGAAGCTTACAATAACGAAAAGATGAGTGATCCGCTGATTTCTGGAAAACCGACGAATATAGACCTTTTCTCCTTTTTCTTTCTCTTGTTTTTTCTTTTTCCGCATAGCATCAATCGATCGTGGCAACCACAACAAGGTATGAATTCCGAAAAACAGGAATACACTGATGAGTAATGTAGTCATCGCCCAGTAAGTGTAGTAAAGCCAAGGAAATTCGCTCTTGTTCGAATGGGTCGCATGAGTCAGATAACCTGTAAATTTCTGATTTGCATCAGCGTGACATTTCTGGCAGGTTGCCACAATGTTTTGTGGATTGATTGAAGAGTTCGGATTATGTCGATTCAGAATATTATGGGCACCGTGACAATCGGAACACCTTGCAGCCTGAAGATAACCCAATTGGTAAACTTTCCCGTGATAGGTATCCAAATAGGTTTCTGTCAGTTTGGTGTGACATTTACCACACTGAACGGTGATTTCGGACATAAATTTATCCTCATGTACTTCCGACATATTATGAGCCGTGTGGCAGGTTTCGCAGGTAGGATATTCAATTTGTCCGTCTTTTCCCCTGAATGCATGGTCGCTGGCAATGTATTCATTATAAATACCTTTGTGACAATTACCACAGGTAGAAGCAATGTTTTTCGGACTTACAGACGATCGGGCATCAGAGGCTTTCAGGTTAAAATGAGTCGTATGACAATCCGTACAAACAGCAACTGAAAGTAATCCCTTTTCAGATAAACCTTTACCATGCACACTGGTAGAATAATCGTTGAAAGCATCCTCTTCGTGAAGATTGGTTCCCTGAACAGCTTTTCCGTCCTTTTGGTGACATTCGCCGCAAAGTTTTGGAATGGCAGATCTGAAAACAGGTGAACTTTCATCTGCTTTAGGTTTCACAAGGTGCGTCCCATGACAATCGGTACAATAAGGCGCATTTGCGTTCTTATTGAAATAGGCCTGTCCATGCCCGCTCTGAAAATAAATGTCAGCTTCTTCAGCATGACAGGCAGAACAATCAACTTTACCAACCGTTTCACACGGACGTTTTGCATGAATAGAAACATCCGAATGGCATTTTACACAGGTGATGTTTTTATGTGTCGAAATGGCCAGATCGCCAATATTTACCTTTAAGGAAACATCTTTACCATCAACAACTTTATGGGTATTTTCATTGTCATGACATTTCAAACATGTTTTATCCGAAATATTTGAAATAACATTCTGCATTTCAACCTTATGCGGCGGATGACAGGAAGTACAGGCCGGAATTGCTCCAGGTTTACTTTCCCATAGTTCTTTATTGATTACCTTCGTATGCACATCCTCAATACGTGCATGACATTTCATACAGGTTGTCGCAATATTTTTCGGAGAGATGGTTGAACTGGTATTGGTATGAGGCAAAATCATGTGGTTTCCGTGGCAATCGTTACATGTTGCAGAAACAGTCAGTCCCTTTTTATATAAACCCTGACCATGAATACCCAAACTGTAATTCTCCAGAATATTGTGCTCGGTGATATTGTAATTTCGGGCAACAGGTGCACCCTCCTTGTGACAAGATCCGCACAAAATCGGAATATTCATTTTATAGGTGCGTGACTTTGGATCGCTGTTGTGTAGAATCTGGTGTGTACCATGGCATTCTTTACACGTTGGCGCATACTTTTCGTTTGCCAAAAAAGCCCGGCCATGAACTCCTCTCAGATATTTTTCTTTTGCATCGGTGTGACAGGAACCACAATCAACTGGGTTAAGTGTCTCGGCATGAGGATAATCTTCGACAGCGGCATCAGCATGACAGGCAGCACAGGTCACACTTTTATGAACAGAATGATCCAGCGTATTTGCAGGAACATACCTTGATAAATTTCTTCCTGGTTTCTCGGATTTTAATCCAGGATCGTCATGACACATTAAACAATCATCATTGGTTTGTGCCGACAAATTGTTGGGTCCTGCAAATGTGACGACAAAAAGAATCAAAACAAGATTTATTGCCAGCATTTGTAATGCGTTTCGCATCAAGCCAAAATCAATTCCAGTAATTCCTGAAGTCGATTTAATAATGAACCTGAATAAATTGTCAGGCGAAAAAGACTTAGAAAATCCTACCATAACATTCTCTTTTTGTATAAGTCTATTGAAGCTTCCATATCAATCACAACCAATTTTGTAAAAACAGGTAAAAAACAATTTCAAATCTGATAATTAATGAACTAAAATTAATCCTTATTTAGTCAATGCTAGTACCTCAATGAATGTGATGCCATCCGGTAATAATGCTTTTGAAATTCTCTAAAGGATATTTTCCGATAGAGGCAATATAAAGATGTACGATTAAAAAAATTGAAATAAAAAATCCCATAGCTGAATGAAAAACCGCAGTAACAAACACTCCACTGAAAGTATAAACCTTATCAATGATAATTTCAGGAAACAATAAAGCGATACCTGTAATGATGACTACCGGAACAAACAAATACATCACCGCGATGTAAGAATATTTCTGTAATGGATTGAATTTCCGTTTTGCTGAAAGTGGATAGGGAGCTGGCATTCCGTGAAACATGCCCCATGCATAATAATATGCCTGCCGAATTGGTCGTTTTAAAAAACCTTTAGGTTTAACGATATAAAATTTCCCATTCGCTGTAAATAAATTTCCCAAGAAGAAAACAAAGTAACAAAGAGTAACAAGTATACCAGCGATATTATGAAGATTAACGACCACATTAAAATTAAGGATATGTGATGACTCTACGCTCGATTGCATCGAAATACCAGTCAGAATCAAGGTTATAATACCAATCGCATTTAATCCGTGCCAGATTCTTAGCCAGACCGGATAAAAATATAGTTTTTCAGTTGTAGTCATCTTATTTCTTTTTTAATATTCTGAAAACACTATGAATAATAATGCCTGTCAGGGTTAGTAGGAAAAAAATAACACTAAGTAACTTAAGAAACGGGCTTTGGTGCGAACCAATAATGTAAGATTCGTTAGCTAAAACAGTATTCACATCTCCGTTTTCCGAACGATTCTGTAAATTCTGATATTTATACAACGAAGCTTTTAACCTGGAATTTGCACTGTGGCATTCAACGCATTTTTTTAATGCTTTATCCTTACTAAGAATATTGTGCGAAACCATTAAACTATCCACCACCTCGGTATGACACTCGATACATCTCACATGCTGAAAATGTAACTCCTGATTTGGCAACCAATCGTGAACCTGAACTAACTTCGGATTTTCGTGCCCTGAAATCATTTTGTATTTCTTCATATCGTTGTGACATGAAAGGCACATTTTATTGCTGTAGTCAACTATCTCCATAACATTACTGCTATTGCGAGCTGTGGCAGTATACGTATGCTGGCTATGACATTTCGAGCAGTTAAAACTTTCTCCTGAAATCTGGAAATGAACACTCTTCCTGAATTCTTCCTCAATTCGTTCGAACTGATAAGAAGCAAAAGATTCGTCACCACCATGACAATCCAAACAGGAACTTAGAGGCTCAAGTTTTAAATTTGCCTGATGCGGATAGGTACTATATTCAAACGAATGGCAGTCGGTACAATCAAACTGCTTGTGTACTCCAGCTGTCATAGCAATGGTATCCAGAATATAGTATGGATTCATTAGCCTCTTTTCTTCCCGGTCGGCAAGATCATTATGGAAAGAATAAGATTGATTGGAATGGCATTTTAAACATGGATGCTGATTCGCATTTAGGTATGACTGACCATTAGCTATCCATACAGAGCCAATAAAAATAATTGCAATTAGTATTGAAAAACGATAATTCATTATAAAAGGATCTTTGTTAAATGGTGTTTTAGAAATAAAACATAATTTATATTCCTTATGCGTCAACTTTTTTAACCAAGTGTTAAATTCGATCTAACCATTCAGATTACTTTTTAAGTATTCATCCCACAATTAAAAAATGGTAATATTCCTCAAGTACAGGATATTACCATTTTTCTAAATAAAGTAATTTAGTTGCTCAAAAATTAAAAACCCCACAATCTGGTAATAACGAAACCAACTGACCAACCTTTATTTTGCCAGTCATTCTGGTTCCACATGATATTGTCCTGTGCAAGCAATGAAGAACTTGAACTTATGAACATCTGGAATGCGTGAGTTCCTGTTGAAACTTCATAACCAACAGCTAAATTAGGTTTCGGGAAATTGGTCCACTCCACCTGATCTGAAATGTCTTTAATTTTTAAAGGAGCATCATAGTTGAAAATGATTGATCCCTGAGTACTCACTTTAATACGGCCACTGGCATGAACGCCAATCCGGTCGTGATCATACATCACTCCAACGGCATTGTAATGAGTGAAACTAACACCTGCCTGTAAGGACAGCATATCGTTAAATTTCCGGCCAATGATTAATTGTGAGAAGTAGTTGCAACGATCAGCAAAAGCATATTCATTTAACAAACCAGTTGAATAACCTTCACGCACCATCCCTGTTTCGAATGCACTGATATTACGGCCATCGATACCGACACTACCATACAAGGCAACCGACACTGGAATGCTGTTTTTGCGGGTTTGCTGCAAAACTAACCATTTAGCATTCAGATCGGTCATCATGCTTTTTTTTGTAATTCCAGCACCAATCTGAACATTCTTTAACGGTACATAATTTAATCCAATCCGAATGTTTGCCGAACCATAAATTCCCCACAAGTTCGAACGTCCGTTTTCAACGGTTCCGAATTTGTGCTGAATGACCATTTCCAACGTTTTAGCATCAGGAATAACCACTGTTTGCGCATCAATCAGGATACCACTTTCGAACGTACCGCTAACCGGATAATCTTTTTCTTTAACAACAGCTTCGCTTGAATCCTGAGCAAAAGAAGGTGCCGAAATAAGGGCAAAAAGAAGTATTATTAGAATATTTTTTTTCATTTCTGCGAATATTAAATGTTTGCACTAATTGTTTTGAGCTCCTTCTGTAATCCAGGTAAGAAGTAATTGGGCCTGTAGCGCAGATAACTTGGTGTTATTATGATTTCCTGAAGTAGAATTAATATAGATTTTACTGGTTTCAGGGGCACCGGTATTTACATACGCAGGTACAATATTGGCATAAACAGAGCTTGCTGTCAACAAATCAGGATTTCCCAATCCACCTGGCTGGTGACAGGAAGTACATTTATTACTGGCTGAAAAAATAGGTACAACCTGAGTTGCAAAACTGATTGGTTCGCCACCATTATCAATTACAGGTACTTCTTCTGGCATGATGAAGTCGTATTTGCATCCGGTAATAAACAAGGAAAACAAAATAAAAACAAGAAATACGATATTCTTTTTCATAGCATTCATTTTTGTATAATAATACAAAAAAGGCTTCCATTAAAAAAAGAAGCCTTTTTTACATAAATCATATAACCACCTTATTTATTAAGTGCTTCAAGAGTATTAGTCAACAAAGCTTTCACATATTTTGGATTGTGAACACCTTCGCTTCTGTCTTCAGTAATTCCAATCCAGTTAAAGTAAGCCTGTGCCTGAATCATTGGATATGTACCTACTTTTGGTTCATAAGCTGCATCAGCTTCAATATATTCAACAACTCCCAATTCAACTAATTTATCACGAAGTTGATCCAATTTTGCTTTAACATCAGATTGTACTCCACCATAGTTGTAATCGGTGAGAGTTGCACCATGACATTTATTACATGCATCAACACTCGGAATAAATGAGTGCCCACCTTGTTTCGCAGTAAATGTAGCCATGTGACAACCAGTACATGAAGCTTGTTCCAAATGTTTTGATGAACCAGCAACCGGATAAGCAACAGATCCAGGAATTTCAGCAAATCCAATTCCAGCTACAATATTACCTTGTGGTCCGTGATGTGGTCCGTAATGTGTACTTGTAATTTTAAAGGTTTCTCCAGGAGTAGCGATATTTGGTTCATACACCCTGGCTTGATGACAAGTAGCACATAGATTACTATTGCCCTTCACATCCAAAGTTTTGGTTTTAGTGTTATCAGGATACAATTTTGCTGGTCCACTAACACGGAATGCATAATCCTTAGCTTCGAATGTTTGATGAAGTCCATGACAAGTTGAGCATTTCCATGCACTTGGATCAGTTATATCTCCTGCAACTTTTCCAAATTCAGCCCATTGAATAAAGCCTTCGTGCGAGTGACATTGTGCACAAGAGGCACGTCCTCCGGCGTAATCCACCGCGATCGCACCAACACTGTGTTCTGACATGGCAAACTGAGCTTTTTTCTCAGCCATGTTTGTTCCTGAATGGCAAACTAAACAGGTTACTTGTCCATCAGCTCCATTGGCACCGTCTTTACCATCAACACCATCAGCACCAGCGGGGCCCATAGGACCTTCTTTAACGCATGAAGGGGCAAGAAATAAAATTACTGAAGCCATCAGCAATAGTCGGGAAATGTTTTTAAGTTTCATAGAATAAGTATATTAAAATTACTATTTGAATACATTTTGCATATCCGTTTTTAACAGATTTACATATGGCTAAAATAGGAACCTTAACCGACTTATCCTGTCCGATTTCATTGATGTATACAAGGTATTGTCCTGATTTATGACAGGTCAACCATTGACAAATATCAATTCGTAGGAATAAAAAAAATTAACCTTTTTTGCTGATTAACTGGAGGGCATCTTCATCGAGGAGATGAAGATTCCCTCCATCAACCGCTATGATACCTGAGGTTTTAAATTCTTTCAGGATACGAATGAAACTTTCCATGGTCATCCCTGTCATATCGGCTAATTCCTGCCGCGACAATCGGGTATTAAACGGATTGCATAAAAATATTTCATTTTTCAGGTATAATAGTAAATCGGCAACCCGACCCGGCATGTATTTCTGAGTTATCCCAACTAAATTATCGAGCATTTGAATATTTTGCCGGTTATTTAATTTTAATAATTCAAAAGCAAAACGATTGTTTTTTGAAACTAACTCAAAGATTTTGTCTGAATCAATAAAACAACAATCAACCGCGGTGACAGCAGTGGCGGTAAAATGCCTGACTTCATCTATAAAAATCCCACCTCCGGTTAAAATTGAATGGGTTGCAACCAATCTTAAGATCAGTTTTTTATCCCCTTCCCCTTCGGCAATAATCTTAACAAGTCCATTCTTAATACACACAATATGGCTTGCTGAGGTATTCTGTTTCAAAATGGTTTCACCGGCATTAAAATGGACGTGCCTTTTTTCTTTTACCATCCATTCTAATTCTTCAGTTGTAAGACAGTTAAAAATGCTTTCTTCGCCCTCATCAAAACAACGCGCACAACAACGGTCTTTACATTTCGAACATGTTTCCTCTATTCTTCTCGGCTCCACTAACATAGACGTAAATTTAGTTGTCTGTTATTAAATATTGAAGATATTTTTATCTTCAATTCAATTATTTTTTCAAGGTGTTTAAGATACAGAAACAATTTAATTATTCAAATGATTACATGTATTAGAAATAGTGCTTTATACTTAGAGTCTGTCTATAAACATCAAGATGTTGATATACAGACTCTAAGTAGTTGTTTTGGCAGGTGTAATTGATTCAGTTTTATCTGGAACCATCAATAAATCTGGTCTGAAAATCATCCCAGACTTCAGGCCCAAGATCAGCCAAAACATGATCTTTCAGGGCTCCTCCATCCTGCAAAACGGCTTGAGCAAAAGCCAATGAATGAGGCTTATAAACAAAGCCAAAAAATTCCTTTAGCCTGGTAAATTCAAGTTTAAGTCCGTTGATGTATTTATCAGCCAGTGTGAGATACTGCATTTCAAGTTCCCAGTTTGCCGGTTCAATTTCATATACCCAACCTTCGTTGTATGGGGCAAGGTTGACTAATGATGGATTTGCCAGCAGATTCTTATTGAGTGAAGTAATTTTTCCTGAAACCGGTGAATAGATATTCAGCATTTTGCCCTGACGAACAATTGAAAAAAGAAATTCTCCCTTTTTAACATTATCCCCGGCATTTTTCAACTCAATCCGGGTAATAATTCCGGTAACATGCTGCATGAAATCATCCATTCCAACTTTTACCAGTCCGTTTTTCTTCCTGAATGCCCAGGTATGTGTTTTGTCGAAGTACAATCCTTTTGGAACAGATACCAGATTTTCATCAAAGACAAGGTTTGAAGTGTCATCCACACCAGCCGGAGCTCTTTTCCTGTTTCTGAAACGCCGGAATATCAAATCAATGACAACTCCGGTCATGACAATAAAAAACAGCATCAGAAGCAGAAGTGCCAGGAAAGTATTCGCTTTTTCAACCGCAACTTCGGTATAATTTGCTGGTGTATCGTACCTTGCCAGCTGAGATTGCCGTTCAGAATAAAAAAGTTCACTGAATCCATTTTCTGTCAGCAGAGGTTGACCGTCTGTTAATATCCATTTTACAAAAGCAAGTTCAGTTGGATTTTCGATTTTCTCATCAGTCACCAGATAAATCCTGGAAGACAATGCTTTTGGATATTTCCCAATCCAGACCCCACGAGAAAATGATTGCAGATTTTCATAAATGTTTTCCATGTAATCTATCTTTCCATTTCCATTCTGATCGATCGGCACAAGTTTTAAACCGGCTGCCAGTTGCTGATCTTTCTGACCAGTAACATCTACCAGGCGGCAAAAGCCCAAGGCATTCGGATCCTTCTGAACAGCGTCAGCCAATTCAGAAACACTTACCGGGGAAATTCCGGACATTTCAGACTGATTAACATTCAAAAATTCAGCAAGTCCGGAAAGAGTGGATTGATCATTTGCCAGATACAAATGCAATGGAATAGTTTTCGATGTTCCGGCAAGCACTCCCCAATTCCGGGAATCTCTTTGGTTTATAAATTCGAATAATTTCGACTGCGACAAACCCATGAGATTGATTTCAGCCAAAAGTGGATTATTCGCATTCATCACCGGAACAATGACATCGCGACCAACAACGGTATTCCAAACCAACTGAAATTGTTTGGGATATGCTGACTGAGAATTAAAGAATCCACCCTCTAAGAAGGTGGACTTAAAATTGCCCCTATAAGGGGCTAGATTCGCACCATTATTGCATTGATTAACTTTCTTGATTTCTTCATATTTAATACGACTTAATTTCAGAAA